>CANJZW010000014.1 GCA_947479475.1 Chthoniobacteraceae bacterium
CGGGTCTCGCCCCCGGACTGACGCTCAATTCTGCGAATGGTATAATCAGCGGGACGTTGACAACGGTGGGCGTGTTCAGCGGGACGCTGCGAGCGACAAACTCGACTGGCACTGGGACGGCACCGCTGGAGATCACCGCGCTGATCCCCGCACCGGTGCTGACGGGTACGGTGAAGGCGAGCGGGGTTGCGGGCAGCGCGTTTATCTACCAGATCGGTGCGACCAATTTGCCGACAAGTTACGGCGCCACGGGCCTTGCGCCCGGGTTGACGCTCAATTCTGCGACGGGCCTGATTGGAGGGACGCTGACGACCGTGGGCGTGTTCAGTGGGACGTTGAGTGCGACAAACTCGACTGGCACTGGGACGGCGCCGCTGGAGATCACGGCGGTAATTCCGGTGCCGGTGCTGACGGGCACTTTGAATGCGAATGGTATTGTGGGTAGCGCGTTCAGCTATCAGATCGGCGCGACGAACACCCCGACCCGTTTCACCGCCACCAACCTGCCTGCGGGCCTCACGCTCAATGCAAGCACCGGACTTATTTCCGGCACACCCACCGCGTATACAGCCGCCCAAAAGGTGTCGATCACCGCGTCCAATAACGGCGGTACATGCACTGGCACGCTGTGGTTAAGTATCAACGTACTGGCGCCCGCAATTTCCAGTGCGCTGACTCAGCAGACAGCTTTTGGTCAACCCTTCGCCTACCAAATCGCCGCAACCAATTTGCCCACGGGGTTCGCGGTTAAAAATTTGCCCCAAGGTTTGTCCTATGACGCCGCAACGGGCGCTGTGTCTGGTACGCCCACAGCGAGTGGTGACTTTGTCGTAGCGCTGGAGGCCTATAACAACGGAGGAACGGGTAAAGCGAATTTGGCGCTGCGTGTCCTGCCCCCGCTTCCCGTGATCAGTTCCCCTCTGGCGGTGAGTGCGCGGGTGAACTCGGCGTTTATTTATGGCATTATGGCCTCAAATACTCCCACGCAGTACGCGGTTTCTGAGTTGCCTGTGTGGTTGAGCTTTGATTCCACGCGCGGGGTGCTCACTGGAAAACCTTTGAGTGTGGGCATGGTTGCTATCCGCATAGAGGCAACGAATGCAGGAGGGACAGGCACGGCGCAGCTGTTTTTGAATGTAACCGCGCAACCGGTGGCGCCCGCATTGTCGGTGGTGCAGGGTCTCACAGTGCCTGTGGCAACTCCGTTTAAATACGCGGTGCGCGCAAGTAACAATCCTGCTTCGTATACTGCCAAAGGCCTGCCTGAGGGAGTCTTGCTGGATGCGAATTCGGGGGTTCTCAGTGGTACGCCGACCGTGGTGGGTGTGTACGCCATCGAGTTGGGAGCCACAAACGAGGGCGGCACGGGAAGTTCAGTATTGAATGTGAGGGTGGTGCCGCCAGCGCCTGTGATTGGTGGAGAACTGGCGGCAAGTGCGACGGCGGGTTCGTCTTTTAGGTATCAGATTCTAGCGACCAATCAGCCGAAGAATTACGCCACGGGTGTTTTGCCTGCAGGCCTCGTGCTTAATTCCCTCACGGGGCTTATTAACGGCACGCCCCTCTCTGCGGGCAGCGCGGCTTTTGCGCTGAGTGCCACTAACGACGGCGGGACAGGAAATGCGACGCTGGTCCTCAATGTCCTGCCGCCGGCGCCTGTTTTACCCGCGGTCTTGAAAGCCTTGGCAATAGCTGGAGCCCCGTTTTCGTATCTGATTCCGGCACGCAACACAGTAAGTCAGTTCACTGCGCAGAATCTTCCTGAGGGGCTGCAGTTGAATTCCCTGACAGGGGTGATCAGTGGCGTGACGGTTTCTACGGGCACGCAGCAGGTTGCTGTGACGGCCTCAAGCGAATCGGGCACGGCCACTGGGGTGTTGGAATTGAGCGTGCAGGCGGCTTTGCCGGTGTTTTTGGTACAGCCGGCGAATGCGCTGCGATTAAAGTGGGGTGAATCTGCACAGCTCAATGCGTCCGCGAACGGGTTGCCTGTGCCCTCCTACCAGTGGAAACTCAATGGAGTGGTTGTGGAGGGAGGGACGGGAGCGACTCTGATCCTGGCGCCAAGTGCGAAGGCAGCGGTTGATCGGTACACGGTTGTGGCGAGCAACGCCGCGGGTGCGGTCGAGAGCGCGGTGTCCGTCGTGGAGCGACTCGCATTTACGGTGGGTGGCCCGGTGCTTTCTGTCGGCGGCCAGAGTGGGCCGGGCGCTCCTCGCGGACTGGTGCTCGGCCAGTCATTCGCGCTTGCAGCCGAATTTATCGGCCCTGCGGCTGGTGAAGTCTCCGCCCAGTGGTTTCGCAACGGAGTGGCTGTTGGAACGGGGACACAATTTTCGAAGGCCACGGCTGTGGCAGGAGATACAGGTGTTTACCGCTTGGCGATGAGCAGTGCCGGGGTGCAGGTGTGGAGTCCTGAGTTGAGAGTGGAGCAGGGAACGCCGATGGTGCGAATCACGCCATCCGGAGCCGTGGCGGCTGAGGGTGCCAGCCAGACCTTCACTGCGACCCTTCAAAACAGTGCGGTCTTGGAGGATACGGCGGTGGAGTATGTTTGGAAATTCAAGGGTGAGGAAGTTGGGCGTGGTGCATCGCTAACGCTTCCCAATGTGGGGCGTGCGCTCGGTGGCATCTATGAACTGAGTGTCATCGCTGCCAATTATGGGACGACGGTGGAGAGAGCCTTGCTGCAGGTGTCGACTCTGGATATTCAAACACAACCGCGCGGTGTGATAGCGGCCCAGGGAGAGTCGGTCCGGCTCAGCGTGAATGCGGCAACCTCAGGGGGCACGATTTCTTATCAATGGCGGCGCGACGGCAACCCTCTTGCGGATGGTTCTGGTGTTTCCGGGGTTGGGACGACGGCGTTAGTGCTCTCCAATTTTAGCGCCGCGGTTGCGGGAGTCTATGATGTCTTGGTCAGTGCTCTGGTTGCGGGCCAGAATCTGAGTGTCACCAGCGCGCCAGCCCCTGTGCAGGTGCTTGCACCCGTGGTGATTGATGGTGCCCTTTTCAGCAGCCAGGCGCGTCGAATTCGGGCGGGACAAGGTTTGGGGCTTGAAGTGGCGACCAAGGGAGGGACGGGTCCATTTGTTTACCAGTGGTACAAGGTGGATGGTTCTAATGCAGTGGCCCTGCAAGACGGTGTGGCGGGAAACCAGACCGTGCTTGGAGCACGCTCAGCGCGACTCGTTGTGACGCCCCTAGACAAGGCGAATCTTGTGTCAGGCACCTACAAGGTTTTGGTTGAAAACGGCGTGGCCGCCGCCTCCAGTGGGAGCTCTAGTGGGTGGCAGGGAAGTTCCAGCGCCGAGTCTCCTGTCGTGTCGATCTCAAGTTTAGTGCCGCCTCCGTCGACGCTGGCTGTCAGTTCCAATGCAGTCGTCCCTTGCGCTCCCGGCTCGGCACTGAAGCTTTCGCTTCCTTCTTTTGCGGATGCTGGGGAAGCGCGTTACCAGTGGCGTCGGGATGGAGTCCCAATTAAAAACGAGCGCTCCTCAACTTTTGAGGTGACTGTCAACGGTTCCGCTCAAACAGGGGTGTACGATGTGGTGGTGTCCAATGACGCTGGTGTCGTCAATGCGAGGGGACTGGCCGTGGATTTGCTGCAGGCGCCGGCGGTTTTAATCTCGCCGATTGCGGGTTTGACTCTGCTTGAAGGGCAGCGGTTGGAATGGCCGGGGTGTGGCGTTTCCGGCGACAATTTGCAGAAAACATGGAGTCGCACGGGGGCGTCGCTGCCGGTTTCTGCGCTTGTGAGTGCTGGGACGTTGGTGATTCCGTCGGTGTCGTTTGCAGACGCTGGGAGCTATACAGCGAAGGCTGCCAACAGCTTTAGCGAAGTGACCTCAAGTGCGGTTTTGAGAGTGGTTGGGAAAGTGCGGATTCTTACCAACCCCGTAGCGCCGGCTTTGTTAACCCCCGGGAAACCGGCTTCTTTAAGTGTGACTGCTGCAGGTGGCTATGCTGGAGCGAGCGGCGCTGGAGGAGAGTTTAAATACCAATGGTTGCGAGACGGCCAGGCAATCCCGGGCGCCAATGGACCGCAGTATACGTTGGGTTCAGTTTCCATTGAGGACAATCAGGCGAGATTTTCGGTGCGCGTTTCCGTGCAGGATGGAGAAAAGGTGCTCCACTCGGTGACGAGTGCTTTTGCCCAGCTACAGGTAAGACAGCCTGTTGAGATCACGGGGCAACCTGAAAGCGTGACCGTTGATTTAAATGCGAGCATTGCGCTTTCTGTGGCAGCCACTGGCAGTGAGCTGACCTACCAGTGGCGCAAAAACGGGGTCGCGATTACGGGCGAAAATAAAGCGACGTTGCTGCTGAAGGGTTCCGAGATAGCCGCAGGTGTCTACGACTTAATTGTGAGCAACGCCGTGAATTCGGTTGCCAGTAAAGCGGCCAAAGTGGATGTGCGGATTCCGGCGCGGATCACGGGGCAGCCCGTCTCGAAAACGGTAAACCGGCTTGGGTTGGTGCGTTTCAGAGTGGAGGCAACGGGGACCGATCCGCTGCGTTACCAGTGGCGCAAGGATGGCGTCATGCTGGCGGAGGCGCCCGGAATGACCGGTACGACCTCTGCAATGCTCAGTATTACCAGCGTAGATTATCGCAACGAAGGTGATTACGACGTGGTTGTGAGCAACAAGATCGGCAGCCCTGAGGTGAGTTCGGCGGCAAACTTGAGCATCAGCGACAACGTGAAGATTCTCACTCAACCCGCCGATCGCACCGTCCTGAGCGGAGGGTCAGCAACCTTCAGTGTGTCAGCCGAGGGGAAGGGCTTGCGATACCAATGGCGTCGCAACGGAATAGCCTTGGTTGGCGCAGTATATCCTGTGCTTTCCATTTTACCGGCTTCGCTTTCGGTCGCCGGCGATTACGACGTCCTTGTCACGAGTGGGGCGATGGAAGTGGCCAGCCAAAACGTACGTTTGGATGTTTACGAGCCAGTACGTCTTGTGGTGTTACCGCAGGGGACGACGACTCTTGTGCCTGACAACGAGGCGTCCGCAAGCGTACAAACCGTGCTGCAGGCCAGTGCCATCGGTGGAGCCGCCCTTAAAACGTGGGAGTGGTACCGCAATGGAGTTCTCGTGAGCACTGGAACGGCGGGCGGAAATAGTACCCTGAATGTGAATGCTGTCGACAAAGCGGCGCTTTACAAGGTGTTGGTGAAATCGGCGGTTCGTGTTGGAAGCGGCACACTCAATTTGGGTGTGGATGTTTCGCCCGAAGTTTCCGTGGCGCTGCTTCCAAAGGTTCGAATTCTTAGTGAACCCCAGGAAGCGGTCTTGGCAGCGGGAGGGAATGCGCGCTTTGCTGTGAGCGCGGAGGGTGGTGGACGTCTCAGCTACCAGTGGGAAAGGGAACGTGGCGGCCGCTGGAGCAGTCTGGCGGGTGTGGACGACTCGACGCTTCTTCTCAACGGCCTGCACTCTAGTGATGCTGGAAGCTATCGCGTGACGGTAAGCAACCCGCGTGGCGGGGTGAGTACGGCGGGTGCGACTCTGTCAGTGAGAGAGGTGGACATTATTGAGAAACACCCCGTTTCTGTGAGTGCAAATCCCGGTAACGCAGCGCTATTTACCGTAATGGCCACGGGGACGAACCTGGCCTACCAGTGGCGCAAGGATGGACGGGATATCACGGGTGGAACTTCTGCGAGTTTGAAGATATCTCCGGTGAGTGCTTCAGACGGAGGTTCCTACGATGTGGTTGTGACTCACGCTTACGGTACTTCCATTAGTAAAGCGGCTGGGTTGAGCGTCAATGTTTCACCGGTTATCATTGCCTCGCCTGTGGGTTCCGCCGTGGCCCTGGACAAGCGCCTTACACTCGCTGTGCGTGCGAGCGGGAGCGAGACGCTTCACTACAAGTGGCGTTACAATGGCACACCGATTGCCGGTGCTCCCGACCGTGCAGTCTACTTGATTGAAAAGACGGAAGCTTCGCACGCGGGTCTGTATGACGTGATTGTGGAAAACGAGGCGGGCAGCGAGACAAGCGCCGCGGCGGTGGTGAGCATTTTGAGTGGCGTGCGCATCATTCAGAACCCGATCTCCCAGACGACGACCCCCGGCCGGGTCGTGCAATTCAGCGTTGCCGCCACGGGTTCGCCAAGGTCGGCCACTGGAGCGCTGAGTTACCGCTGGCGCAAAGACGGCGTTGAATTGGCGGATGAAAGCGGCCGCGTCAGTGGTTCGGGCACTGAAACCTTGGTGCTTGAAGGTGTGGAAGGGGCTTCTGTTGCCTCCACGGGTGCCAATGGGAAGTATGACGTTGTGGTCTCCAACGATGTCAATGCCTCGGTCAGTATCGCGGCGAATCTTGCAGTCTATTCAGCGCCAAACATTGTGGTGCAACCCCAATCGGTTGCCGTGAATTTAGGGGAGACGGCTCGGTTTAGTGTCGCGCTTGATAATGTGACTCCCGCCCAGTTGACGTGGTACCGGCGATTGACGGGTGAGAGTGCTGCGACACGTACCGTGGTTGGCGCGGGACGTGATTTGGTTGTCAAAAACGTCGGTGCGGCAAAGGACGTTGGCACCTACTGGCTGGTGGCTGTGAACGATGTGGGTGAGGCAACCAGTAAGAGTGTTTCGCTCGCGCTGCTGGACATCTCCGTGCCTGATGAAGGCGCGTCCATTCTCGCCGACGCGGTAAGTTCTGGACCAAACGACCGCGGAACGGCGGTCGCCGCCCGCATACTGGAGTGCAAAAGGGGTGCTGCGGTGAGCCTGCCCTTTACCACGGTGATACCCACCCAGGAGGGAGTGGAGCTCGGCTACCAGTGGCGCTTTAACGGCGTACCACTCGCAGATGGGGGGCGGTATTCCGGGGTGAAAACGCGGACGCTTTCGCTGCCCTCGGCTGTGGATGCCGATTCAGGTGTCTACGATCTTGTGGTGAGCGCCGTTTCAGGCGGGCTTGAAAAGGCGCGTTTTACGGTTCGGACAACGCAACTAAACGTGTTGCGTCCGCCAATCGTGAGCGGCTTTACAAGCGTGTTGGTGCGTCCGGGACAGTCCGTGACGTTGGCTCCGTTGGTGCGCTCGGCGAAGGTGGGTGCGGATCTCCAATACCAGTGGTTTATCAACGGCACTCTGCAGGCTTCCGTGACAGGCGGTTCATATGCGATTGAGTCGGCGTCCAGCGCCAGCGCAGGTGTCTATCGATTTGTGGCAACCGACGAGTATGGGACCAGCACCGTGGAGGCAACGCTTGCGGTGGCGGCGCCTTTGACGGTAGAGGCACTTCCGGAATTTGTGCAGGGAGAGTTTCGATCGAGGGTAGTGCTGTCCGCCCTCGCTAAGAGCAATGCCGACGACAATGTTCTTTATTACCAGTGGCGTTTTGAGGGGCAGCCTATTCGTGGAGCGGTGACTTCAAAGTTGATTCTCGACTCATTCCTGCCCGCGCAGGCCGGCGTATACGACGTGATTGTTTCGAATAAACTCGAACGCGTGGTAAGCACGCCGTGCCACGTCAGAGCCAATGCGTCATGGCGCTTTACTACCCAGCCCCCTCTGAGTACGACCGTGAATGCTGGGGAGGCTGTCTCCTTAGGATTTGCCTTGTCACGGACGGACTCGACTTCTGTGCAGTGGTACAGGGGAACGGGACGTTCCGCGCAAATAATTAGCGCTCAGACAAATTTCACCCTTAGTCTCCCCGCGGTGAAAGCTTCCGACGAGGCCGTCTACTTTGCGATGGTGACAACGCCTTTGGGCCGGATGGTGACGTCTTTAAGCCGGTTAATTGTAAACAAGCCTGTTGCCTTTACCCGCCAACCGCAGGGCAAATCTGTGCGGCCCGGAACGTCCGTGACATTTTCTGCGGAGGCCGAGGGAACGGGAGTGCTTTCATTCCAGTGGATTAAAGATGGGTTGCCCGTGCCCGGGGCTACGGGCAAAACTTTCACGCTGTCGTCCGCAGTGAGTGCTGATTCAGGAACGTATGAGTTGTTGGCTCGCAATTCTGTAAGTGTGGACGGTGTCTATTCAGCCAAGGTGGTGCTGCTGGTCACCGCACCGCCAGCCATTGAGGTGCACCCCGTGGATCGGAAGATTCTGGCGGGCGGAAGTTTCACAATTGGTGTACATGCTCATGGGGAAGGAACTCTTTCCTACCAGTGGAGTCGCAACGGCATTGAGATCGCTGGAGCAACTTCTGCCACTTATACCCGCACTGCCGTCTCAGTCTTTGATTCTGGAGACTATGAATGTGTTGTTTCAAACAAGGTTGGAAACCAGAGCATTGGCTCTACGGTAACGCGCGGCGCCGCCGTGCGGGTTTTTGATCCGGTGCAAATCGTGGCAGCGCCTCCCGGCCGTGTGGTTGTGATGACGGGGAGTGCGAGTCGTGCAGCGAGCTTTAAAGTGCTCGCTTCTGGAACGCCGCCTTTAGTGTACACTTGGATCAAGGCAGGAGTCCCGCCGAATGCCGACACAGTGCTGGATACCACGGGGGACACACTTGCCTGGTCGGAGGTGACGGCCGCGGATTTCGGAGAGTACAAAGTGCAGGTGACTGGCGCGCTGGGAGACACTGCGACAGCCTCGGGAATCGTCCTGAGCGGCACTGCCGTTGCGGCCTTTACGCAACAGCCATCTGCCTATACGGGATTCGAAGGCAAGGCTGGAGGGTTAAGTGCGGTCGCGGCTCCTGGATATACAATTACGAAGTGGCAGCGAAGCGCCCCGGATTCTGACACCGGTATCTTGACGACAGAGGATCTTGCCACGGGGTTGAATGCGGGGTCGTTAGATTTTGCTCACTTAAAAACGACGGATACGGGCTACTACCGAGCCGTGGCCGTTTCCTCCGGCTCCGTTTCGTCCGGATCGATAGAGGTGGTTAGTGACAGCGCCCTGCTTTTTGTGAACTCGGTTGATCCGTTGTATAATTTCGAATCGAGGACTGACGGTCTTTCGAGTGAAGGGGTGAGGGTCTTGCAGACAATCCTTGCTAAAGAAGGGGATTACGTGGCATTTCCGTTACACACTGCAGGGCAGGGACTGTCATTTCAATGGGCAAAAGAAAACGGGATCCTTCCTGAGAGCGCCAGGGGAAGTGAAAGCGCGACCCTCAGTTTGCGGAGTGTCGGGCCTGAGGATGGTGGAGTGTATTCCGCGACGGTGCAGGTTCCCATCGGAGGCGGTAGCCTCGTCACGGTGCAATCGATACCGTGGACGTTGATTGTGGAGCCTTTGCCGAGAATTCTTGCCGACCCCGAACCGATTCAGAACCGGTTGCCTGGGGAGTCTGCGGTATTGAGCGTCGCAGCGAAAACGACGAAGGACACAACCTTTCAGTGGTTCTTCCGTAGGCCCGGATCAGGCTTCTGGGTGCCAGTGCCTGGGGCCACGATTGGTAGCGGCACGGGGAGCACGTGTGTGATTGCAGGAGTGCGGGAATCTGAGGAAGGAGAGTACCGCGTGGAAGCGAGCAATTCTGCAGGGACGGTGGTAAGTGAGAGCGGTTATGTGAACGTCTATGATCCTGTGACGGTGAGTTTGGCGGGGTCTGACTTTGTGAATCCCGGAGACACAATCACTCTGGAGGCCACGGCGACAGGCGCGTTACAAGCGGATCACCAGTATATCTTCTTGCGGCAGTTGCGCACTGGGAGTTGGGAGATTTTGGCCAAGCAAGAATCCGCTGTGCTGGAGCTCAAAAATGTGAGTGAGATCCAGCAGACAGCATACAAGGTGCGTGCGTTTGGCCGGGTGAACAACGCGGTCGAGAGCGCACCATGGAAAGTGACGGTGAACAATCCTGTCGTATTTGCAGCCGGCACGGTGGCGAAAACTGTAGCTTTGGTGAAGGGTGAAAGCGCCAGTTTTAAAGTGCTTGCGCTGGGTGATGAAGTGCAGTTTGAGTGGTACTTGCGGCGACCCAATGCAACGGAGTGGACCCTCATTGCAGGGGCCACAACGGACACTTTGGCTCTGGGTTCGGTCAGAGCCGAGGATGCGGGCTTCTACGGTGTGCGGCTGCATAACGCGTTTTCGAATGCGCCAACGCTGGGCTCTGAGCCAAGGCAAATTGGGGAACTCGTGGTGCATGGGCCTCCGGTGGCGGCTCTGGCCACAACAGGTCCGGGCGTTATCCAGGCAGCGGAGGGAAGCCATTTCCAATTGTCGGCAGAATTGCGTGATAGCGAAGCCGGGCGGTTAAATTATCAGTGGCGTAAAAACGGAAGAGCAATAGCCGGAGCGTATGGAACGATTTTAGGATTTGGGTCAGGCGGAGTGACAACAATAACGTTGAAGAGAGAGGTTCTCTCCCTTGCAGATGCCGGGTATTATGACGTGCTGGTTTCCAACGTGTACGGCTCTGGAGTGAGTAATGGCGCACCACTGGTCGTCAATCCAAAGCCTGTGATCGTGAGTCAGCCGGAATCAGTTCTCGGTTCTGTGGGAGCGACGGCGACCTTCCGGGCGGAGGCAAATGGAGCAGGGGTATTGACGTTTGCGTGGGAACGCCTTTCTGGCTCGGTATGGACTCCCGTTCAGGGTGGAACGCAGTCAGTGCTCAGCTTAAAGGGGCTGACGGTGGCTGACAGTGGCGTTTCATACCGGCTGCAAGTGACAAGCCTTTACGGAGGCACGGTGTCCAATGCGGCAGTTTTAACGGTGGCAGATGCCGGAGCGCTGAGTGTGGGAAGTCCAGTGTTGCAGGCGGGAAGCGTTGTGGTTGAGGGGACCGCCAATGTGTTAAGCGCGGGATCGTCGAACTTGAAGTTGAGGGCGGTGGTGGCAGACAGTTCGAGCGCAACGGTGGTCTCCTACCGCTGGCGCAAAGACGGACGGGATCTTTTTGCGGGGACGGCTAACCGGACTGGGACCGCGAATTACGTGGTGACGTATGCGCTTCCCCCGGTCACAAATGAGACGGACGGAAGTTATGACCTTGTTGCAGACAATGGCGCGGGTTTTGCTGGAAGCATCCCAATGACGCTTGTGGTGGATCCCAGAATTGAGGCGTTTGATGTGCCTGCGAGCGTAAATTCCGGAGATGGCTGCAAGTTGAGCGTCAGTGTGCGGAACGCCTCCACGGGCACGTATTCGTACAGCTGGTATCGGAACGGAGAAAAGTTGCAAAACGGCAGCTTGTATGGAGGCGTTACAACCTCCGAGTTGACGCTTAACGCAGCGCCTGCGTTATGGGGAGGGAGCTCGAGTTTCAAGGTGTCCGTAAGAAACGAGGCGAGCAAAGCGGTGATGGAAAGCGGAGAGCGAGTTTTGAGTGTTTTGGCGCCAATCACGATTGCGTCGCAGCCGGTGTCTGTGGCGACAATCGAAGGCGGACGGGTTGGGCTATCGGTGGTTGTTGTTGGAGGAGGAGCGGTGCGGTATCAGTGGTTGCATGACGGGGTGGAATTGGCGGGTGAAGTGGCAGCGAGCCTAGTGCGTTCGCCGGCAACGACATTGGATGCAGGTCTCTATCAGGTGCGTGTGAGCAACGAGTTGGGACAGAGTTTTAGCGATGTGGCGAGTGTGGACGTGGCGGCGAAACTGAAAGTGGAGTTGGCTGCCCCTGATGCGGTGCCGTTGGGAGGAGGCGTGAATTTGGTGGCGCGTGTGAGTGGCGCCACAGCCGGCGAGCGGCTCGGGTACCAGTGGAGCCTCAATGGAAAAACGCTGCCTAATGCAGAGACGGACCAGTTCCGTGTGAATTCAGCGACAACCTTGGATGCTGGTTTGTACGCGGTGGAGGTGACACGTGCTGCGACGGGTGAGACGGTCACGAGTGGAAGTGTAGTGCTGGAAGTAAAAAGGGTGCCTGTCGTGGTTGTGGCGCCTGTGTCCCGCGTGGTTGTTGATGGCTCTGGCACAGGAGTAAATTTTGCCGTTGTGGTGCGCTCCGAGAGTGAGGTGAATTATTCTTGGAGTAAAAATGGCGTGGTGCTTGTCGGAGCAAACCGTGCGAGTTACCGCATCGGCGCTGCGACGCTTGCGGATGCCGGGCAATACTCGGTGCGGATCACGAACGCGGTCGGTAGTGTCGAGGTGTCGGCAAAGTTGACGGTGCTTTCCGCAGGGAGTGCGCTGGCGGCGCGGGCGACCGCCGGTTCGAGTGGGACGGGTTTTGCAAGCACCGCGTGGTGGGCTTACTGGGTGGACGCGAAGGCTGCTCGTTCTGAAAACGACCGCAACGGATACTGGTTGCTGGAGCGTAATGTGGTGACCGTTGAAGGGATGCTGACGGTGACTCCTGGCCGCTCGCTGTGGGTGTGGGGGAGTGCGACAAGCTTGGGCCAGAGCCCCTATAGCGACCAATGGATGGCGTCGGACCAAGTGGTGCAGGACGGCGTGGCGAGCGATCGCAATGAGTTCAGCGTTTTGGCAGACCGGTTCCCAGCGGCGTCCTACACATTAGCAGGAAAACTGGAGGGGCTTAGTGAAGCCGCGTTGTTTGGGGCTCCAGAAGTTGTGAAGGGCGATTACACCGACAATACCGAGGTGTTGTCGGTGAGCTTGGCGTGGGATGCGGAGCAGGTGGCGATCTTGGATTCGATGGGAACTCCAGGCTCGCTGCGTGACATCGAGGAAATACTCAAGAACAGCCTCCAGAGAGAACTCGCGGCGATTGCCGGCGAGTAAGACTAGACCGGTGATAACAATGCGCTGAAGGATGGGTTTGCAGCCGTCGATGTTTAGAGTTTTGTCCCTCCGCTCCGGATTGAATCCCGAAGGGCGGAATTATTTCGGCGGCGGAGTCGACTGAATCTTTTGAAGGAATTGGGCGGAGGCTTTTTGGACGCGCTGCGTGATGACAGGAAGGCGGTCCAGCGATGACTGTATGGCTTCCTCGTTTGCCTGCGGGAGTTTGTTTACAAACGCGTTTCCCACAGGGCCTTGGTAGAACAAGATGAGCCCGTCCACCTCCTCCTGTGAGAAGGTCTTCCGGTAAATTTTGAGGTAGGCCCCTTTGACTTTATTCCAGGCCAGTTCTTCGCGGGTGATTTTTTGGAGGTCTTTCGAGAAATCTGGCAGTCTTCTGCGAAGCTCTGCGAGTTGAACTGGGGTCAACTTTTGTTTTTTGACGGCCTCATTCACAATGGCGTCGACGGCGGCGCTCATCTTTTTGATTTGTATGTCGGTCTGGGCCTGGACTTGCGATACTGCAAATAACTTTTCCAGGGAGTCCAGGGAAGGTTCCTTGGCCGTTGCGCAGAGGGGAAAGAGAACTGCCATGAAAATGGCGGCCTCTGGCCAATGGCTGTATCGAGGAGGGGTAGACATAGGGTGGGTTTTGTTGGAGAAGGACGCCGACAGAGCGAATCTAACCTGATGTTCTCGATTTGCAATGGAACCCGGAGCCTCACCGGTGGCTGTGTTTACGAGCCAAACTGGAGTCTCGCGAAGGGAAGGTATTGCTCCCAATCGTATCTCGTAATGTCGTGTTTGCCCGTGCGGATGTGGTAGCGGATGGTGTCTCCCGTGGGGGCGTTGGGAGCCGGTTGTTCGTTCACTCCATAGCCCTTTTTGCCGAACAATGTGAAAACAGGTTGCGCGTGGAGTCCGGCCAGGAATTCGCCTTTGGGGTCTGCCCAGCGGTCTTCTTCGGCGCTGGCAATGTACACCGAACGCGGTGCGGCAAGAGCGACAAGCATGTGGCTGTCCACCGGGCATGCCGCCTCGTTGTGGGAGTAATTGGAGTACGTTTTGGTGAACCAGTGGGGGAATGCCTTCGTGATGACCGCGGTGGTTTCGCCAATGTTACGGCGCATGATTGCGGCGCCGCCCTCGCCCGAGTTGTTCGAAATGACAACGCCAAAACGAGGGTCTTGGGCCCCTGCCCAAAGCGAGGTCTTTCCGAGTCGCGAATGGCCGACGACGGCGAGTTTTTTGGCATCCACCCCAGCTTCCGTGGTTAGGAAATCGGCTATACGACTCAATCCCCACGCCCAGGCTCCAATGGCGCCCCAATCTCCCTCTTTCCATTCGGTGCCGGCTCCATCCTTGCTGAGGAACCCGCGCAGGCCTGTTTTCCAGCCTTCGGCGTGGTCGGGTTCGACGTCTCCGCAGTAATACGTCGCAACGGCAAACCCCTCCGAAACAGCCAGGGCCAACTGCCAGCGATCTTTCTCAGTGCCTCGCGACTTTTCCGTGGAACGGTTGTCGACCACACCGTTCTCTTTGCCCGGCCGCATCCAGCGTGCGGAGAGGGGAATGTCGGTGTCTGGGGTGACGGCTTCGTTGCCCCCGAAGCTGGTTCCCACAAAACAGGGCACGGGTTTTTGTGTGTTTTTTGGAAGATGCAGCATGAGCTCAAGTCCCGGCCAATGGGGATAATCTGCAAGGGAGATGCGTACGATCTTACGAATCGCTTTACCGTCGAGTGCGTCTGTTTTGACCGAGAGCGTTTCGTAAACAACTTTGCCCCAGTTTGCCGGAGTTTTCCCAAAAACGTGTTTCTGAAAAAGAGCAAGAACCTGGGGGCGTCTGAGCGCGGTCCACTCTTGGGCTGTGGTGACCGGATTGCCTGAGTCCGATTTGAGGAGTTCCGGAAGGCTGTAGGGCGGGATGGCTGATTCGTCGTAATTCGCCGGTTTTTGCTGGGAAAAAGCGGCAACGGGAATGAGCGCGAGGGCGCATCCGAGGGAGGAGAGGTGGCGCATAGGAGGGGGTGGGGAGGTGTGAAGGATTGGGGCAGGAGGGTTAGGAGGCAAGTCCGTCCTGCGGGTCGGCGGGTCGGAGGAAGGCTTGGCTGCCAGATCGCGCATGGTGCAGGCTGGGAAATGGCCTGCAAGGGATATTGTGGGCCGCTGAAAAAGTGCTACTGTACTGGGCCCCTAGCTTTCCAGAACATGAAAACAGCTCAAACCGTTCCCCCCGGTACGGCGCCTTCCCTGCCTCTTGGTGACGACCGAGTGGGTGGGAGGCCTCCGTCGCATCTTGTTTCGTTTGTTTTGGCCATGGCGTTGGCGGGGGCTGCGGTTTTTGGGGGATATCATTGGGCGAGGGACAAAGAGGAGCGCTTGCTCCACAGTGTGGCGCCTGAGTTTTGCGATGCCAAATTGCATGGGGTGGCACTGATTAGGGAGGCGCTTTCGCGTCCGGACACCTTGGTTTTTTTTGGCAGCTCTGAGTTGATTCCAAACGTGCCGATGAAGGGGGTGGATTTTTTCTCGGGTTCGCCCACTGGGTTTACGATGTTTCCTGTTGGAAAGGCTGGAACCACAGCCCTTTCAGTGCTGCAAAAACTCGGGTGCGCGGGAGATGAACTTGTTGGAAAAAAAGTGGTGATCTCGCTGTCCCCAAGTTTTTTTCAGTCTGAAGAGGTGGATGCAAAGTATTTCGAGGGGAATTCCTCCAAGCTGCAGTTGAAGGAGTTTTTTGGAAGCGACCGGTTCACGGATGATCTCAAGCACGACGTGGCTGTCCAAACTCTGAAATACCCGAGGGTTTTTGAGGGGGATTGGACACTTGGATTTACCCTTCGCTGCACTGCGGAAGGGGGGGCTTGGAACCTGTTTTTGCTCAAGATTGTGGAGCCGTACGCGGCATTCAATAGGGCCGTGGGAAGGATGCAGGATCATGTGGAGGCGGCTTTCGCCCTCAATGGGGAGCCGGAACTCGCGGCTATTTCGGCGTTCCGACCGCAGCGGGGGCGTCTTTTGAATTGGGACGAACTGTTCCGGATGGCGGAAATGCAGTCCAAAACGCTGGCCGCGAAATCCAGAAGGGGGGCGCCTGTGGTGACGCGTGCCAAGGGGTCCTGGGACCGCCAGTTCGTGGCTAAAATGCATAAGGCTCAGGAGTGGAGGGATTTTGAGTTGGTCCTTCGGCTGTTGAAGGAGGCGGGGGCGCATCCTTTGATCCTTTCCATGCCATTGCATGCAGATGTGCTTGAAGCCCAAGGGGTATCCGGGGCGGCCCGGGTGGAGTATGGGGCACAGCTCCGGGCGCTGGTGAGTAAATACAACGCCCCGTTGGTTTATTTCAGCGACCATGAGGGCGACCCTGTTTTCTTTGTGGATCAGAACGACCACATCGGCTCAAAGGGATGGTGGTACTACAACAAAGTGCTGGATGATTTTTACCATGATAGGCTTTCTCCCCCCCAAGTTGTCCCTTAACCCCATCTCTGACCTGATTTTTTCATGAAAGACAAAATTCTCGCCGTATTAGTTGAAGTTGCCGAAACCGAGGAGGTTTTGAAACAACCCGAGCTCGCCCTGTACGATCTCCAGATCCTGGACTCCATGAAGACGGTGGAGCTGATCGTGGCTCTGGGGCGTGAACTTGGAGTGGAGATTTCACCCGCAGAGTTTGAACGGGAGGCTTGGGCCACCCCGGCCAAGTTTGTGGAAGACGTGGAAAAGCGACTCGCCACGTAGTGTTTCAACTCGTTGTATTTATGGACTTCGATGTGATGTTTGCGGGCCATCCCGCGCTCCGGCATGTGGCGCTTTTTCTGTATTACGCAGCCATCGTTTTCGCCCTGATTTTGATGTACGGACGCGGGGATTTTTCCACGCCCCCCTTTGTTTACCAGGAGTTTTAATCCAGACCCTACTGCATGACCGCCGAGCATCTTCTTGATCGAATCAACCGCTGGGGCTCTGTCTGTCCCGAACGCGTCGCCGTCTCCAGCGGAGGCCGGAGTCTGACTTGGGGGGAGCTTGTTTCGCAGTCTGACAGGCTTGCCTACTGGCTGGACCGTGAGCTTGGCGTCAAGTCCGGGCCTGTGGCGATCCACGGACACAAGGAACCAGAGATGCTGGTTGCCTTTCTGGCCGCCGTGAAGTGCGGTCGGGCATACGTTCCGATGGACGCCTCGATCCCGCAGGCCCGTGTGGCGAAAATTGTGGAAGGATCTGGGGCGGCGATGGTTCTGAGCCCGGGTCGGGTGGCGGAAGTGCTTTCGGCCCGGCCCTCGGAGCAAGGCCAAAGCCAAGGCACCGATGGGCTTCGCCGAGTGGAAGCTGTGGATCCCTTTTATATTTTGTTCACCTCAGGCAGCACGGGCGAGCCCAAGGGGGTGGTGATTACATTGGCAAACCTGACGAGTTTTACGGACTGGCTTCTTGGGGAGCACGCGTTTTCAGAGCAGGGGGAGACGTTCTTAAACCAGGCGCCCTTTTCGTTTGATTTGTCTGTGATGGACCTCTACGCCAGTCTGTTAACGGGGGGGACTCTCGTCTGTGTGACGAAGGAAGAGTTGGCCAACCTCAAGCTGCTTTATGAGCGGCTGGCGGCATCCGGGGTGACTTGCTGGGTTTCCACCCCTTCATTTGCACAGATGTGCATGATCGAAAAGGGTTTTCGGGCTGAAATGCTGCCCAGACTGCGGAGGTTTCTTTTTTGCGGCGAAACACTTGCGCCAGAGACGGCCTCCCAGCTTCTGGATCGTTTTCCGGACGCCGAAGTATGGAACACCTACGGTCCCACGGAGGCGACGGTTGCGACCACTTCCGTGCGCGTCGACCGGGCGCTGTTGGAGAAGTATTCCCCGCTGCCGGTCGGCTATCAGATGGCCGGAACGCAGGTTGTGGCGGTGGATGCGGCAGGAGCACCCGTGGCGGAAGGGGAGCGCGGGGAGTTGCTGATTGCAGGTCCCAATGTAAGCCCCGGCTATCTCAACCGGCCGGATTTGAATGCCAAGGCTTTCACTTGCTATGCAGGAGTTTCTGCCTACCGCACGGGAGACTGGGGCCGTTGCCGGGAGGGGTTGATTTTTTTCGAGGGGCGGATGGACGGGCAGATCAAAATGAATGGTTACCGGATTGAATTGGGGGACATGGAGGCCAATTTGCGGGCGCTTCCGGAAATCGCCGACGCGGTTGTTTTGCCTGTGGAAAAACATGGCAAGATCGATTCTCTGGCTGCGTTTGTGGTGCTCGCCGAGGCGATTGCCGGCAGCGAATTTGAGGTCGCCGCCCGCGTGAAAGCGCGGTTGGGGGAGCGTGTGCCAGCGTACATGGTCCCGCGGAAGTTCTATTTTCTGGAAGCTTTTCCAATGACGTCCAATGGCAAGGCAGACCGCCGCGCTTTGGCTTCACGGTTGGGCTAGGCGCTTCCTCTTTAATCCACTGCGCGAGTCATGGTTCCTTTCGGCGATTTCGAATATTTCGGGCTTTTGCTCTACGTCCTTTTGCCCCTGATCGTCCTTGGGTTGCTAGGGGTCTGCCATAGGGGATGGACGTTGCTGACGATGGCGGTGCTTCTTGTGCTGCAGGCGAGCGGAACGGTTCCTCTGCGCCCGGACATTCACGTTCGGGAAATTTATATCATCATCGGCTACACCGTGTTTCAGGGGGCCGTTGCCTGGGGGTTCTTGAAGTACAAAAGCCGCGCCGTCTTCTATAGCGCCGTGGGGCTCTGCCTGGTTCCGTTAATCACCTCCAAGATTCTGCCGAGTCTCTCACCGCATTCCGCCTTTGGTTTTCTGGGGATTTCGTACATCACGTTCCGGTCTCTCGACGTTCTTTTTTCCATTCAGGACGGGTTGATCAAATCCCTCTCTCCGGCCCCGTATGCGGCTTTTCTTCTGTTCGTGCCAGCGCTTTCGTCCGGGCCGATCGACAGGTACAGGCGGTTTTTGAAGGACTGGGAGAAGACCCGGGACAGGAAGGAGTTTCTCGAAGATTTGGATACGGCGCTTCACCGCATTGCCCGTGGATTCCTGTACAAGTTTGTGATCGCGGCGTTGATTAAAACGTACTGGCTGGATCCCTGGGCAACGGGCCGGAGCGTCGGCGCCCTCTGGATGTACATGTATGCGTATACGTTCTATTTGTTTTTTGATTTTGCGGGGTATAGCGCCTTTGCCATCGGGGTGGGCCGTTTCTTTGGGATTCGTCTGCCTGAGAATTTCGACCGGCCCTTTTTGTCGAAAAACATCCGGGATTTTTGGAACCGCTGGCACATCTCCCTTTCCTTTTGGTTCCGGGACCACGTGTACATGCGGTTCCTTCTTGCGGCGGCTAAAGGGAAATGGTTCACGGGAAAACACACCTCTTCCTATTGCGGGTTGTTTTTGACCTTCGGAATCATGGGTGTGTGGCACGGCCTTTCCCTCCATTACGTTGTATACGGCATTTACCACGCGGCGATTCTCAGCTTTTACGATTCGTTCGCGCGGTGGAACAAGACGCGTAAACTATTTGGTGAAAGTGCGGCACAGATTTTCGCCAATCGTCTGGCCACGTTTCACGTCATCGCGTTTGGGCTTTTGGTTTTTTCAGGGCGCCTGACTCCGCCACCCGCTCCCGCGATGGAGAAAATATTGGAAAAAGCGGATGCTCGTGAAGTGCATGGGATTGCGTGGGATCGATCGGCGCAGAAGAAGGAAATCAAGGTCGACCTGTTCATAGACGACGCCTTTATCGACCGCCGAAGCGCTGACTTTTTCCGCGAGGATCTGCGTGATCGCGGGTTTGGCGATGGGAAACACGGGTTCCGATTTGACCTGCCTTGGTGGGTGCGCGACGGGCGTCCTCACATCATCGAGGTGCGTGAATCAATCAACTCTGCTCCGCTAAAGGGCTCGCCGCTTACGGTTGAAGTTGAGCGCAATGAGGAGGAAATTCAGCGCGAGGAGGAAAAGCTGCGCAAGGCAAGGGATGCGGCGGAAGCGGCTGAGACGGCCCCTCAAACGCCCGCGCCCACCTCGCCACCCTTTCGCGCGCCGTCGCCTGCGGGTGACAAGTAAGAGCGCTTTTTGCTGAGACGCACCCAGTTGAAGAAGGTTTTTCGAAGCGCCTCCAAAGGGCTGAGCGGAACGCAGTGCAGCGAGGTTCCCTCTGCGAGGGAGTCCAGAATGGAGCGCATACTTAAGTTTGCTGCGGAAAAAATCGTGTGGGAGCGGCCGACGGAACCGTGGTGGTGGGAGTCGCTGCCGGCAGTCATCGGGAGCGATCGCCGGGTTGCGTAAGCCCTGGCGCTATCATTGTGGCGCTGGAGTGAGGTGGCCGCGTTGAAGACTTCAAGCGCATCCATTTCCAGTTCGTCGAGATGCCCTTCCCTGATTCCTGCCCGCATCCGGTCGTAGGGATGGGCTGGGATGGCCACCCCGTTCTGCGCGCGCACCATGGCGATGGCTTCTTTGGCGGGAATTCCTTTCAGCCCGTTTGGTAGCCACACCCCTAAACAAAGCAGGTGTCCTTCTTGAGTGGATATTTCAACCCCCGGGATAATCAAAAAACCGTCCACCGCTTCGCCGTCTTCACGCAGCAGACCTTTGTCCCTGAGGTAGCGGCACCCATCGCAGGTATTGTGATCGGTGAGCGCAAATCCGTCCAAACCTGCCTTCTTTGCCGAGTGGATGATTGCCTCCGGGCTGCTGACTCCGTCTCCAGAAAAGAAGGAGTGTACGTGAGGATCAATGCGAAAGGCCATAGAGAGGAGTATCATCCCCTGAAACGTCGCTTAGGAAAAGCGCCGATCTCTTAAACCCGGACGGGCGGGTCTCCAAGAGTGGGCGGCGGCCTGGCCGGGGTGGGTTAAATCGGCGCGCTTGAATGGCGAGCTTAAACTCCCGTCTGAGCCGGCGCCTGCGCGGGCTTGATTTCAGGCAGCCGAATGTCCCAAGCCAACCCAAGCATGGAAAGGATCCGGATCACACCGTAACTGCCGTCAAGCTCCCACCATTTCAGCCCATGACGCGCCGAGCGAGGGAAAGCGTGGTGCGTGTTGTGCCAGCCTTCGCCCATTGCCAGAACTCCGAAAATGAGGTTGTTGCGGCTTTGGTCTTTGCTGGGGTAAGGACGGCGGCCCCAAATGTGGCAGGCCGAATTGACACTCCAAGTCACGTGATGCACGAGGAAAAGCCGGACCAAGCCTCCCCAAACGAGTCCTGTGATGGCGCCCTTCCAGGAGAGGGTGATGAGTCCACCGGCGATGGCTGGCAGGAGGAATGTGAGACCGATCCAAAGGGGAAAGAGAGCATTGATCGCGCGTAGGGCGCGGCTGTTTTGGAGGTCCTTGATGTAACGCGCCATGTTCGGGGTCGCAGGCCTGAAAAACCAACCCATGTGAGCGTGCCATGCCCCTTTCAGAACGCCCCAGAAGCCTGAACCGTGGTTGCAGGGGGAATGCGGATCATCCTTGGTGTCGCTAAACTGGTGGTGCCGGCGGTGTGTGGCGACCCAATCAAAAAGAGACCCCTGAATGGCCATCGAACCGAGAATTGCAAAAACACACTTCACCCACGTAGGGGTTTCAAAGGATGCATGGGTAAACAACCTGTGGTAGCCCACGGTGATACCGAGCATGGTCACGGCGTAAAAGCCCAGCATGAGTCCCAAATCAACCGCGCTAAATCCCCAGCCCCAAACGACAAACGGCGCAACCACGATCCCGATAAAAGGAACGATGATGACAGCCAGTGTGGCGGCCCGGGTTCCTACGGAGACTTTTTCGGTTTCCGTAGACGCGATTTTGTCGGAGTTGACGTCCAACGGAGTAGATGCGGAAGGTATAGAATTCATCATATTGGGGTGCAGGGGCTTCTCCCAACACTTCTTGCGCACGGATTGCACAAAGCGAAAAGTTGAAATGGCACTTGGCTATTTACAATAGGATGACTTCATTTTCCATCATTTGTTTTGTCTTGGTGGCTCTCCAGCCCTTTTGTGGGCTGTGCTAGCGTTATTTTTGGATCCGGAAAAATCACCAAACTGCCTGTAGCGGGGGCGAGGGCTATCGCATTTATAAGGCTTCACAAACGCTTGTTTAGAATAGCCTTATTGCCGGATTTATCCCCGCTGTCAACTGGCGCTGAACGCCTCTAGCGCGCTCCGCCGCACGTTTCTGCGCAGTGCCGGGGACGAGGTGCTCACGGGGGCGGGTTCCTCAAGGCTTGAGGCTTGTGCTGTGGGGATCCGTCCGTCGCAACATTACCGTTGATAGATTGGGAGGTAGTGGTATTTGACGCTCAGGCTTAGGATGGCCATCGCGGTACGGTAGACGCGGTTGCCTTCATTTCCCCCCGCGCTTTTCCACGAGCCATCATCTTCTTGGAGAGGGAGAAGCACTTCAGAAGCACGCTTTGCAGCCGTTTCCGAGTGTTCCCCACCCCTTTGGTACATGCCTTGAGCGTAGTAGTAGGTGCCGTAGTAAAACCATGAAGTCGTTGTTTTCGGGGGATTCTGCAGGAGCCAATCGGAGGTGGAAATGACCTCCTTGGAGTCGTATTCGCCGCAGACCTGAAGCGCTAGAAGCCCCTCGGCTGCCGTTGACCACACCGGAGCCTGGTTGATTTCATAGCTGAATCCCACTGGGGCGTTCAGCCTGCCTGTGTCTTTGAAGGAGCGTTTGATATAACCGACGGCCGTATCGATTGCATCTTTGGGTACGGTGAGGCCTGCGTTTTTTGCGGCACGCAAAGCCATGAGTTGCCAAATCGTCACGGACAAATCGGAGTCGGTAGCCTGGGGCGTGTAGCGCCATCCGCCCTCAGTACCGGGGCGTTTTTGAACTTGTTGGGCTCTGAGAATTAGATCGATGGCGCGCTGACAACTTTGCCGAAGCGTGGCGTCCTGCTCTGCATCGCGTCCCATACCGAGCATTTCAGCGAGAAAAAGCGTCGTGATGCCATGGCCATACATTCGGGAACCGTCTTTGGCGCCAAAATAGCCTTCGCGATCCTGTCTATCGCCTCCGAGGAGAAAGGTGAGGGCTTTTTGAACGGCTTCTCCGCCAGGAGTGTGATCGGAGGGCAGGTTTCCAATTGCAGCGATCGCGAGGCCGCTGAGGGCCGTGATGGCAGTCTCGTGTGCGTCCGTTTCGCGGATGGCCCCGCGTTTGTCCTGTTTCGTGATGAGGTAGGCCACCCCGTTCGTGGTTGCATTATCGATGCTGTCGGACTCGGCGTGTGAGACAAGCGATTGAAAAAAAAGGAAGCCCGAAAGGGCGAGAATGAAGTGCGGGATCATGGGCTTGATTTGACACCGCGCGCTCTTTCCGCAACGGCCTGGAAATAGGCGTCTATGGATGCACGATACTCGCTGGGGGTGCGTTCCTTTTTTCCTGCCATGAGATCGGTGGCAAGGCGTTTTGGAAGGTTGCCCCAGTTTGCGTCGCCTCCTTTGTCGGCCAGAGGCAGTCCGTTGCTGTTCGAGGGAGGGGCCTCTTGGGTTCCCTCATTCGAGTTGGAGGGGGACGAGCCCTCCGTGCTGCGTGCGAGACGGTCGGATTCCTTTTGAGCATCGACGGCCGCGCTAATGGCTTTTGTTGCCGCGTCGGTGCGGCCTGATTTGAGCGCTTCAAGCGCGTTGTTGAGGGCCTTTTGAGAATCTGCTGTTGGGAGGGACTGCGAGGAAGGAGATGTTTGTTTTTTCTCAGCAAGCATTTCCTCTAGTTTGGCTTGAGCTTGTTCGGCAGGAGACGCTGCGAGTTCAGCCATTTTGGCTGCACGGGATTCCCTTGCTTCAGCGGCATCCCGTGTACCGCTCTGCTGTTCAGAGTTTCGCAAGTTCTCCCTCGAGGCTGCGATTTGCTCGGGCGTGCCAGATTCAAGATTCCTGAAATGTTTGGCGAGTTGTTGTAGTTGTTTGGCGGTTTGACTCTGCTGGTCAGCGGCTTTCTCCAAGGCTTTGGAGGCTTCGCTTCTGGATGCATTCGCTTCTTTGAGAGAGGCGAGGGCTTTTCCTGAATCCTTCAGTTGCGCTGCTGCCGCATCCGCATCTCTGGCTGAAGCGCGCCCTTCAGCGCGTGCGGAGTCCTGGCGGCTGGCTTCGGCCTGGAGTTCCTGCCGCAACTGCTCGAGTTGACGTGCCAGCTTTTGTTCGTTCTTGAGATTGGCTGCGGGAACAGGCGGGGTGGTTTGGGGCTCCACGGCTTTGAGTTGCCGCGTCTCGTTGGCAGCCTGATCCGACTTTGCGGCTAGAGCGTCCATCCGCGTAGCGATTGACGGAGAGAGCGCGTTGAGGGTGTCCCTTGCCTTTTTTTCGATTTCTAAAACTGCTTCTGCGGCCTGTTTCAGCGATTTCGCAGCCTCTTCGAAGTTCTGCTCGTTTTTTGCAAGGAGCGCGTTGTGAGCAGAAGTAGCCGCCGCGGCGGCAGCCTCCGGAAGGCCCGCGCGGCGCATTTCGGGAGCAAGCTTTTGAAGCTGTTCTGCCAGGGCCTTCTGCTGGATCACATCGGGCGCGTGTGGCGCCTCCGGCTCCCGGGTTGCGTTGTGGGAAAGAAGATCGGTGTTCCTTCTGGCTTCGTTCAAGGCTGCGACGGCCTCAAGGGTTTGAAGGGCGCGAGCCGCTGCGGCTGTTTTGGAGTGAGCGTCCGCGGGAGAATCGGCTCCGGCGGCCGAATCCAGGGCGGAGGCCGCAGCGCGCAGATCATGGTCCATTTGAGGAGAGGCGTTTCTGCGCGAGGCTTCCACGCGGGCATCAGCGCGTAAAACAGCGGCTTCCGCCTCAAGGCGTTCATTTGTGAGAAGGGTTTTGTCTTCGGGTGCGATTTCCTTTCGTTTCTCCAGAGTCTCCATTTCGCGGGAGGTTTGAGCGAGGCGTTCTGAGTTTCGGGATTGCTCGTTCTGGAGCCGCTGTCTGGCCTTTGAGGCGGCCTCCTGGAGGGCAGGGGCCAAGGCTTCGAGTGTTTCAGCCGTTTGCCCAAGGTCTTTGGCAAGTGCTTCACCTGCCTGGATGGCGGGAGTGGCTGAAGCTGCCTCATTTCGAGCGGTGATTTCGCCCTGGGCAGAGCGCAAGAGCCGGTCTGCCGTTTGCAGATCTTTTTGTAGGGTGGTCCGGACGTTCTTGAGTTTTGAAGCGGCTGTGGGTGAGCGTTCTGAAAGGGTTTGTAACTGAGTCTGCAAGGTGGCGGCGGCAGATTGATTGACCTGTTGGCGGCGAAGCGCCTCAAGGAGGCCTTCGTTTGAGGGGGAGTCGGCATTGCCTTCGGGCTGCTTCTGGGTCTGACCGAGGGTCGCCTGTTCAGTGGCGATCTGGCGCGATTCAGTGGCCAAGGCTTGCGCTTCCATGGCCGCCAGTCGCGTCTGGGCAACGTCTCTTGTGTTGTTTGCCATTGCGGCGCCTTTTGCCGAGGCTTCGGCGGCCCGTTTGAGTGTTTCGATTTGAGCGACTGGAGCTTTTGTTTCGCTGTCGGGCGGGGCGAGTCGATCGAGTGCCTGAAGAACGGGCCCAAGTTCGCCAAGCTCTATCCGGTTGAGCGCTTGAGCCTGAAGTTTCAAATCAACCAGAGCGCCGAGGTTACTCTCGTTTTTCATTTGGCTCAGAAGCTCTTCCCTGGCGGCGGCGGCGTTTTCCACCGCAGAATCGAGCGCCTGTTTTCCACGCGCGATGGACTGGGTTTGTTTCAGTGCATTTGGAGTGCGTGCCTCGTTCTCGGCTTTTGCTTCCTGCAGAGATTTTGCGGCCTCGTTTGCCTGCCTTGAAACCTCCTCCACGCGTCGTGTGAGGGCGCGTTGTGATGCAAGGGCTGGAGAGGCCGATGGCATCATGCCACGGGGGGCAAAGGAAATTTGGATCGCACGTGACTCTGTCCTTTGTCCCTTGGAATCGACGGCTACAAAACGCACGGAAATTGTATCACCCACCTTCGGGTTGTGGAGCAAGGGATCCCATAAGCAACGAATATCGTGGTGTTTTTGAGTTGGGATTGTGGCGGGCAGGGGCCGCCAGGCGCCCTGATTCAGGCTTGTTTCTTGCGTGAGGGAGGCGAGCCCGTAATCGTCTTCTGCAGCGCCGGTGAATTCGACCTTTTCACCCAGGGCCAGGACCAGGTCTTGGGCCGGCGTTTCCATGGTGATTGATGGAGGCAAGTCGATATCAACATGCACTTCATTTTCAAATCCCTTGGCAGAACTAAAGTGAGTTATACTTGAGATTAGACGTAAGGAGTACAGTCCATTTTGGTTTAAAAGGAGCTTCGTGTGCAGGAGCGTTTTGTCCGCGGGATCGGTGGTAAGAACGATTTCATTGACTGTTAAACCCGAGGAAAATTTAAGCGTTCCGGCTTCGATGGGTTGGTCTGCCTTGAATGTAAGATCGACTAACGTTCCCTCAAGGGCGCTGATTTTTCCGGTCGCAGAAGTCTCGGTCGTCTCGGGCAGGTGGGTGTATGCAGGCGGGTGGTAGACTCGTGTGAAGGTTAGAATTTTTGGCCGGGCTCTCGGGGTGAGGTGGAAGAGTTTAGTGACGCCGTCTCCTGCTTTGATCCGGTAGTCGACGGGTGATTGTTCCACGTTCATGTCCGCTTGAAAGCGGTTTGCGCCGACCGAGTTCATGGAGATGAATCCTCCAGCGGGGGAGGCACTCGGAACGTGAAGGGTAGACGTCTCAACCGGCTTTCCCTGGATTTCAACCGTCACGGAAATCGGTTCCCCGGCAGGAACCGGCCCATCGTTGGGAGAGGGAGCCATGACCGTAATGATGCTTTCTGAGAAACGTTCGAGGGGTGCCAGAGGGAGGAGGACTCGGAGGCATTGCCGAATAAAACGTGGGCCGCCATAACCCATGCAGATGACCAGAGTGAGCAACGTGCCCGCCGCGGCAAAAGCATCGCTGCGGATTTTGAGCCATGGGAGAAGGCGGGTGCAGTCCACGGCGGCGAGCGTCATGGCGGTCCGTTTTTGGTGAAGTTCGCGGAGGACAATTGAATCACCGCTGATTCCCGCAGGGCCGCTCAGTTCGACGGCAGAAAGGAGGGCGCCTTTGATTGAGGGTTCGGCTTGTTCGAGATTCGTTGCGAGTTCCCGTGGCGTGAGAGGGGTTGTGAGGAAAGTTCCCGCCCTGAACCAGGCCGCTCCCACGGCGGCTCCATAAATAACGGCCGCTGCGGCTAATCGCGCGGGGTCTTCGAAAAGCAAGGTGCCGTCGAGTGTGGCGCATAAAATGGTGAATAAGCCCAGAGCGGCGCAGGCTGTGAAAAGTCCTCGAATCAAAACCAACTTGCGGCAGCGCGCGTCAAAGGTCGCGAGAAGCTTTTGGAGATCGGGATGCAAGTTCATGGGGAGTGAGGAGACGGATTATATCAGTCCAATCCGCTTTCTAAAAAGCCATTCCAAGGTGAGGAGTAAAATCACAGCCGAAAACCAGAGGTAACTTTGCCCGAGCAAAGTCTCCGATTCGATCGCCTCGCCGACTTTGAGGGGGGATATCAAATTTGGAAGTTCGTTTGCCCGCTCTTCCCTCAGATACTTCCCGTTAGAATCGGTCGCCATTTTCAGGAGTAATTCCTCGTTCAGCGTGAGTTCGCCCAATTCGCCGGTCTGTGGTGGCTGCACCTCAAATCTGACGCGGGCCGTACTGCCCGGGGAGACGCCGGACTCCTCCACGCCGAAGTCGTAAACACCGGGTTCAAGTGGGGCAGACCGGCCGGCGAAAGTGTCGGGCCGCCCAGCCTCTTGAAGGAGGTTGACCGAAGCATATTTCTTTCCATCGCGCCAGAGCGTCGCGTCAAGATTAGTGCGCGGTTTGCCGTCGCGGAGGCGCACGCGCAGGCCTGCGCTGAGTCCCGGCGCATAGCTGAAGGCGTCGGTATCCAAGGCGATTTGCTCGTCCATTGTGGAAAACGTGGCCTCCCCAAGTTCGTTGACGAGTTGGCTCCAAAAACGTTCCTGATATTTCCCCGCGATTTCATTGCGCCATCTCCAGGTTTCATCGCTTGCCATATATGCGATGTGTCCCGAGCCGTATTGGCGGAAGACGAGGACTGGGCTGCGCCCTTGCTGGGTTTCTGTTTCGATGAGTGTTTCTGTTCCTGGAAGAGCGGTGCATCGGGCGAGGTGCCTGGGGGGCGGAAGACTTTTCCAGATTTCATTGGGATCCTGAGCGTTGTCTTCAAGTTTGAGTGCGGCAAAGGAACGGCCCCTCTCGGTGAGTTCCAGCGGCCCAGCAATGAGGTCCGTTTGTCCCGCAGTCGGGCCTCCAAAAGTCACTGGTAAAAGACGGGTCAAAGGTCGGGTTCCGTACTCTGAAAGCATTTGTCTGGCGCCGTCCAAAAAGAGGAGGCCGCCGCCCCTTTTTGAAACAAAGTCTGTGATGGATTGAAGCTCCTCGTCGCTGAGCAGGGTTGGCGGAACGTCGCCGTAAATGATCATGTCGTATTCGGACAGCGCCTGCTCATCCGCTGGGAATGCGCCTGGAGCGCGGCCCCTGGGCCAGGGTGTTTTGCCCTCCGGATCCGCAAGCAGTGTGTTGACTTGCCACTGCGGGTCGCGTTCAAACAAGCTTTTGATGTAGCGTGTTTCCCAGCGGGGGCGGCCGTCGAGAAGGAGGAGTTTTCTTTTTCCTGTGGTGGCCCGGACGATGAAGCGGGCTGAATTATTGCGGATCTCCCGCTCTTGGGGTAGCACGGTGAGAGATGCTTCAAAGGGAAGAGGAATGAGGGACTTCTTGGTCGGGGTTTCCAAGAGGTGGGATGCCACCAAATCCTTGACCGAGAAGTCGAAAGGGATCTTAAGAACGGAGCGCTGGGAGGTAATCATCTCCTTTTCCCAGAGAACCTTCTCTCCCAGGGTGATTCTGAGTTGAAACGGGATGCCTGCAGGCATGTCATCCTTGAGGGTGGCGGTGCCACTGACCCGGTCTTCGTGGAACACCGTTTTGGGGGCATCAATTCCCAGGAGGGCAAGGTCGGCGGGGCGGAGTTCAGAGCCGATTCCAATGCAGTAAAGTGGGATGCCTCGGTCGCCAAGCAGCTTGGCGACGGTTGCGGGCGCGCCTGAATCATTGTGCCGGCCATCGCTTAAAAGCACCACGGCCGTCCGGGAATTCATGGGGGTCTTGAGGTTTGCACGCGCAACTTCGATGCGTTCGAGAAGGGCAGAGGCGATGTTTGTGAGAGTGGCTTCGGGTTGAGGCAATGCCACCGGTTGGACATCGGAACCGTCTTCGCTGCTCCAGAGAAGGCGGGTGTGCCTGTTTTCCAAAGACAGCAGCTCGATGTTAAAGTTTGGAGATAACCGTGAAATCAGGCTGTTCTGCGCGCCTTCAAGCAGGAGGGAACGGACGCGCTCGCTTCTGGAAGTTTGGTCGAAGCGGGCAAGCGCGGCAGTGATTTTGCGTTCGCCGCCCGATTCTGAAATCGCGAGGCTCCGTGCTTTTTGGGCGACGTTCGCCTGGAAGCGGGAAGCCGTTTCAATGAGTTCAAAGCAATCTTTGGGAACGGCCGTGGGACTGGAAGAGGCACGTTGGAAACGCTGCACCAGCTTTTTCAAGGGTAAACAAAGCTGGCGGTCCATTTCCTCAGCTTCGGAATTTGAGAACGTGTCCGCACGGAGCGATAGCAGCGTGGCTTGGATTTGTTTTAAAAAGGTTTCTAGCGAAGAGTGCAGTTCCGCCTCTTTGAGTTGTCCGTTGGAAAGGCTGGTGCGAAGTGTGTGTGCTGCCGCGGAGAGCTTCTCTGATGCTTCCTCAGCCTTCATGGAAGCCTGAGAGGGCGGCAACCAACCCAAGCCTCGGAGAATCGTCATTTTCCGAACAAGATCCATTTCCGGGTCTGAGACTCCCATGCTTTGGGAGGAGTCCACAAACACAAGGAGGCGCGTCAGCATGCCCGTGGAGGTGCGGTGCCGGAGCACTGGCCCGGTGAGCATGAGGACCACTAGAAAAACGGCGCCGGCCCTCAGCCATGGGAGAACTCTGGCCCCGGGAACGGCGATGTTCCGGATCCCCCGTTGGTAAAGGAGGAATGCAGCGAGGGCGAGTAGAAGGGCGGTCGTGAGGCCAAGGAGAGGTGGCCAGTCACCGGCAAAACGCAGCGTGGTCATTTGCGAGCTCCCGTGGCTGCAGAGGCGAAGCGTTGGTTTAAAAAAAGCTCCGCGAAAAGGAGCGAGAGGAGCAACCAAAGCAGAGGGCGCCAGACTTCCCTGCCCCCGCTTTGGGCGCGATCCAGAGCGATCAGTTCATCCTTGTTGTGGGCGAGGGTTGCCCCCAGTTGGGTTGCGATGGAATCAATCTCTGAAGGTTCTAGTCTGGCGGGGTCGGATTCTTCTCTGGAGGTGTTCACGGCGTATTGTCGAACCTCTCCATCTGCTGTGGTCAGGTGATAAATTCCTGGGTGGCGCGTGTTATAAAACTCGGCGATCGAGCCGTCCCGTTCTTTGCGGGGGAGTGTCTGAGAGGTGGAACCATCGGGAGCGGTAAGGTAGACAGGCAGGCTGGAAAACTTCGGGGCGATTTGAACGATGATGGGTTGGCCTGTTGTGATGTTCCAAGACGGCTGCGCGGCGATTCCGGCATGAAGGGTGAGGCGTTGTAGGAGAGGAAGGTACGCGGGCCTTGTTGGGAGGTTGCTCCACGCGGCGCTGCAGGGCAGGGCGCTTTGAATAACGATTCCTGCGCCAAAGAGTCGCTCGACAAAGAGAGGTTCTCCATTGTCCAGCGCCAGAATTGTATTGGGCGGCGCTGTTTGGGTGGGCGGGTTTTTAAGCGAGTACCAGTTCCAGATTTTAGTTTCTGCAAACGGTGCGGTTTCTTGAAGGAAGGGTTCCAAAACAGGATGGTTTGATAGGGTTTGGGAGATCGTCGCGGCTCCTTGCATCTCCGTGGCAGGAGCGTTCTGGAGAGACTCCATTCGGAGAGGAAGTAAACCAAGGCCGCCGTTGTGTAGGGTTTTGTTACTCCAATCCACATCGGTTTGGCGGCCTGGAAAAACGAGGAGGCCACCGCCGCTGCGCACAAAGGATTCAAGATCGCCGACCTGTTGCTTCGTCAACGTGCGGACATCAGCGAGGATTGTGATGTTGAAGCGGGATAACATCTTTGCATTGAGTGCGCCCGCTTCGATGACGGAGGGCAGGATCAAACCGGTTTGCCCCGAGTTAGCTACGATTTTTGGGCGCAGCGCGATTTCGAGAAAATCGCTCTCGCCGAGCAAGGGTTCGGGCGAGGGGCGGCCGTTGATGATGAGGACCTTTAGTGGATCGTGGATAAAAACGCTTGCTGAGATTGAATCGTCCGATGGGTGAAGATCTTTTTCGCAAATGACTTCCACAGTGTGCGCACCGACATCTTTAAAAGCCGTTTCAAAGACGAGTTGGGTGCTTTCTCTCGCTCCGATGGATGCAGGGGTCGTGGAAGCTGTGATTCCATCGACTTTCCAGTCAACGGTTCGCGTGGCTTGAGAGTGCCCGCCGTAGTTTCGCAGGGTCGCCACAAAGCGCATTCGCTGTCCCGCGCCCGTCGGGAGTTTGGTGAATGCGAGAGATTCGACGGCTACGTTTTCTGGAAAGGGGGAGCCCGCATCAAATAACACAAAAGACGGGGAATGGCTTTGGGCGTGGAGGCGTTCGAGAATGTTTTTGCAGGCTTCAACGTTTGCGGCCGACCAGTTGGATTTTTGAAAGTCGCTCAGCAATACGATGCGTCTGCGGGCTTGATGGGCTTTAGTGAAAATCGTCGCGGCGGCTTCGAGGCCGCCGCTCAGCAGGGCTGGAGCGGGCGCGTAGGCGCAGTTTTTGAGGAGCTTGTCGGCGCCGGAGGTGTGGACGGTAAGCTCTGTCAATGGGAGGTCAGGATTGGTAAGCGGGACAATGCTGACTTCCGAGCTGCGTGGCAGTTTTTTCAACAGCAGGCTGCAAGCTTCTTTAGCGGCTGTAAAGGGATCGCCAGCGCCTTTGCCCGCGGCCATGGAGGGGCTGTCGTCTAGGAGCAGCACGAGGCTGATGGGGGTCGTGTTTTGAGCTGACGTGAGGCTTGAAATCAGGGGTCTCGCCATGCATAGGGCGAGTAGGATGGGAATACTGATCCGAACCAATAGCAGGAGCCATTGTTCGATATTTAAGCGCCTTCGTTGGGTGATGGTTTTTGCCAGAAGAAACTGCATGGCACCCCAGCGCACGGTTTTGCGGTCCTTACGCTGCAGAAGGTGGATTGCCAGCGGGATTGCTCCTGCGGCAGTGCCACCCAATAACAGCGCGTTTAGAAAAGTCATGGCTTGGTGGGCGCTCAGCCCCTGGCGAGACGGTTGCCGAGGTGCCTGCCCAGAGCCGTTTCACAGGGTTCGTCCGTGGTGATGGGATAAAGCTGTATCCGATTTTTTCCGCATCCAACGGCGAGGTCGGTTCGAAATTTTGCGAGGTTTTCGAGATAGATTTGGCGAATGGTCGCGGGATCGGATTCGAGATGGTAGTCGGGTATTTCGAGGGATTCAAAACGGGTCCAGCTTTGGAAGGGAAAGGTGAGTTCGTCTTTGTCGAAGATTTGGAAAACAAGAACTTCGTGGTGTTGGAGGCGCATTTGAGCGAGCGCTTTGACAAGAGATGCCGGCTCTTCCAGGCAGTCTGAGACAAGAATCAACAGACTGCGTCGCCCTAAACGCGGTGCCACTTCCCGGAGCACCCTGCTTAGACTTGTTTCGCCCCCGGGTGCGTGGTTTCGGAGTGTGCTCTCGAGGATTTGCAAGTGACTGGGGCGCGTGCTGGGAGGCACGAAGGCGCGAACCTTTGAGTCAAAGGCAACGAGACCAACGGCGTCCTGCTGGCGAATGAGGAGTGAAGCCAGCGCGAGCGAGAGGACTTTGGCGTAGTCCGCCTTGGTCTGCGCGGCGTCTACACCGGAGTAATCCATCGAGCCGCTTAGATCTAGGAGGATTGTCGCTCTGAGGCTCGTTTCTTGTTCGTACTCGCGGATGTAATATCGGTCGGAGCGCGCAAAGACTCGCCAGTCGATATGTCGGACTTCGTCGCCGGGAACGTAGGGTCTGTGCTGTTTAAAGGTGACGCTCGCGCCCCGTTGTGGCGAGCGGTGGAGGCCCGTGGAAAATCCTTCGACGAGTTGGCGCGCCAGAATTTGGAGTTTCGAAATGGTACGCCAGAGGCCGCTTGTGGGTGGCGGATTCATGGGAGCGCTTGGGGGTGGGAACCGCTGTGGGAGGGCTCTGTGAGCAGAGCGGTTCTGAGGCGCTGCTTCGCTGGAGTCCGTGGAAGTATTTTGGAAGGCGGGTTACAACGCGGTGCTGGGAGGAATGCGAGGGATGGAGGCAAGCAGGCGGAGGATGATTTTATCCGCGTCGATTCCTTCGGACTCTGCATTAAAGGTGGGCACGATTCTGTGGCGCAGGACAGGCAGTGCAAGCGCTTCGATGTCTTCCACGCTGACGTGCAAACGGCCTTGCAAAATGGCGCGCACCTTTGCTCCGGTCACGAGACACTGGCAGGCGCGGGGGCCAGCTCCCCACGCGATAAGGTCGCGCACGAAGGCGGGTGAATCGGGTTCGTCTGGCCGGGTGCTGCGCACGAGGTTGAGTACGAAGTCCATTACGTGCGCCGGAACCGGAACACGCCTCGCCGTTTTCTGGCATTCGATAATTTGGGGGCCATTGATGACGGCCTGTACGTCCGCCTGATAATCTCCGGTCGTGCGTTCGATGACGAGGCGTTCGGATTCGCGGTCTGGATAGCCGACTCGAATGTGAAAGAGAAACCGGTCTTTTTGAGCCTCTGGCAGCGGGTAGGTGCCCTCCTGTTCGATGGGATTCTGTGTCGCTAGGACGAAGAAGGGTTGCTCCAGTTTCACGGTGTGCCCTCCGGCAGTGACCGAGTGTTCCTGCATCGCTTCCAGCAGCGCCGCCTGTGTTTTGGCCGGGGTGCGGTTGATTTCGTCCGCAAGGAGCATCTGGGTGAAAATCGGGCCCTTTTGGAAGACGAGGCTGCGCCGGCCCGTGGCGGGGTCTTCTTGGAGGATATCGGTGCCAGTGACGTCGGCGGGCATCAAGTCCGGAGTGAATTGAATGCGCCGGAAGGCGAGCTGCATGGTCTGGGAGAGGCAACGGATGACTGCGGTCTTGGCCAGCCCGGGAACTCCCTCCAGCAGGCAATGACCGCCGGCGAGCACGGCGATGAGCAACTGCTCGATGACTTCTTCCTGGCCCACGATGAGTTTGGCGATTTCCGTGCGAATTGCGTGGTAGGTGGCCACGAGGAACTCCACACGTGCCGCGTCGTCGGTGGGCAGGGCAGTCTCAGAGCGTGCGAATTGGGTTTCGGGAGGAGTCTGGAGTTCCGAGGGGGCGGAGATCGCCTCGGTGGAGCGCATCCGATAAAAGGTGGAGCGGTGTTTTCTCCAGGATCGGGCCCATTCTTCGCCCGAGCGTTTGGTAAGCTGGCTTTCAAGTTGGGCTGGGTCCTGAATGTCGAAGTAGTGCAGGAGGTGTTCGGGGGCCGCATGAAAGATGAGTTGCCCTTCGTGGAGGACAATCAGGGAGTCTGGCATGCTGAGGTCCCGAAGCGTGTCCGGTTTGAACAAGACGGTACGGCCCCTCGCGCTGGTGGCCTTGAGGAGGGTGAGAAAGGCGGTTTCTTCCGAGGGGTCAAGATGGCTTGTCAGATCGCCGCATAGGATGAGCTCCGGATCATGGAGGAGCGCTTGGGCAAGGGAGAGACGCGCCTTGAGGAGGCCGGAGAGGGCGCCTAGTTTATGGTCCGCAAAAGCCGTAAGTTGAGTTTCATTCAGGACCCGCTCGATGGGGGCGGCTGAATCCGTGGAAGGTCCAGCGGACCGGAGGTGCTCCCTGAGTTCAAGGTTGGGGTCGAGGTCCGGTTGGCTTTGGGCGAATCGGATGGGGCCGGGCGATTGTTTTTGGGAGGCGCCCACTTCGAGACCCTTCCAGAGAATGTTGCCGATATAAGCATTGCCGGTTCCGGCGACGGCTTGGAGCAATTCGTCCACACCGCTTTCGGGGCCGCCCCAGAGCGCGACGCAGCGCTCGCTGGGAGCGAGTCTCAGGCTGATTCTATGGAGGGGCGGAAGACCGTCGCGGTCCGCTTTAGGGAGGAGGGAAATGTCCTGTAATTCCAGCACGCTCTTTTACTCAACGGGATGCGATCACTTGTCAGTAAGGAAACGCTAAATGAATGGTTTATTTAGCAGGGAAGGGGTCTCTGTTAGATTTGGGACCGTTTGGCGGAAGTTTCTTCGATGGCGGCGTCGCCCACGCGTTCGAGGAGGGTTAAAAACTGGCGGGATTCGCTCAGGCTGAGACAGCCCAGAATGTTGCCTTGAAGTTCAGCGGCGAGTTGTTGAGCGTGCACAAAAGTGGCGTGGCCCGGAGGAAGGATTCGGACGCGTACGGCGCGGCCGTCGCTCTCGTGGGGGAGGCGCTCCAGAAGGCCGGCGTTGACCATGCGCCGGACGGTGGCGGTGATCGTATTGGGATCGCTGGCCATGTGCCGCGTGATTTCGCTTTGGGTCAGGCCCTCGGGATCGCTTTCTGCGAGCCAGCGCAGGATGGTGTACTGGTCAGGCGTGATTCCCAAGGGGATGAGGCGCTGGCGGAAGGCTTGGTTGAGGGAAAACCAGGCTCTTCGCAGGAGCGGGGGAAGGCGGCGCATGAGAACACGGAGCGCCTCGCCTAGGGGCGGGGGATGGGGATTTCGTGGTATTGCAGGGCCCATTCCCGCATGAAGCGGATGCGCGTCGGGCGGATTCGGTAGATGATGAGGGAGGGGTTGTCCGGCTGGCCCAGATACCTGCGCAGAAGAGGGTTGTCGCGCCAGATTTGCTCCAGCAGGACGGGGTCGGCGAGGATTTCCGCCACGCCCGAGATCCGGACCTGGTCGTGGGCGTCGTCGAGGTAACACAGTTCGACCTTCGGGTTGTGGGCGATCTGGTTGGTTTTGCCGTAGGCGCGCAGGTTGGCGACGTAGACGGTGAAGCCATTCGTGAGGACGGGCGAAACCGGGCGCAGATGGGGTTGGTCGCCGTCAGCGGTGGCCAGCATTGGAAACTTGGCCTTGAGCATGGTCTCCAAGGCGATCCGCGGGGCGTCTTCTGCGGAGACGGGCGCGGGGGTCGGGGGCTTTTCGCGAGAAGGCATGTCGGCGATGAGTTGGGAGGTTAGTTTGTTTTAAGAACTTCGATGAAGGCTTCCTGGGGAATGTTGACGCGTCCGATGGCCTTCATCCGCTTTTTGCCTTCTTTTTGTTTTTCCAGCAGCTTGCGTTTGCGGCTGATGTCCCCGCCGTAACACTTGGCCGTCACGTTTTTGCGCTGTGCGCTAACGGTTTCACGGGCGACAACTTTGCCCCCAATGGTAGCCTGGATGGGAACGGTGAACAGCTGGGTGGGGATGACTTCCTTGAGTTTCGCGGCCAGCGCGCGGCCCCGGCTTTCCGCCTTGTCGCGGTGCACGATGCTGGAGAAGGCGTCCACGGGCTCCCCGTTGACGAGGATGTCGAGTTTGACGAGTTTGGAGGGGCGGTGGTCCGCATGTTCGTAATCCATCGAACCGTAGCCGCGGGTGATGGATTTGATCTTGTCCACGAAGTCCACAAGAATTTCGTTCAGAGGGATTTCGATGGTGAGCATGACGCGGCGCGTGTCCAGGGACTCGGTGTGTTTGAGCACGCCCCGTTTTTCGAGGATGAGCTGCATGATCGGCGAAATGCTTTCGTTGGGCAGCATCAAAAAGCAGCGCACCATCGGTTCGCGGATTTCCTCCACGACGCTCATGTCGGGCAGATGTTCGGGATTGTCGACAAGCACCATATCTCCGTTGGTTTTGTAGACCTGGTAAATGACCGAGGGATAGGTTGCGATGATGTCCATGTCGAACTCTCTCCGGAGGCGTTCCTGGATGATTTCCATGTGGAGGAGTCCCAGGAAGCCGCAGCGGAAGCCGAAACCGAGGGCGACGGAGCTTTCTGCCTGGAAGACAAAAGCGGCGTCGTTGAGCTGGAGTTTGCCCATCGCGAGCTTGAGGGCTTCAAAGTCGGCGGTGTTGATGGGGTAGATTCCGCTAAAGACCATGGGCTGGACTTCCTGGAAGCCGGGGAGCGGCTCCGTGGCGGGGTTGCGCGAGCTTGTGAGCGTGTCGCCCACTTTGACTTCCGAGCTCGTTTTCATGTTCGCAATGACGTAGCCCACACTGCCCGCGGGCAGTTCGGGCTGGGCGACAAACTTGGGGTTTGTGGGGCGGAAAATTCCCACTTCCTTCACCTCGTAGGCCCGGTTCGTGTTCATCATCCGGACCATGTCCCCGGGTTTGATGGAACCGTCGACCACGCGCACGTACACGACCACGCCCCGGTAGGTGTCGAAGGTGGAGTCAAAGACGAGGGCGCGCATCTTGTCTTCGGCCTTGCCCCTGGGAGGCGGGATGCGTTTGACGACGGCTTCCAAAATCTCGGTGATGCCGATGCCCGCTTTGGCGCTTGCGAGGACGGCCTCTTCGGCGGGAATGGCGAGAATTTCCTCCAACTGGCGGCGCACGCTGGGGAGGTCCGAGTTGGGCAAATCAATCTTGTTGATGACGGGAACCAGCGTGAGGCCCTGCTTCATGGCGAGGTGCACGTTTGCGACCGTCTGCGCTTCGACGCCCTGCGCTGCATCCACCACGAGAATGGCACCTTCGCAGGCGGCGAGGGAGCGAGAAACTTCGTAGGCAAAATCGACGTGCCCGGGGGTGTCCATCAAGTTGAGTTTGTACTCCAGGCCGTCCTGCGCCGTGTACGTCATTGCCACGGGGTGCGCCTTGATGGTGATGCCGCGCTCCCGCTCCAAATCCATGGCGTCCAAGAGCTGTTCCTGCGATTCGCGTTTTTCGACCGTCCCGGTGAACTCCAGAAGCCTGTCTGAGAGGGTTGTTTTCCCGTGGTCGATGTGGGCGATGATGCAGAAATTACGGATGCGGTCGTTGGACATAAGGAAGGACGGATCGGGCACTGCCAACCGGCGTGCTCACAACCCACACTATGGAGGCGCCGCCCCGCAGGGTCAACCGGTGAGGCTAATGAACCACGCATCAATCGCCGGAGGCGCGAGAAGAGGGGGAGCGGTGGGGGCGGGAGGTTCGCCCCAGAGCGTCGCTGGCTGCGAGGTCAGGCTAGCCAGCGAGCCAAATCTCGGGCCGCGTAAGTGACGATGCGGTCGGCGCCGGCCCTTCGGAAGGCGGTCATCGTTTCGAGGAGGCAGGCCTTTTCGTCCAGCCATCCTTGGGCTGCGGCGGCCTTGAGCATGGCGAACTCGCCGCTGACGTGGTAAGCAAATGTCGGGACGCCAAAGCGTTCCTTCACCCTGTGGATGATGTCGAGGTAGGGGAGGCCGGGTTTGACCAGGACCATGTCCGCGCCTTCCTCCAGATCGAGGGAGACCTCCCTCAGGGCTTCGTTTCCGTTGGCTGCGTCCATTTGGTAGCCGCGGCGGTCGCCGGCGCTGGGGGCGCTTTCGGCGACGTCGCGGAAGGGGCCGTAAAAGGCGGAGGCGAATTTGGCGGCGTAACTGAGGATGGGGGTGTCGTGAAATCCTGCCAAATCAAGGGCGGCGCGCATGGCCCCGATGCGGCCGTCCATCATGTCGGAGGGGGCGACGATATCGGCGCCTGCGCGGGCGTGGGAGACGGCGGTGCGGGCGAGCAGGGCGACGGAGGGGTCGTTGAGGACGTGTGCGGTTTGGTTCTCGAAGTGGGTGATGCCGCAGTGGCCGTGGCTCATGAACTCGCAAAGGCAAACGTCTGTGATCACGATCAGGGAGGGGCAGGCTGCCTTGAGGGCGCGAACCGCCTGCTGGACGATCCCGTTGTCGTCATAAGCCGAGGAGGCCTCTTCATCTTTGTGGGTGGGAATCCCGAAGAGCAGCACGGCGGGAACGCCCTCGGAATGGGCGGCGACGGCTTCTTTGATGAGATCGGCAAGCGGCAACTGCGAGACGCCGGGCATGCTGGCCACGGGGACTGGGAGGGAGATTTTCTCGCTCACAAACAGCGGCAGAATGAAATCCCCGGGGTGGAGTTCGGTCTCGCGCACGAGCGAGCGCATGGCGGGCGAGGAACGGAGTCGGCGAGGGCGTTGGACGAGCGGAAGGGAAGACATGGGGATAAGGGGCGGCTGTAGGAACCGGCTGGGGTTAGGAACCGGTTGGCCGGTTAGAAGCCGGCTGGCCGGTCGGAAAGTTTGGAGCGTTCGGGTCCGGTTGGTGCGAGTTCGGCGTTGTTGACCCGGATGCCGCCTGAGATGACGAGTTTGCCATCGGGGTTTCGTTGGAGGGAGGGGCGTCCGGCCCTGGGGGTTTTGGAGCGGTAAACCGCCTGTCCCGACTGGCCTGAGGAGACGTCGATTTGGGTGAGCATATAGGATTCGTCGTCCGCCGCATGGAGAACGTAGAGGTTGTTATCCCGGTCGATCTGGGCCTGGGGTTGCATGGCTGACAACATGCGGCCAAGGAGGTAAGGGGGGTAGCGCCAGCCCGCGTCTTTGCCTTCGAGCTTGGCGTACAGGAAGATTCCTTCTTTGCGCTGGAGTTGAATGAGGGAAAAAGTGCGGGTGTCGCCCCCCGCCTGTTTGCCTTCGGGGACGCCGACGGTGGTGCTCCACGTGGTTTTCCCCGGATCCGTGTTGATGTAAACTGGCGCTGTGACGATTTGATTGCGGCCCTGGCCCATGCTAAGGCTGGCCTTGATCCGGTACTGGCCCGGAAGATTCATTTCGTAAACGTCGGTGACGTCGACGGTTCGGGAGATAGTTTCCCCTGCCTTGATTGAAAGGGGAGGAAACTGGGGCCCGTTCTTGCGAGGGATGGGTGTTTCCCCTCTGACGGCGGAGACTTGGATCTGGCACCAGGGCACGTCCTTGGATTCTTCTCCTAGGATGAGGTCTCGGCCGGCCATGTTGGTGAGGCGCAGGGTTGCAACGGCGTGTTCATCCACGAGGAAGGTGGTGCGTTGGAAGACGAGTTCGGCGTTGATTTGCGCGTGGACTGAGTGTGGTAGCCAGAGACAGCCTAGGACGATCAGGAAGAGGACGCGCAGGTTCATGGGCTGGGTTGAGCGGGAGGGCTGGCGGTGCGGAAGCCCAGGTTGATGGAGCGAGATTCTGAAGGAATCGCCGAGGCCGCGTCGAGGGTGAGCAGCGGCGCGTTAAAATGGCCGCCCTTGACAACGACCTTGCCGTCGCGCCGCGTCGCCGTCCATTCCGAAACATTGCCTGAAAGCCCTTTGACTCCAAACACGCTTGGATCGTTGAGGCTGTCCACGTTCTTCGGGCTGTTTGTTTCCCCCGGTTTGAGGAGGTATTCGGGCCGGCTGACATTGGAGCGTTCCGGTTCGGGTTCGTCGCCCCAAGGAAAGAGGAGGCCTCTGGGGCCCCGGCCGGCAGCCTCCCATTGCTCCTCGGTGGGCAAGACGCGCCCCGCCCACGCCGCGAAGGCGAGGGCGTCCCACCAGGTGACATTAGAGACGGGAAGGTTCCAGCGGGGATCGGCCTTGGTTTTTTCGGGACGAAATTTTTCCGGAAACATCTCCGGCCAGGAGGGGGGAACGTGGGAATGATGCGGGGGCTGCTCTGGATGATCAAACCGGGCGGCCTCCTTGGGGTGGGTACGCACCCAGTCTATAAATTTAAAATATTGGCGGTTTGTGACTTCCGTGGAGTCTATGGCGAAAGCTTCCAGAGAGATGCGGCGTCCGGTGCCTAGGGGATAGAGGTCCTTTGGGATGTTGATCTGCGAGGGGGTGAGCGGCTCTGGAGCCATGAGATAAAAAAATCCGGCGAGGGCGCCCGCGGCAAGAAGGGCGGCGAGGGACAGGGCGGCGAGCAACCGCTTTTTTGGGTGCTTCGTGGCGGGCGGTGGCGACCAAGGCGTCTTGGGCGCGGGGGCCGAAGCGTGCGAAGGTGCGGCTGGGGCTGCCGAGGGGGAGGGGTTGTTGTTGTTGGTTTTCTCCGGAGCCAGGCCTTTCAAGAGCTCTTCCCAGCCAGCCAAACGGTGTGGATGCCCCCGGGCGGTGCGCTCCAGGAGGGTGCGCAGTTCTGGAGTGGCTTCCGGGGGCAGAAGTTTGAGCAGGCATCCGCCAAAAAGGGAAAGGTCTGCGGCGGTGTCGGTTGCCGGATGGAGGCCCCCGAGTGCGATGTTTTGGATGCGGATCGTGCCATCGAGTTGCAGCAGGACATCGGCGGGCTGGAGCGGCAGCGTGGGCACTTTGGCTTTGCGCAGGTAGAGGAGGCACTCGGCCACCGTTCTGACGGTGTCTGTGAGGGCGGCGACGCTGATTGAAAAGCCCTTTAGGAGCAGGCTTTCAATGGACTCTGCGGTGATTCTTTCGATCGCATAAAAGGTGCGGTCTTCCAGTTCACCCGCTTCATAGACGGCGAGGATCGAGTCGTTTTGAATTTGGGCCTTGGCTCTGGCGTCTGCGAGAAAAGCTTCTTTAAGCTCTGGATTTGCGGCCTTTTCAGGATCCATCACGACAAGATAAACTTGGCGGCTCAGGGTGGTGTGTAATGCCGAAAAACGCTGGCCTAGAGGGTGATGGCCCTCCTCCCCAAAAACATGGTAGGGCCCAAGACTGGCGCCGGGGTAGAGCGCCGCGTACGTGCGCGGGGGCGCGAGGGGTTCGTTGGCAGGCATCTCCCCTCTGGACGCACGCGGCTGGGGAAGTGCTTCTGGAGTAGATTGGCGAGGAGAGAGAGGCTGCGGAGAGGGGGGCTGGATGCTGGGCGGCGTCCGTTCCGCCCTTGGCTCGGGGGTTGGAGCTGGGGGCGCGAGCGTCGGATTGAGCGAATTTGCGGGCAGCGCCTTGGCGGGGCGCGCGTGTTGGAGTGCGGAAAGCACCGACTCGGGGTTTACGGGAATGGGCAGTACGGGAGTCTGCCTGATAGCATCCGAATAGGCGCCGAGGTTGTGGCGGGTCAAAAAGAGGGTGAGCAGGGAGGGGTAACGCGTCTGGAGCTCGTCCCGAACAGAGAATCCATCCACCCCAGGGAGGAACACTTCCGTGATGAGCACATCCACTCCGCCCAGCAGATTGACGTGTTGAATCGCCGTCGTTCCGTCGGGCGCGCAGTACAATTCCATTCCCTGAATGGAAAGCAGGGTGGACTGAAGCGCTGGCAGCAGGTCGGCAACTGGGTCGACTAGGAGGACTCTCATGGGGCGGCGTCTCTGGCAAGAAGCCTGGGCGGCGGGTATTGCTGGCCCAGACGGACAGGGTCCGCCCGCGTGTCCAGAAGCTTGTCCTTGTAGTAAAGGCTCGCAACGTAACCGAAGTAACGGCGGTCTTCCCCCATGGAGCGGCTCTGGGTCTGGCGGTAGTCTACCTCCAGGGTTTCAATCGGTTCGTCCCGCCAGTCGACGGGAGCGGTGGCCCATTTCCAACGGATCGCTGCGTTGGTGCGCTCCAGGGTGCGGCCGTTGAGTTGGTCGTAAAACTGGACTTGCACCGAGACGTCGCGCACCTCGATGGTGTGCGTTTCGCCGCGCAGGACTGGGATTTCCAGAGTAAAGCTGCGGCGCCCCGGGGAACTTCCTTGTAGATCTTTGAGGGCCAGCTTGGAGAAGCGAAGGGCCGCTCCTTTGAGCGCGTTGTTGACCTCCGCCTTGGACTCCTCTGCCGTTCTTTGTTGAAGCAGGTTCAATTTCGCATCCGCCGCGGAGTAATAAATCCCTGCCGAGAGGCCGAATTGATGCACTCGCTCCCAGAGTTTGAGGGCGCGTGCAGGCGCGGAACATTTCTCCAGCTGTACGGCGACTTCTGCAAGTGCGGCCGCCTGCTGGGGTACCTGCGCTTCGGCTTCCTCCAGAAGCTTGATGGCAGAGTCTGTGTCGCCCTTGGCGGCGGCCGCTCTGGATTCCTCCACAAGTTCCTGCCATCCGGCGCGGAGAGAGGGGGCTCCCAGACGGGGCTGGATCAGAAGGCTTTCACCGGTGGAAAACTCGGGTTCCACACCGCGGTCGATGTTGGCAGTGGAACGCCTAACCTTTCTTTGGGCCGGCGTTGGGACAAGGGAAAGCAGCGCGAGCTCCATCCCGAACGCCAGCAAGAGCACCCCCAAGGCGCAGGGAAGCGTTCGTCCGCGCGGGACGCGCAGCCAGGCGGGAAGCTTCAAGTTTAGAACATCGGCGGGGTGCATCGAGTGTGGTTCGGCGGCGGGGTGGGTTTTAGCGATTGGGTTTGGACGACGCCTTCAGACCGTAAAAATACAGGGTGCAACGGTCAATGGGGAGAGGAATCAGGGCTGGAGGGATTGCAAGCGAGTTATCCCTGTAAATTGCGGGGGCATTAAGGAACTAACAGATTCAAAGCAAATTGCGTTCCACAAGCCAATGCGGGGGGGGGCGCATTGATCGGGGAATTCTGGAGGCAAGAAAAGGAGGGGTCAGGGGGATGCTTGAGTTCGGGTTAAGACTTTAACCGCGCCGAGAACCATTTGCCGCTAGTTTTCAAGCGCCCCGCAAGGGGAGGAATGGGTTTCGTCGCCGCTGGCCAAAGGGAATTACTCTGAGGCGGACAACCTTCAACCTAGCCTGTCAATTTCCACTAGGGATGGAAAAAGCTATTCCGTGGGCTTAAATCTTGCTGTGTCTCTTATAGAGGCACCATGAATTTTAAGAAGTTTGTTAGAAAGCTAAATTCCCATCTCAGGCAGGCGAGGAAATACCGCACTCCTGTCATTGTTCTCATTTCGCTGGCGGTGATCGGCCTTTTTCGGGTGCCCCAAGTGCGAGATTCAGAGGCGCTCAAAAAATTTGAAGGACAGGCGATCGACAAGCGGTTCCTCATTCGGAACGAAAACGCTCCCCTCAAGCAACATCCGCAAATTGAACTTGTGGGGATTACCACCCAGTCTTTGGACCAGGGGCTTCTTGCCCCGCTCCTGGAAGAAGCCCAGAACGCCGAGGAGGAGAGAATTTTGAAGGGCAAGCCTGCATCTGCCCCAGCGCCTCAAGCCCCGAAGGCACCCGCACCTGCACCTGCACCGGCGGTTGAAGCCCCGAAGGCGCCTGCACCTGCCCCGGCGGTTGAAGCCCCGAAGGCGCCTGCACCCGCACCGGCGGTTGAAGCCCCGAAGGCGCCTGCACCCGCACCGGCGGTTGAAGCCCCGAAGGCGCCTGCACCCGCACCGGCGCCTGAAGCACCGAAGGCCCCTGCACCAGAGGCAGAGCCGTCCAAGAGTCCGGGATCAGCCTCGGCGTCTGAGCCGATTTTGGGTTCGCTTGAATTGTCTAAAGTTCCACAGGCTCCTGTTTCAGAGGGGGCGACTGCTGAGCCTGCAGTGGCGAAGTCTGCTGCGACCGGGGATGTGGCCGCGGCGCCGGCGACCCGGAATTACAGCGAGGCCTTGAAGCTGATGGCGAAGGGTTCGTGGCCCTTCCCTCGGGCCGTCTACTCGTATGCATTGGAGCGGCTGTTTGAACTGGGCGCAAAGACGATCGCCATCGACATTTTGTACGTTTCCGACCGCAAGGACGACTCGGATCCGAGGATTCTTGCGGCGATGGACCGGTTGGAGGCCATGCAGCAGGCTTACGGGATTTCGGATGAACTTCTCGAGAAGGTCGAAGCGGAGTTGGACGAAAACTTTGAGATTGCCCCGGCAATGTTGCTGGCGCTGCAGCGCCTGGAGGCAGCCAAGAGCAAGTTGGGGGCGGCCCCCGAGCTTTTTGCGCGCATCAAGTCGCTACTGGAGAGGGAGGGTAAAAAAATCCGCGAAGGGGATGAGGTGTTTGCCGAGACTCTGGAGCGGCACCGCGGCAAAATCGTGCTGGCCTTTTCAAACAACAAAACCCTGGATGATAACGGCAAGGAGACGATTCAGTTCCTACGTCCCAATCCGACGCTCACAAAGGCCCTTGGAGAAGATGGTCTTGGGTACGCTTTCTTCCAACCAGACGCCGACGCCGTGGTGCGTCGGGTGGACACGACGACTTCCCAGTTCAAAGAAAGCAACAAGGCCTTTTTGCAGACTGGGCCTGACGACTGGTTGAAGTTCTCCGCGCTGGCAGTGTCAAAGTTTGCCTCGCGCAAAATTGAGCCGCAGCACGAGATCATCAACTATCGCGGGGCGGCTGGGACCTTTGAAGTTCTGCCGATTGAGGAGCTTTTCAGCGATCGGCTTCTGAAGGAAGATCCCCGTTATCAGGGTGGGAACCGGTTTAAGGACAAGCTGGTTTTCCTGGGGCCGATTTCAGAGACTTTTCACGACGAACATCGCACCCCGCTGGGCACCCAGCCCGGGGTGGAAATTCACGCGCATTACGCCGGGTCGCTTTTGGACAATATTCCAATCACCGAGTACCCGAAGGAGAGGGAGATCTGGCTGGTGGTCGGGGCTGTGCTGGTGGCTGCGATCCTGTTGCTCACGTTTGAGAGCCTGCCCAAGCGCGTCGGGTTTGCTGGCTTTGCGATCGGCGGGTTTGGGTATGCCTCCTACATTCTGTTTAGGGACCATCACCTAATGCTGCCGGTGGTTTCGCCTTTGATTGCGATCGGATTGGTGGGCGGCATCATCACGGCCTTTGACTTTGCGATCGAACAGTTGGAGAAGGCGCATGTTCGCGGGGTTTTGGATAAGTACGTCTCCAGCAACGTTGCCAGCATGGTGATGAATCAGGGGGATTCCTTTGACCAGGCTCTGCGCGGGGAAAACAAGGCCGTGAGTGTTCTTTTCTCCGACATCCGCGGGTTCACTTCTCTCTCAGAGTCCCGCAGTCCAGAAATGCTGGTGGCCCAGTTGAACGAGTATTTCATGCAGATGGTGGACCGGGTACTAGGCCAGGGTGGAACGCTCCAGAAATTCATCGGTGACGCCATCATGGCGGTATGGGGTGATACGCATTCGATGGGAATCAACGTGGACTGTCTAGGGGCGGTTCGCGCGGCATTGAAGATGCGGGTGGCCTTGCACGAATTAAACCAGGGCTGGGCTACGAATCCAGACCGGGAGGAGCTGCATATCGGCGTGGGGATCAATCACGGGCACGTGGTGGTAGGTGAGTTGGGGCACCCCCAGCGGATGGAGTTCACGTGTTTGGGTGATGGGGTCAACCTCGCGGCCCGTTTGGAAAGCGCCACGAAACAGTTCGGCGTGGATATTCTCGTGGCCTCTGAAGCGGAGAAAATCACGCGCGATCAGGTGGTGTATCGGCGCGTGGACCTGGCCGTTTTCAAAGGCAAGACACAGCCCATTCAGGTGTTTACCCCGCTTGGTGAGGTTGGAATGGATGTGCCGGCCTGGCTTGCAACGTACCACGCGGCTCTCGACCTCTTCCATGAGCGGAAGTTTACGGAAGCCAAGGGGGCGTTTGCCGCAGTCGATACGGAAATGGGGGGCGACGACTATCTCTGTAAAATGTACCAGAAACGCTGCGACCACTATCTGGCGGAGCCGCCCGCAGCGGAGTGGGACGGATCCTGGACGTTGACTGAAAAATAATACTTTGGGGTCCCGCCGAGATCTTGCTCTCGGCGGGCCTCGTTTTGTTTCGATTAATTATGGAACTTTCTTCCCTCAGTTTAGAAAGAGCAGTTGCCGGAACCGGGCCAAGCAAAGTGGGTTTGGCTTGCTTCACTGTCACGCAGTGCCTCCTGCTGGGAGGCGTTCTTGCCGCACCGGCTTCGCCCCCGGTCAGCGATGTGGCCGTCCGACAGGCGGAATCCCTTAAGCAGAAGCAGGCTCAAGCTCCTGCCGCCCCCTCGGCGGATGAACCCCCGGAAACGTATCCGGGCGAGAATCAGGATTTGGGGCCGCAGATGTTGCTTAAGAAAAAGAAAGTCAAGGCGTTGTTTGAGTTCTCGAGCGACACGATGTTTTCGTGGACCTCGAACGCCTTTTCCTCTTCGGTCAATCCTAGGGAGGCGGGGATTGTGGCCGAGACCTTCTCGCTGGCACTTGCTCCGGAACCGGTGGATTTGGGGCCCGGGAAGGCCGGGGTTAGGGCGGGCTACCGGCACTTGCTCTGGATGTACGACGCGGCCAAGGTGGGCCATGCGAGGTCGGTGAACGGCACTGAATATGGATCCCTCAATGGGAGCAATTTTGAAATGTCCACCTTCTTTGTCGGGGCAAATTACAGCTTCGCCGAGAATTGGAACGCTTCCTTGGGAGTAGATTTCAACCGGATCATGAACGATGAAAAGCTGGATGCTTCCGGGATTGAAGCGACATTCAATGAGGGCAAAGACAGCACGCCCAGCGAGTGGAGCCTCGGCCGGATGATCGATTACAGCAAATGGCAAGAAATCTATTCGGAGTGGAATCCAAACTGGGCTCTTTTTCGCAATGTGTCCGTGAGTGACAAAATCAATTTGTCAGTCTCTTATTCCGGAAGTTATCACTTTACGACAACGGATCCCGCGCCTACGGGACCTAGAAGGACGAACCCTGCGGACAAGCTCGACAACGGTGTGACGGTGAGCGTGACCTTTGCGCCCTTGGAAAAGGTGATCGTGCAGCCGAATGTGCGCCTGTCGCATTCCCTATACACCCAACCGCAGACAACCCAATCCCTTCGGCGAGACCGCGGCGTGACGCCCGGACTGACCGTGATGTATATGCCGTCCCCCCGGGTCTCTCTCCGCGGGGTGGTGAGCGCTGATTTCCGTCATTGCAACGACCAGGATCTTTCCCCCAACAGCAGCAAGCTGGATGCATCCATCGGGGTTTCCTTGACCTTGAAGTTCTAGCGTTTTCCAGGGCTCCCCTATGAGGACAACGACAGGCGGCACTTGGGGGAATCCTGTCAACATCCTGATTCGGAAAGCGACTGGGAGTTTTAGCCTGCTTTGCGCGTGGGTTTGGCTCCTGGGTGGCCTCCCCGCGCTGGCCGCCGATTGGACCCACTACCGAGGGCCCGCGGGAAACGGGGTGTCTGCGGAGGCTTTCAATCCCCCGCCGGGACGCGATTTTGGCGTCCTCTGGCGTGCCAAGGTGGGGGTGGGTACTTCCTCCTGTGTGCTCGGAGAAGGAAGACTTTACACGATGGGCCATGTGGGTGCCATGGACTGGGTTTACTGCCTGGATGCAGCCACAGGGACGCCGGTTTGGAGTTTCCAGCAACCCGTTTCGCTGGATCCCAACCTTTTCGAGGGAGGGACCCGCTCTACGCCCACTTTGGACGGGACGCGGCTGTTTGCCCTCAGCCACGAGGGACAGGTCGTATGTCTGGACTCTGCCACGGGGAAACTCCTGTGGCGGCGCCATTTGGTCAGGGATTTTGGGGGCAGGAAGCCGGACTGGGGATTTTCCGGCGCGCCTCTGGTAGACGGCCGCCGGCTGATTCTGGATGCAGGCGGGGTCGGAAGTTCGACGATCGCGCTCGATGTGGATTCCGGCCAGCTTGTGTGGAAAAGCGGCTCTGAGCCCGCAGGGTACGCCGCGCCGCTCATCCTGCATCTGGACTCCGTTCGCACACTCGTCGTGCTCAAGGGGGACGTTCTTTTGGGGTTGGATCCGGAGGACGGCCGCGCACTCTGGCGTCTCCCTTGGAAGACCAGCTACAACGTGAACGCGGCAACCCCACTCCAAGTGGCCTCGAACCGGTTGCTGATTACCTCCGGATACAACATGGGGGCGTGTGTGGTTGCGATCGAAGGGGGGCGTCCGCGCGAGGTCTGGAGGAACAAAAACCTGCGCTCGCACATCAATTCTCCCGTGTTTTGGGGAGGCAACGTTTTTGGAGTGGACGGGAACACCGGGGGAGGCAATCTCGTCTGCCTGGATCCTGTGACAGGGGCGCGCCGATGGGAGGAAAAAAGTGTCAAAGGTGGCGCGCTGATGGTGGCAGGAGCCAAGCTCATCCTCGTTTCAGAAAAGGGCGATTTAGTCCTCGCCGACGCGCGAGGTGAAGCGTTTCAGCAGGTCTCCCGGCAGACGGTACTCACTCAGCGCACGTGGGCCCAGCCAGTCCTCTCCAATGGCCGACTGTATTTGCGCGACAATCAAGGTCATCTGGTGGCTCTGGCTCCATAAGCCGACGCGACCGCTCCCACCCAGGCGAGGGCCGTCCGTCCAACCAGCAGGGTGCGGGGCCAGCGGCCCTGTAACTGGAGGCCAAGGGAGGCCAAGGGAGGCCAAGGGAGGCCAAGGGAGGCCAAGGGAGGCCAAGGGAGGCCAAGGGAGGCCAAGGGAGGCCAAGGGAGGCTTTCCTATCCGAGGCGGAAACGAATTTCCCGCACCGTGGCTTTTCCGAAGCGCTCTTGAAGTTTGGTGAGCAGTGTTTTTTTCCAGACCCGCTCCAATTCAAAGTGCACCGTGGGTTGCAGGACGTGAACTGAAAGCACTCCCTGGGTGAGGGTGGCGGGCGCCGCATGCCTTGAGAGGAAATCCCCCACAAGCCCGTGCCAGGCTGCCTTGATTTCATCCTCTCGGATCCGCTGGTTTAATCCGAGGCTGCCCAGCAGTTTTTCAACGAGCGGCCCCGGAGCCTTGGCTGTGTCCCGTGGGAAATGTTCCTCAGGCAAGCCTCTCCAGTCTGCGATGACCTGTGCTTTGAGTCTGGGGTTCATTTCTAAAACGGGCGCCGCTGCCTTTCTGCATCTAGCTCGGGGTAGGGGGCGCTTCCAGCATGGAGTGGAGTGGAGCGCTTGAACACTCAAACCTCAGGCGAGCACTCCGGAAAGCACCTGGCCGTGAACGTCGCTGAGCCTGAAATCCCTGCCGCCAAAGCGGTAGCTGAGCCTTTCATGGTCCATGCCCAAAAGATGCAACACCGTGGCCCAGAGGTCGTAAACCGTCGCAGGATTTTCCACCGCGTAGTAGCCCAGGTCGTCGGTGGCTCCGTAGGTAATGCCCCTTTTAAGACCGCCGCCGGCGAGCATCACGCTGAAACCCATCGGATTGTGGTCCCGGCCGTCGGAGCCCTGTGAAAAAGGGGTGCGTCCAAACTCGCCGGCGAAGATGAGCAGGGTGCGCTCAAAAAGCCCCCGTTGCTTGAGATCCTGAATCAGCGCGGCAACGGGCTGGTCCACCTGGTGAGCCATCAAACCGTGGCCTTCCTTGATTTTTCCGTGCTGGTCCCATGGGTTGGCGGCGCCCCCCGCGCCGATTCCTACCGACAAACAACTCAACTCCACAAAACGCACTCCGCGTTCCACCAAACGCCTCGCCACAAGGGCCTGCCGGGCGTAGGCCGCTGTGTATTTGTCGGGCGAATCCAGGCCGTACATTTTTTTCACCGCCTCGGACTCTCCCTTGATCTCGCAGAGTTCGGGCACGGCGGTTTGCATCCGGTAGGCCGTTTCATAATTAGCGATGGCCGCAGCCACCTTGGAATCGGGCGCCTCTTTGAGAAAGTCGCTGTCCAAGGCGTTGATGAATCCCAGGCTGGCCCGCTGGCGTTCGTCGGACTCCGTCGGGCTGATGAAGGCGAGAGGGCTACCCGCGTCGGATTTTAAAATGGACGCCTGATGCTGGGCGGGAAGATAGCCCGAGCTAAACACCCCCACGCCTCCATGGGGCGTGGTTGCCTCGCCGCTTTGAAGCACGACAAAGGCGGGCAGGTTCCGATTTCCCGAGCCCATTCCATAGCTGACCCACGCGCCGGCGCTGGGGTGACCCATGAAGGGAAAGCCGGTGTGGAACATGTAGTTGCCCTGGGCGTGTTCGTTCACCTTGGTGCTCATGGAGCGGATGATGGTCAGGTCGTCCGCGCAGCCGGCGATTTGGGGGAAGAGATCCGTGAGGAGGATGCCCGCCTTTCCGCGGGGGGCGGCCTCCCAGGGACTGGCCATGATGTTGCCATTGTTGTTGAACATCGTGGGCTGTACGGGCACGGGCATGGGCTGTCCCTGGCGCTTTGCCAGCTCTGGCTTTGGGTCGAAGGAGTCGACGTGGGAAAAGCCCCCGCTCATGTAGCAGAAAATGACCGAGTCGACCTTCGGGTTGCGCCGGGGGACCGCGGGGGCATCCGCTGCGAGCGAGGCCGGGGCGGCCTCCGCTAAGAGGTTGCCAAGAGCCAGGGAGCCAAACCCAAGGGAACAGCGGGCCAGCATGGAGCGGCGGGAGAGGGCTGGAATATTCATGAAAAAAAGCGTGTTGAAGGCTGGCTGGGCGGGTTAGCGCAGGTAGATAAACTCTTTGAGGTTGAAGAGGGCGTGGGCCAGAGGGGTGAGGTTGTCCCCGTTTCCTGAGGCATTCAAAAACGCTTGCGCCTTGGCGGCTTCAGTTTCCGAGGGCGGGCGCCCAAACGCAGAGACAAACATGGCCCGGATTCTTGCATCGGTGCCGGGGAAGTTGGCGCGGACCGCTTCCGCCCAGCGTTTGGAGAGCTGCATAATCGCCGGATCGTTGAGCAGCAGCAGCGACTGGGCCGGGACCGTCGTGCTGTCGCGGCGCCCCAGCGTGGTGAACGGTTTCGGGGCGTCGAAGGTGGTGAGTAGTGCCGGCAGGTTGTTGCGGCGCTGCTGGAGGTAGATGCTCCGGCGCGCAACCGCAGGGGCCACCGACGGGCCGAACTGCTGGGGCTCTAGCGCTCCGGATACACTCAAGAGGGCGTCGCGGATGGACTCCGCCTCCAGTCGCCGCACGTTTGCGTGGGAGAGCAGGGCGTTGAGCGGGTCCTTTGTGGCGGCTTCTTCGGAGGCAAGCGAGGAGCGCTGGAAGGCGTCGGTCTCAAGCAGGTAGGCGAGAGCGGTCTTCAGCGACCAGCCTTCCTGCTGGAGTTTGAGCGCGAGAAAATCCAACAACTCGGGGTGGGACGGTTTTTCGCCCATGCGTCCAAAGTTGTCCGGAGTGGGGACGATGCCGGCTCCAAACGTCCACTGCCAGATCCGGTTGGCCATCACGCGCGAGGTGAGGGGATTGTTTTTGGAGAGCATCCGTTCCGCCAGTTCCAGCCGGCCGCTTTGCGCGCCTTGGATGGGGCGCGCATCCAGCACTTCCAAAAATCCGCGTGGCACTCTTTCTCCCGGCTTTTTGTAGTCACCTCGGGGCAGAAACGCGGCGTCGACGGCCTGGTGTTCGAGCACTCCGGGGGCGAAGTTGGGCTGGGGCATGGCCTGGGTGAGTCCGCGGTACTGGGCAATGGCCTGTTCCAGTGCAGCCGAGCTCGAATGTGTGGCGGGCAAAATTTGGCATTGGATACTGCTATCCAAAAGCTGGCGCTGGGCCTCGCTCAAGGTTCCTTCCCTCCAGGCCTGGACGGCCTCTGCAAGGCAGTTCCCGAATTCCGCAATGAACCCCTGGGTGGTGTTGGACTGGCAGCGCGTGAGCAGCATTTCGAGCGCGGGGTGCACTTCCTTTGGCGGCTCCTTGCCATCATGGAAGACGACCTTTTCCACGACAAAATAAGAGTCGCCCCCTGTGAACGGAGTGGCTCCCTTGGGCTGCTCGGAGCGGCGGGTCTGGTGTCCAGGGGTTGTCAGTTCGAGAAAGGCGTTGGAATCGATCCGGTAGGTGCTGTCCAGGAGGGACCACGCCGCATCCCTGCGCTGTACGATGGCGCGGGGGAAAATCGAGGCGGTTCCAAGAGGGTAGTTGTCCGGGATGAGGCGGAGCATGGCTCCGTTGGTGGCGGCGAAACGCACGCTGATGCTTTTGGAGGCGATTTTGAAATCGGGCGACATCGTCACGCCCCCAAACTGCGGCACCAAAGCGGAGGCGCCCAAACCTGCGGGCAGCAGACCGGCGAACGTTTTTTCGCCAGTGGGTTCGACCCGGAAATCCCCTCGGCTTACAGGCGCGGCGTCCGGTCCGCTGGTGAACCACTTGGTCTGCTCGGGATTGCTCAGATCCCAGGCTTCCTTGAAGTTTTCGGTGTTGAACACCTTGGCCGCCTCGATCTTGGCCAACAGCTTCGCCCTGTATTCGGGGAGGAAGGTGGCGAAGGCAGCAGGTGACAGGGTGGCCGCTTTGAATGCGAGGTGCAGAGGGTGTTCGGGGGCGGCGCTCATTTTTGCAAAGGATTCCGCAACTTCAGCCGGAGCCAGTCGCTTGATCTCCGCGCGCAGCCCCGCCGCTTCAGCGCTGAGCTTCTCCACCCCGCCTTCGCTGCCTGCGTTCAAGCCCCCTTGGCCCCCTTGGCCCTCCTTCTTCGGTGCGGTTTTGGGAAGGGTGCCGCCCACGAAGGACGCCGCGATCTCCCCCGCGGAAAGGGCGCGCGTGTAGAGGCGTACCTCCTCGATCTTGCCTTCGAAAAACCCACTGCCAGCGTTGGTGTGTCGCAGGCCGATGAGCAGTCGCGTGTCCCCCGCTGGATAGGTGTGGAGAGAGTCCTTCCGAAAAGGTTTTCCGTAGGGTTTCCCGTTCTGGAAGACGGAGATGGTGCCGTCGGCGGCGTAACTGAGGGCAACGTGGATTCTCTCGCCGGTTCCCGCCGCTTCTTCAGGGCCGTCCGTTTGTTCGGTGCGTTTGTGGTTGTTGCTGCCTGCCAGCCATTTGCGGTTTTGTTTTTCGGCGTAAACGACCGAGTCGAAAGCGTGGGTGGCAATCTGTTCGATCCCGACGATGCCCCCGCCGCGCTGCTCAAGGTTGGTGGTGCTCAGCCAGGCCTCGAAGGTGCGTTCGGTAATTTCCACCGGCAGGGGAGCGGTTTTGAGGAAAGCCCCCTTGCCATTCAAAACAAGGGCCCCATCCCGGACGGCTGCACCTCCAACCAGCTCCGAGCTGACCCGCCCCATCCGGTCTTCCGCGCCCTCGCCGAAGGTCCAGATTGCGTAGGGTGCGGGGGACTCTCTGCGTGTGCCCGCGCTGATGGCGGCCCATTGCGTTTCAGCCAGTTTTTTATCCACGACGAGGAGGCGGGACTGCAGTTCTGCGACGGCTTTATCCACGGGCGGCTTGGACGCCTGCGCGAGGGTCGCGGGGAGTTGAGCAAGCTGGGAGAGCCACTGCGCCGAGAGTTCAGCGCGGATGGTTGTTTTCAGTTGGACGAGCTTTGTCTTCTGAAGGAGTTGCAGGCGGGCGTCGGATTCAATGGGAAGCTGGGCAGGACGGATGCTGGAAAAAACACCGTAGAGTGCGGTGTAGTCGCGCTGGCTGATGGCGTCGAATTTGTGGTCGTGGCAGCGGGCGCAGGAGACGGTGAGTCCCTGGAATGCCTTGGAGACGACGTCGATCTGGTTGTCCACGGCCTTAACCTGATCGTCAAGGGTGTCCACCGGTTGGTAGCCGTGGTCGACCATGCGCAGGTGGGCGGGGCCGATGCGGGATTCGTTGATTCCCCCGGGCGAAACGCGTGGGGAGGTTAGAAGATCGCCAGCCAGATGTTCCCTGATGAGCTGGTCCAGAGGAACGTCGGCGTTAAAGGCGCGGATGAGATAGTCCCGGTACTGGTAGGCGTTGGGGATTTCAGGGTCGCCTTCGCTGCCGTGGGACTCTGCGTAGCGCACGAGGTCCATCCAATGGCGGGCCCAGTGTTCACCAAAGGACGGGGAGGCCAGTAGTTTTGTAGCACGTTCGCGCACCGCCGCCTTGGGATCTCGCGCATGGGCGGCGAGGAAGGAGCTCACCTCCGTCGGAGAGGGGGGCAGCCCAACGAGAAGGAAGTGCAGTCGGCGTACAAGCACTTCGCCTGGCGCGGCGGGCTGGGGAGTCAGGCCGGCTTTGGAGAGGGAGCTGTTTAGAAACTGGTCGACGGGGTGTGACCGGCCTGCAGCGGATTGCGCGGTTTGATCAGGGGATGGGGATGGGGTCGGCAGCTGCGAATGAAGTGGTTGGAGGGACCACCAGGAGCGGCGGGCGGCGAGTAGTTCGGGCCAGGCCGGTTTTCTCGCGGCAATTTGTGGAGGTTCGTCGCGGGTGTCCGGGGCTCCCATCGCGATCCAGCGGGTGAAGTTCTGAAGGACGGCGGCGTCCAGTTTTGGGGCCTTCTCCGGCATTTTCAGATCCGGCTCCAGATGTTTGATGGAGCGCAGTAGAAGACTGCCCTCCGGATCCTTGGGCACGATGGCGGCACCGGACTCTCCGCCCTTTTGCCAGCCTGGCCTCGAGTCCAGGCGCAGACCGCCCTTTTGTTTTTCTGCGCCGTGACACTCCATACACTCCGCTACGAGAGTGGGGCGGATGAAAGTCTCAAAAAAAGAGGCTTCCTCGGAAGATATTTTTGGAGAGTTGGCGGGAGCGCTGAGGGCTGCCAGCAAGTGCAGGCCTGAAGCCAGAGCACTCACAGAAAAAAGGGGCGTGGAAGGGCGCATCATACAAAAAAGGGAGTGCTTGCGGGGGTGAAGAGATCAGAGAAGAAACTGCAGGGCTGCGTCCGCCGCGGCTGCGGTAATTGCCGCTCCCCAGTCGCCGAATGACGCCTCGGTAATCCGGGAGGAGGGGCCCGCAATGGTGATGGCGGCAAAGGGGTGGCCGTGGGCGTCGAGAAGGGGCGCGGCGATGCAGTGAATCCCTTCAAAATGTTCCCCCCGGTCCAGCGCGTAGCCCAGTTCGCGGACCGTTTTCAACTCTTGAGCCAAGTCCTCGGGCGAGAGCAGGGAGTTCCGCGTGTGCGGGTGGAAATGCAGAAGGCCGATCGCTTCGGAAAGTTCGGGCTCCGGTAAAAAGGCGAGCATCGCTTTGCCGGGGGCGCAGCATTGGGTGGGGGCGCGCGATCCCAGGTCGACTACGTATTTGAAGGGATGCCGGGAGGGGATTTGTTCGAGAATGACGCACTGCGCCTCCGCCAGGACGCAAAGCTGGGTGGTCTCCCCGGTGAGGCGTGCGATGTCGCGGAGGGCCGGAATGCAGGCCTCGATTAGGCTGCGGCTTCCCGAGTGTGGTTGGCCAAGGAGAAGGAGTTTTTGGGTGACGCGCAGCGTGCGCGTGGGCGCGTGTTTTTGCACGTAACCGAGATGCTCCAGCGCCGCCGCGATGCGGTGGACGGCGGTCTGGGGCAGTTTGAGGAGGACTGCGAGTTCACTCTGGGAGGCGCCGTTGGGGCGGGTGGCGAGTTCTTGGAGCAGGGCCAGTCCTCTCTGGAGGGCTGGGGCGTGTGGTGTCCCTAGTGTTTTCATGGGCGGATGCACTTTCTTTAGTGGATAAAACCACGATCGCGGGCATTTGTTAGAAAACTTTGCATTTTTAAAGAGGTTTCGGCGCGCGTTCGCCCTGCGGCGCACGGGCGTGCGTACGGATTTACGGCCGAACCTCTCGGCAAATAGAGAGTGAACCGGAGCTGTGCAAAAAAGCTTTTTGCTGCGGGCGTTCATCGCGGCCCTGGTGGCGAGGCGTGACTTTCACGCAAAGTAAAGGGCCCTTGCGGAGCCATGTTCAACGGGTCAGCCGCGTTTTGTTTTCAAGCGGAGTGGTTCGCCTTGAAGAATGGCTTTGCATTTGGCGATCGGAGTGAGAGCTGCAAACGTCGCGATGGCCTCAAAAGAATCGAGGCCTGCCGGTTCCAGTCGCTCCCTGTGGATTTTTCTAAACAACTCCACCACTGTAAACACGTCACTCAAGGCCTCGTGGCTGCGGTTGGTTTTTAGCGCGAACCGTGCCTTGAGTGCATCAAGGCGATACCCTCCGATACCCGGCAGAAGCCTGCGTGAGAGGGTCAGTGTGCAAAAGCCGCGGCTGCCAATGGAGGGGATGCCGAGGCGTGCCCACTCGGGCTGAAGGCAGCGGTTCCAGTCGTAACTTAGATTGTGCGCCACCACGGGACAGCCGTCGGCGTACTCTCTGAAGGCGGCGTGGACGGCGCGCGGATCGTTGCCGTTTTTGCGCAGGAACTCCCGACTATATCCGTGCACGGCGAAGGCCTCTGCCGGGATGGGGACATTGTGATCGAGAAACATTCGAAACGGGGCCCCGACCGGTTCCCAGCCCTGCATCCGTTGAGCGGCAAGTTCAACGATATGAATGGGTGCGCAAAGACCGTCTGTTTCCGTGTCGACGATTACCCAGTGAGTTCCATGCTTCATGCCGGTCACGGAATGCCATCTCGCGCGGTGCGCTACAATGAATTTAGTCAAACTAACGGGACTATCTCCGCGTTTTCGCGCTGATGGCGGGCAAAAAGTAAACACAGGCTGCCAGCGTGGGGGATTGGTGGAAAAATGCCTTCTGCATAGGAGCCAGCATTTGGGTTGAGCGGAGAGTGCACAAAAAAGCCCGCAGGTCGTGAAGACCGGCGGGCTTTTGGGAGGGGGAGTCTGCGGCGGTTAGGCTTTGGACGCTTCCTCGATGCTCACGGGGCGATATCCGCCTATGGCTTTGAAGTAGAACAGCAGGAGCAGGTAGATTGCCGCCATCGCCATGGGGATGAAGGAATCAGCCTTGAGGGTGGCGCGGTCGCCTGCCTGGTTGGCTTTCACGATGGCCTTCTGGTCGTCAGAGGCCTTGTCTTCCTTCACGGCTGTTTTGGCTTCTTCCAGTTTCTTTCCGTCGATGGCGTTTACGCTCGAGAGAAAGAGGAACTTGGATTCGGTGGCGGATTTGGCCTGGTCGTAAAGAGCGGCGTTTTCCGTTTTGAGGGCTTCGGAGGCGAAGCGATCCTTGGAATAACCAAGGCCGGGGCCCCCCAGAAGGCCGGCGGAAAGCATTCCGACGCCCCCCATGATGGACATGGCAACCGCACCGGAGCGCGGGAAGCGGTCACCGACGACGGCGAGCATGGTGGGCCAGAAGAAGGTTTTGCCAAGGGCGTAGACCCCGAGGGCCATCAGAGCGATGCTAAAGGTCTGCATCCCGCTGGCGAGCGTGAGGCCCACAGAGGCGAGCACAGCGGACAGCAGCAGGAGGCTGATCGGGGTGAAGCCGAGTTTGGTTTCGATGAAGTGGGCGCAAAAGCGCAGTCCGAACATGATGGAGGAGGTCCAGATGAAGAGCATCTTGCCTTGGTCCGCCGTGAAGAGGTTGCCGGTGATGCTTTCGATCCAACCATCGGTTCCCAATTCGACGGCGCCCACGAGGGCGTGGGTGACAAAGAGAACGAAGAGGAGGATGGAGCCGAAGGAAAAGCGGGTGATCAAGCCGACTGCGACGACCAAGGCGCCGCCGATGGCGAGGCCCAAGGTGGGGTTTTTGAGAACGCCTCCTAGGAAGATGGAGAGGAGGTAGCAGGCTACGAGGGAGCCGATGATGCCGACGTCTTTAAACATCGAGCCCATGCTGGCGCCACCTGCGGCGGCTTCGGACTTGGGAAAGTGCTGGCCCATGAACATGACCGCGTAGGCGGCGGTGGGGACCAGGTAGAAGGAAAGCTGTCCCTTCCAGCCGAGACCGAGCACGGTGCCGAGGAGGTAGCTGGCTGCGGCGCCGACCACCATCCCGAGCGGCCAGGAGGCGTGCAGGATGTTGAGGTAGTGCATTCTCTTCTGCGGGAAGACGGTTGCGACCAGAGGATTGGCGACAGCTTCGAGCGTTCCGTTCGCGTAGGCGAAGATGAACATGCCCCAGTAGAGGAAATCGTAGGCGTTTTCAGGGGTGCTGGCACCGAAGGTTACGACGGCGGAGAGGATGTGTCCGACCAGGGCCAGGGCCACCAGTTTGCCGTAGCCCAGTTTGTCGACGATCACACCACCGATGATGATGCCGAAACAAAAGCCGGTGAAGCCAGCGCCGCCGATGGCGCCGAGCTGGGTGGCGGTGAAGCCGTATTCCTTGGCCCAGAGGCCGAAGATCCCGCCGCGAATGGCGAAACCGACGCCAGCGGCCAGAATGGCCATAAAGCCAGCCCAAAGGAGCCGGTGTGCATTTGCAACAATGCCTTGGTTGTTATTTGGACTATTCATATCGATTTGTTTTTGGGTTGGGGGTGGAGTCGGGTGCGAAACACACAGCGCTCTCAATGGAAAACGGTGGGAGGTCGCGGTTCTGGGGTTGGATGGAGGGGGCTGGGAGACGATTCGGCAGTTCCCTTTCGGAAAGAACGAATGGATCAGACAGAAACCCACCAGCCGGAGGCTGGGGTGTCAACGCCGAAGTGGTGCCTTGCAAGAGGTGGGGGCGCGGGAAGCTGCCTGACAACCTCCCCGGGCCGCTCATCCTTCGTGGGTAGAACGGCTGGCGATCGTAACGCGCCACGGGCAGGCTCACGGCTTTTGCCAAACGCGAATGTAGTCAAAAACGACGCTGTCTGGGAGCTGCGCCTTCGTGATGTCGCCAGGCCAGGAGCTCACTTCGCCACTCAGAATGATGTATTCGGGCACGTGGGACCGGGCCTGTTGGGTTTCAAAGGTTTTGCGGCCATCGATGTAAAATGCGTAATAGTCGGGCGTCCATTCGCAGCCGACGGTGTGGAAGCCGCTGGTAAGATCCGGGGCGGGCGGATGGTGGCCGATGCTTTTGTGCGCCTTGCCGTAGCCGTTCCAATGGAGGGCGTGCTGGAGTTGGTCGCCCCGGATGCGCAGATATTCAAAGATATCGATTTCGGTGCCGTTTCTCAGGGTGTCGTCGACCTCGCCTTTGCCTTTGTCGGGGGCTGCCACGGAGTTGCTCATGAGCCAGAATCCGGGCCACCAGCCCTGTTGGGTTTGAAATTGGACCCTCGCTTCGAAGTAGCCGAACTTGGGTTCGAACAACCCTTCGGTGCAGATCATGTCGACGAGGATTTTGTCATCCTTGCGGCTGCAGGTGAGAACGAGGTGGCCCTGGCCGTCGAGGGAGACGGCGGAAGGATCGTTGAAGCCGTCCTTGCGGGGGCCGGGATAGCGGTGCTTCCACTTCTTGGAATCCAAAGCGTTGCCATCAAATTCATCGCTCCATACCAGTTTGTAGTCGGGGGACGGCGGGCCTGAGGCGCTTTTCCGGGCAAGTTGGGTCTCCAGCCAGGGGGCGAGTTTTTGTGCCCAGAGCTCTCCGTGTTTGCGCAGGCCGGCGGCGTTGAAGTGCACCCCCTGCCGGTACTCGGCGCGGAGCGCGTCGGTATCCGGCCCCTCCAGCGTGAGGCCGGTTTTCCAGGCGCGGCTTTGGGCCTCGCGGAATTCTACGTCTGACGGATCCTGTTCCGAGTGGTAGGTGGTTTGGGCGGAGAACCACGGAAGTGGCCAGCCTGCGTCCTTTTGAGAGGCGGCCACCAGCTTTCCAAGAAACACAGTGTATTGTTCGCCGGAAATCTGGCGGTCAGCGGGATAGCCGCTCCGGGCCTGGCCTGCGTCGCTTTCACCCTGGTGCCAGAGGACGGCGCGGGCTCCCAGGCCACCAAGTTCGCCCAGGCGCGAGGCGAGGGTATTGTACAGGGCGCCGGTGCTCTCCCAGCCGCCCTCCTTGGCGGGGCGGACGCCCTTGCCGGTGGTGGTTTGTTGCGCGAATTTTTCGCCCTCGGGCAGCCACTCCCTCACGCTCGTGCCTCCGGCGGCAATGGGGACGAGTCCGATGGGGACGTGGAATTGTGCGGCAAGGGCGTCTCCGAACGCGGGCAAAAAGCTCCCGCCCTTGCCTCCGGCGCCGCGCTGCGGATCGTTTGCCAGTTCCCAGCTTTTGCCTTCAAAGTTGGCGACAAGGCCGCTCTCGGAAAGCTGCGCTTCGGAGCCGTAGTTTCCTGCGTTGGACTGTCCGGCGACGATGAAAACCTCGCCCACACCCACGTGTTCGACGGTTCCCGAAGCGTTGGTGGCGCCGGCTTTGAGTCCCCGGATTTCAAACTTGTACCAGCCACCTGCGGGCGCCGTGGTCAGGAAGTCGAAGCGGTCTTTTTGCAAGGGGGTGGGAAAGTTGCGCCAGGTTTCGGGAAGGGGTGTTCCCTCCGCGGACTTCCCTTCAAAGCGGTACTGCCAGACATCGCTTCCCTCTGAGGCTCTGCCATGCACTCGGACCGTTCCGGAATTCCGGTCGGCTCGTTGGAATACCTGATAGTTTTTAGGGGACTGGATGGCGAGATCGGCAGCGTTCAGAAAGGATGACTGCAGGCAGGCCAGTAAAAGGGGCAGTAAGGCGGGTTTGGGAAACATACTTGGGGGGGTGAGTTTGCGGAGAGCCAAGATGGTTTCACAAGTGCGGGTCTGTTCGAAGGAGATAATCAGGGGGATTGGGGGGGGATCGGTCGTGACTCGCCGCGCTGAAAATGTACGCTCACGTAAAAATCCCCCCCATGAAACGCCATATCTTACCTGTCTTAGCCTGTCTCCTCGGAGCGGGTCTTTTCGTTCCTCCAGCCGGCGCGGCGGATTCTTCGAAACCGAACGTTCTATTCATCATTGCGGACGATCTTAATAATTTGCTGGGGTGTTACGGCGATCCCCGGGTGAAAACTCCCAACATCGACAAACTGGCCGCCCGCGGGGTTCGGTTCGAGCGCGCCTATTGCGCTTTTCCTTTGTGCGGACCGAGTCGGAATTCGCTGCTCACTGGAATGTACCCCAATTCCACCGGTATTCTGGCGAACTCCCAGATTTTCCGCCAGACGGCCCCGGACCGGATCAGCCTGCCTCAGGCCTTTCGGCAGCAGGGATATTTTGCGGCGCGGATTGGGAAGCTCTACCATTACGGGGTTCCGAATTCGATTGGGACGGACGGGGCGGATGATCCGGCTTCCTGGGAGCTGCAGTTGAATCCTGCCGGTGTGGACCGCACTGAGGAGCATCCGAAGATCTTCTCCCTGACCCCGGGCAGTTTTGGAGGTTCTTTGAGCTGGCTTGCCTCCCCCAAGAGTGACGAACACCACACCGACGGAAAGATCGCGGCCGACGCCGAGTGGGTTTTGGAGCGGTGCGCAAAACAGAAGGACCGGCCGTTCTTTTTGGCAGTGGGTTTTTACCGTCCTCACACGCCGTTTGTTTCGCCTAAGAATCCGTATTTTGATATGTACCCTGTGGGGAAAACCCCGGTGGTGAAGGTCACGCCGGAGGAGCGGGCCGAGATTCCAGCGGCGGCGCTGATGAGTTACAAACGCGAGCAGGATTCCCTCACCGACGATCTCCGGCGCGAGGCGCTGCAGGCGTACTCTGCAAGCATCAGTTTCATGGATGCCCAGGTGGGCCACGTGGTGGCAGCGCTGGACAGGCTCGGTCTGAGCGAGAATACGATCATCGTTTTTACGAGCGACCATGGGTACCACACGGGGGAACACGGCCTCTGGCAGAAGCAGAGTCTGTATGAAGAAAGTGCGCGGGTCCCGTTGTTGATTGTGGAGCCGGGAGCCAAGGCCAAAAACGCCGTCGCCAAGGCGCCTGTAAGCCTGATTGATTTGTACCCCACCTTGGCACAGATGGCGGGGATCGCCGCGCCAAAGGATTTGCAGGGGCAAAGCCTCGCGCCCTTGCTCAAGGATCCCAATGCGCTTGGACGCGGCTGGGCATTAAGCCAGGTAGTCCGGGGTGGCGGATTCCGCCGTGTGGGCGCGAGTGCGGCCGTGGGCGATGATGCAAAACGTTTTTTTGGTTATTCTCTGAGGACTCCCCGCTGGCGCTACACGGAGTGGGAGGAGGGCAAGCAGGGGCGCCAATTGTTCGATCACGAGACGGATCCAAAGGAGCTCAAGAATCTGGCGGACAAACCGGAGCTCGCCGCCACGGTAGTTGGTCTGGCCGAACAATTACACGCCGCCGTGAAAGCCAGCTTTCCGCCCGATGGCGTGACTCCCCTCAACAAGACCGGCGGCACGCTCTGGGAACCCGAGGCGTTCCCCCGGTAGCGGTCCAGAACTGGCGAAAAGTTGACAGTCTTCCCCGCCTCGCCGCGGATTCCGGGGCCTTGAACTTTTGCAACGCTCGGAGGCCGCGGGCGGGGCGGGCTGAGGCAGAGACTCAGAACTCGATTTTTTAGAGGAGCTTAAAGCGAGGGCTCAGAGTTGCTGCGCGAAGGCCTCGATGCATTCGGAGCGGAAAGCCGTTTCAATAAGCCTCTCCAGCCGCTGGGGATCATTGATCGCCTCCACCGCCTCCCGGATCCCCTCTGGATAGGCGCTATGCCGGATTTCGAGCGCGCGCAGCACGGCGGTTCTGAATGCGCGTAACTGCCCCTCGGTGAGCCCTTCCTTTGTGCCCTTGAGAACGCCCTCGCGTTCGCCTTCTAATTTGCCCTCTAATTTGCCCTCTAATTTGCCCTCTAATTTGCCCTCTAATTTGCCTTCCTGTCGGAGTTGATCGGCAAGTGTCATGGTTTTGGTTTGAAGGGGTTTGGTCTGGATTTTTCCGATGCGCTCCTTGAGCAGGGTGACGTTGACTTCTGCGTTGAGAATGTACCTCAGGATGCGTTCCAACG
>CANJZW010000015.1 GCA_947479475.1 Chthoniobacteraceae bacterium
AGTAGAGGTGTTCTTTGCCATCCTTGCGGCGCTTTTTACAACGGAGGAACATTCCTCATGAAACCACTTTCTGAAAAAGACCCGCAAGGGGGTAGGTCGGCACTACAAGCACTTTTGAAAAAACGATGACTGCAAATGAGGAGCTTGCAACAAAAAGACTCCCGAAAATAGCCGTTTTTAGACGCGAGTCCGCGAAGTAGGGCTAATGCCTCGACGTTTGCTTCGACGTTGAATCCTCACGGCTCCGTCTGATTCAATGCCTCGGCGATGGCCCCGAGGTTCTTTACCGAACCCGCATCGCTCATTGAGGCTTATTCCCAGAGGCCGATGACGGCGGTGTAGCCGTGCACAAAATTGCCGGTCCCCACCGGGCCGATCTCGCCATTGCAAAACAACCCGACATTGGGGATCGGACCAAACTGGTCCCGGAGCGCCTGCGCATCGTGGCTGCTTTTTCCAAACAATCCCTCCCCCCGGCCTCCGCATACGAACATTAACGAGGCAAAGGGTTTGACTCCCTCCCTCGCCTTCATTGCCAGAAGGTGCTTGAGCTCCTCATCCGCTGAGTGTTTGTCCCTCAACTGAAACTGGAGCGTTTGGCCCACACGCGGGTACGCGGCAAGCGCGACGGCGCCTGAAGTGGGGTCGAAATCGACGAGATTGCGGATCAGAAAATCCCCGGTCTTGAAGTCATCCACGTATTCGTTGACTGCGAGGCCCGCGAAAATGTTGCCCGCCGCCCTGGCCTTATCCTCGGCGGGAAGGGATTCAAAGGACTCGTTGAGCCGGTCGTAAGCAGGAAGCGAACCGATGGATTTTACGACGTTTTCGTTCGCCCCCGTGATGGCGTGTGGTTCGCCGATCGGACGGCACCCCTGGCTCACCACCGCGTGCACCTTGACGCCCCCTTTAATCCCGATGGCCACGCCGGCGTCCACTTCAGAGCGGTTGTGGAATACGAAAACATCGTCCCCGCGTTCCCCGCCGCTGAGCAGTCCGCCCAGGGTTGGAACCCCGGGAAAGGCTCCCGACCACGCGCTCAACCACGGTTCGGCGGCGACTTTGAGCGGGTTGCCAAAAAACAGCCAGGCGTCTGAATCCGCAGCCCGACCGACCGCATTTTTCCAGTCCGCCTCGGTAAAGTCGTCCGATTGGTCCTCGTTGAAGGTGATCGGACAGAGACGGGTGGAGGGAAGCGACAGAAGTTGGAGGGAAAAGCCCGAACCGCTCTCGGCCTCGACCCCCGAACCGATCAGGCCGGAGGCGCTGCCTCCGACAATGAGGGTTGCGTGGGCGTGTAGTTGAACGAGTTCCAGAAAGTCCTGAAGGAAAGGGCGGTAGTCAGCCGTCACAAACGCGATGACCAGGCTTGGATTGCGTTTGAGGGATTGCAGGCACTCACGCGCCGCAGTGATAACCGTGGCTTCCGAGTAGGGTTCGAGAACGAGGCGTGAGGCGGCTGCGTTTTGCATGGGTGGTGGTGCGAGGACGAGGGTTAGAGCGCAGGGCGTTCCTTGTGCCAGGGGGTGGATTGCTCGTAGGCGTGGGCGATCCCAAGCAGCTTGGCTTCTTCAAGGTTGTTCCCAAGCAGCTGCAGCCCCACCGGAAGCCGGCGGCCTTCCATCTCCGCAAACCCGCAGGGCAGGCTGATGCCGCAGTTTCCAGCAAGGTTGGTGGCAATGGTGAAAATGTCAGCCAGGTACATTTTGAGGGGGTCTCCGGAGCGGTCCCCGATTTTAAACGCCGCCTCGGGGGATGTCGGGCAGATGAGCGCGTCGACCTTTTTGAAGGCGTTCTCAAAGTCCTGGCGGATGAGGGTTCGTACCTTCTGCGCCCTCAGGTAATAGGCGTCGTAGTAACCGCTGGAGAGGACGTAGGTGCCGAGAATGATCCGGCGCTTGACCTCCTCCCCAAAGCCTTCCGAACGGGAGCGGACGTAGAGGTCTTGAATGTTGCGCAGATCCTCCGCCCGTCTGCCATAACGCACTCCGTCGTAACGCGCCAGATTCGCCGAGGCTTCCGCCGTCGCGATGATGTAGTAGACCGCCACCGCATACTCCGTGTGTGGCAGGGAGACCTCCACGATTTCCGCACCCAGGGCCTCATACTGGCTGATCGCCGCGCGCACGGCGGCGTTTACCTGCGGGTCGATGCCGCCGATGAAATATTCCTTTGGCATTCCGAGCCGGACGCCCTTGAGATCGCGTCCGAGGAAGCGGGTATAGTCTTCGGCGGGAGTCTCGAGGCTGGTGGAGTCGAGCGGGTCCTTGCCGGAGAGCACGTTGAGCAGGAGGGCGGAGTCTTTCACCGTTTTGGTGAAGGGGCCGATTTGGTCGAGAGAGGAGGCGAAAGCCATCAGGCCGAAGCGTGAAACCCGGCCGTAGGTGGGCTTGAGCCCGACGCAACCGCAGAGGGCGGCGGGTTGGCGGATGGAGCCGCCGGTATCCGAGCCGAGCGATGCAAACGCCTCGTCAGCCGCGACGACAGCGGCCGAACCGCCGCTGGAGCCGCCTGGAATCCGGCTCAGATCCCAGGGGTTGGAGGTGCGCTGGAGGGCCGAGTTTTCGGTGGAGGAGCCCATCGCGAATTCATCCATGTTCAGGCGGCCAAAAGGAATAGCCCCCGCGGCGCGGAGTTTCCGGATGACCGTGGCGTCGTAGCTGGAGGTGTAACCCTGAAGGATTTTGGAGGCGGCGGTGCAGGGGTCCCCCTTCACGTTGATGACGTCCTTGATGGCTATCGGGATGCCACCGAGGGGAAGGGAGATGTCGGCGGTGGCCGCCTCCGAGCGTGCGCGCTCCAAGTTGCGTGAAAGGTAGCCGCCCACCTTGGGGTCCACGGCGGCGACCCGGGTTTCAAGCGCTTCGAGGGCTTCCGAGGGGGTGGTCTCACCCGAGCGGAAGCGCGCTTGGAGGGAGGAGAGAGAAAGGGTATGCAAGTCCATGGAAGAGAGGGCTATTCGATCACCTTTGGAACGATGATGAGGTGGTTGGCCTGCCTGGGGGCGTTGGAGAGAGCTTCCTCCGTCGTAAACCAGTCTCGGGGTTCGTCCGCCCTGAAAACGTTGAGGAACTCGGCGGTGTGGGCTGTGGGTTCAACCCCGCTGACATCCACCTCCTTCAGTTTTTCAACATACCCAAGAATCTGGGACAGCTGAGACTGAAACCGTGTGGCCTCGGTTTCGGACAGTTCAAGGCGGGCAAGGTGGGCGGTGTGGCGGACATCAAATTCGGCGCTCATTGGAAGACTTTAAGTAAAGGGGGGCGGGCCCCTTCGTTTCAACCCCCTAATGTTCACTCCCCTTTACTAAAATTTCTGATAGCCTCTCTTGTACGTTCTCAAAAACTGTTTTGAGTAAGCTGGAAACCCGTTTTTTTATTTCGTGAGCTCCGTTCCTTCCAATCCCGAGTCCTCTTCTCGCCTCAGTACGCCGCCGGTTGCCGTGCTCAAGGCGCGTCCGATATCCTCACTGCGGGTCTCGGGCAAGACGCATTCGCCCGAACTGGCTCCTCCCGCGCTTGGCCCGGGGGAGGGCGGGGGAGCGGTGGTGCTGAAAGGCACCGCCAGCGAGGCGAGCCGTAATCTCGCTCTGGGCGTCGTCGCCGCGCTGGCGGCCGTGCCGATTGGCGGGGTGGCCTTCTGGTGGGCTCCCAAAGAGTCCTTTGTTGCAATGGCCACCGCCGTTGTTGTGGGCCTGAGCTTGTTTCTAGCCTTCCAGCTTCGGCTTCTGCTCCAGCGGAATGGCATTTTTCTGCTGCTGGCCGGTGCCTTCACACTCACGCTGTTCGTCCCCATTGGGGTTCGTCTCATGGAGACAGGCTCAGAAATGGCCCAAACATTCTCCGAGTTTAAACACCAGCAGTTTCAGCAAACGGCCCAGCCCTCTCCCAGCCCAATCGCTTTCGGGGCGAATCCTACGGCGCAATTCTCCCCCTCCAACGCCACGGTTCCCTCGCCAGTGACGCTCTCCGCGTCCGCCCTCGAAAAATCCGCTGAAACGCAGCCAGTCTCTCGGCCCGAAAAAAAGGAGTCGGAACCCGCCAAGATTGAAGTCCAACAAAAGCCGGAACCCCAGTTTGCGGATGAAGATCCGCTGATGCGCGCCACCCGGTTGGCAAAGGACGAGGCAATCCGGCTCTATCCCGCCCTGCAGAATACGGGTACCCGCGAACACACTTTGTACCTGGACGCGTACAACGAACTGACACGAGCTCGCAAGTTTGATTTTTTTAAGGATCCAAAGTGGCCCTTGAAAATTGCCGAAATGCTGGCCGCGCGCGAGGGCTGGGTGCGCAGCGATGCGAAACCCGCCCCGACGGCGCCCGCAAAATCAATCTTGCCCGGTTCAGAAATCAGCTTGTCCGCTCCATATGCGGCACCTGCACCCGTCGCCGCCGCCTCATCCGCTCCCGTGGCTGCAGCGGCCCCGGCGGCCCTGGGAGCCCCTGAGGTTGTTGGTGCCAGTGCCCAGCTCGCAGACCCGGCGGAGGAGGCGGTCAACAAGGCGATGCTGGAGGCTCGGCGCCGTTACCCCGCCATCGGCCGGGAGGGGTCGCCCGAAAACAAGGCGTATCTGGAAGCCTATCAAGATTTTGATTCTCGAAAGACTGACTTTTTTGACAGGCAGGACTGGCCGTTGCGTCTGGTGGAACTTGTGGCAAAGCAGGAGGGATGGAAGCGCGCTGAAGGGGATTCGGGGGCGGATGCAGGCGCGGGAACGAAGATCAGCGGTGCCAAGGAACCGCCTTTGCCCCAATAGGTTGTCCTGCGCGGGTTGCATTATTTGAAGCCTCCCGCGCCGCAGTTCTTGACGCGCAAGCTGGGCGTTCTAACTTTGGGGCCCCACCTCCTCTTAGTGAAACACCACAAACCCACTCACGAATGCGGCGTCTTTGCCGTGTTTGGTCATCCCAACGCCGCCACCCTCACCTACTACGGCCTGTACGCCTTGCAACACCGCGGCCAGGAGAGCGCTGGGATTGTAACGGCCTACGGTCCCGACACCCCCTTCAAGAGGCACGTCGCGATGGGGTTGGTCTCGCAAGTTTTCCAGTCGGGAGAGCTGGATCGGCTCAAGGGCACCCGCGCGGTGGGGCATGTCCGGTACTCCACCACCGGTTCCAGCAACCTGATCAACGCCCAGCCTTTTGTGGTGAATACGGCCCGGGGGCAAATCGCCATCGGGCACAACGGCAACCTCGTAAACGCCGCTCTGTTGCGGGAGGAACTCGAAGAGCAGGGTTCCATTTTCCAGACGACGGTCGACAGCGAGGTGATTCTCCACCTGCTCGCGCAGCCCTCCGAACCGGATGGCGTGTTGGCTGCTCTTCGAAAGGTGCACGGGGCCTTCTCCCTAGTCATGATGAGCGAACGCGAGATCATTGGGGTGCGCGACCCCCACGGGTTCCGGCCGCTGTCCCTCGGTAAACTCGACGGCGCTTGGGTGCTTTCCAGCGAGACATGCGCCTTTGACCTCATTCACGCCGAGTTCGTGCGCGAAATTGAACCGGGCGAAGTCGTCATCATCGACGAAAACGGCATCCGTTCCGAGTGGCCGTTCCAGCCGCAGCGCTCCGCCTTCTGTATTTTCGAGTACGTTTATTTCGCCCGGCCAGACTCCAATTTTTACGAGACCAATGTCGCTCGTGTCCGGACCGAGATGGGCCGTGAACTGGCGCGTATGCACCCGGCGGAGGCCGATGTCGTCGTGCCCGTGCCCGATTCCGGCAATTACGCGGCGCTGGGTTTTGCGGAGGAACTTGGAATTCCCTATTCCCACGCTTTCGTCCGCAACCACTACATTGGAAGGACCTTTCTCCAGCCCAGCCAGCTAATCCGGGACTTTAATGTCCGGGTGAAACTCAATCTGATCAAGGAGGCAGTCGCCGGCAAACGGGTCGTGGTGGTGGATGATTCCATCGTTCGCGGCACGACCGCCCGCGCCCGCGTGGTCAACCTCCGCGAGGCCGGGGCGGCAGAGGTGCACATGCGGATTTCGTGCCCTCCCCACCGGTTTTCCTGTCACTACGGGATTGATTTTCCGGACCCTGAGAAGCTTCTGGCCAACCAGTGTTCGCTGGATCAAATCCGCGACTATCTCGGCGCGGATTCCATCGGTTATCTGGACGTCCCGTCCATGGTCAGGGCCACCGGCAGGAAGGCGGATGAGTTTTGTCTGGCCTGTTTCAACGGGAAATATCCCGTCGCCGTTGACCCTCATTTGGACAAGCACATCATGGAGCGCCGGAGTAACCGCCCCAGCCTCCTCGGAACCCTTTCAACCAGCCCCTCCCTTTTTCCAAGAAAACTCTGATTTCCCATGCCTCGGAAGCCCGCTCCCAAATCCACCCCCACGACCTCTGCTCCCAAGACGCCTGCTCCCAAGAAAAAGGCCTACGCCGCCGCCGGCGTGGACGTGGATCTTGGCAACCTTGTCAAAAGCCGGATCCACGGAATGGTCAAGGGCACGCACGGCCCTGAAGTTCTGGGAAAGATCGGCGGCTTTGGCGGCCTCTTTCGCCCTGACTTTCGCGGCATGAAGGACCCGGTCCTGGTTTCCAGCGTCGACGGTGTCGGCACCAAACTGAAGCTGGCTTTTGCCACGGGACGCCACGACACCATGGGGCAGTGCCTGGTGAATCATTGCATCAACGACATTGCCGTCATCGGGGCCAAACCGCTCTTCTTCCTCGACTATATCGGGGCGGAGCGTCTTGAACCCCAGGTTTTTGAGCAGATCCTCAAGGGTTTTGCCAAGGCCTGCAGGGAGGGCGGTTGCGCCTTGGTTGGCGGGGAAACCGCCCAGATGCCGGGTATGTACCAGCGCGGGGAATACGATCTTGCCGGCACCATCGTTGGGGTGGTCGACCGTGCGAAACTCCTGGACGGTTCCCAAATCAAAAAGGGGGACTACATCATCGGCTTGCCTTCGACCGGCCTCCACACCAATGGCTACTCCCTTGCCAGAAAGGTGCTCTTTGACAAACTCCACCTCCCGCTGACGGCCAAGCCTGAGGGGTTTACAAGAACGCTGGGTGAGGAGTTGCTGCGTGTTCACAAAAATTACCAGCCTGCACTGGGAGCCTTGGCCCCCGGTCTCGTCAAGGGCCTCGCCCACATCACCGGTGGCGGCCTCATCGATAATCTTCCTCGCGTGCTTCCGGCTGATTGCGATGCCGTCATCGACACCGGTTCCTGGAAGGTCCCGGCCGTCTTCAAGCTCATCGAGCAGGGAGGGAAGGTGGACCGGGAAGAAATGTATCAGGTCTTCAATATGGGTATCGGAATGACCGTGGTCGTCCGGCCCAAGGACGCCCCGGGCGTGGCGGCGACGTTGAAGGGGAAGGTGATCGGCCACATTGCTCCGGGAAGTGGCACGACGCGGTTGGAGTTCCGCTAGGAATGCCCAGCAGCGACGCTTTCGGATGGTTCGACTCGGTCAATCGATGCGTCTGAGGGCGCGCGCCGGCCTGCGGCTCTGGTCAATAATGCACCTTAGAATTTCACACCGGAGGCGGGGTCGGGCGTGCTTATTTTGAGGGGCGCAGAGAGGCCAAGTAGGTGACGAGGTTCACGAGATCTTCCTGAGTGAGGGCTTGGTTGAGGCCGCTGGGCATCATGGATGTGGTGAGCTTGGTCACTTTTTGGACGTCATTCTTAGGGAACTTTTGGAGGGCTCCTCCCGGCAGCGCGAGAACAAGTTCCTCGGTTGTTTCGCTGCGGATGATCCCCATGGCTTGGGAGCCCCCACGAAATTTGACTTCCGCCGTTTCGAAGCCCATCGAGATGCCTGCGTTGGGGTTAAGAATTGCGTCAAAGATGGCTTCCTTGGGAAGTTTGGCTCCGATTTCACTGAGGCCCGGCCCGAAGTCCAAGCCCTTGTCTCCAATGCGGTGGCAGGTGACACAGGAACTCGCTGGTCTTTCGAAGACATCTTTTCCCTTGGCTCGATCGCCCGCGATTTTCACGAGCTCAGCAATGGGAGGTAAAGGCTTTCCTCCAAGAGCGCCCGGAGCAGGGAAGTGTTTATCGATGCCATCTTTGATCGAGGCATACTGCACCTGCGCCAGAGCACTCGCTGCGACCGATTGGAACTCGGAAGGAAAAAGCTGTGAATCTGCTAGTTTAAGCAGTCGTTCTGCTCCCGCTTGAGTGCGTGCGAGCGCGCGAACTGCAATGGATTTACGCTCGGCAACTGGCGCTTCATGAATCTCTGTTTGGAGGATGTCCAAGGCCTTGGGTGTGGCAAGGTCTCCGAGCATGCCGAGCAAAATAGAGACCTCTTCCGGCGGCCCTTTGGAGAGCGACTTTTTAAGCTGGTCAATTCCCGCGTTATCCCGGCTGAGCAGTCGAATGGCATCAAGTGCTTCCGAGGTTTTTCCAAGTTGGAGTGCCGTTTCCAAAAGGTCATTAGCGTGGTTTCCAATCCCAGCGGCTTCCAAGAGCGCTACAAAAGCGGGGGTTCCTTTGGTGCGAGCGAGTGTTGAATCAGTCGCCACGCGCACCGCCTCGCTATTCTTGATGGAGGAGCGTGAAAGGCGCTGCAGTGCTTCCGTGACAACGGAGAGACTTGGATTCACTTTGACCAATTCGAGCAACGCTTCAGAACGCTCCTTCGATTCAGGCACGAAGTCGAAGGCTCTCATGTACCGCATTTGATCAGGTTCGGCCAAAAGGAGTTTCGCAAGATAGGGCGCGGCCTTTGGTGTGCGTAAACGCCAGAGGATATCGCGGCCGCCGGGGGTGTTCCAGTTGCCCTTGATCTCGCTAAACCAGGTATCAAAACAGGAGTCATCCAATCCGGTGGCTCCGATGCCAAGCGCTTCCAAATACCAGCGGTCTTTGCCATCGTGTTGCGCTGCGAGTTTGGCCCACATGGGTTCGATCTTCTTGCTGTGATAGAGCGATACGGCAAGTTGGCGACGCACTTGGGGGTCTTTGTGTGAAATAAGTTTTCCAACCAATCCAGGAGCGGCTTCGAGTGTGGACGTGTCGAACTGGCCTGCGGTGGCGAGCATGGTCGCGAGACGGATGCCGGTGATGACAATGTCAGAATCCGAGTCTTCCAAGGCGGCTTTGAGAGAAGAAAGAGCGGTTTTTGGATTCCGTGCGAGCAACGCGAGGGCGCGCGCCCGCATGCGGGACGAGCCGCTTTGAGCAAGTGTTTGAAGCGAAGGAAGGGCGGCGTCACCCATGCCTGAGAGCGCTTGGTAAGCCGAATATTGCGTGGCTTTATTGGGAGACTGCAGGCCCGCGATGGCCCCTTGGAGCGTTGCGGGATTAAACGCTGGAGTGCGCAGGGGCGTGCCTTTTGGGGCGACGCGGTAGATGCGTCCGCGCAGGAAGGGTTCGACGTTATCAGCCATGGCGTGTCCGCCGACGCCTGCATCATACCAATCAGCGACGAAGAGAGAGCCGTCTGGATGAATGTTCACGTCGGATGGCCTGAACCAGTTGTCCTTTGAGGTCAGGATATCGACAATCTTTGCGGTGAAGCCGGCCCCATCCTTTTCCACGGGATAGGCGCGGACCACGCGGGGTCCTGCATCGCAGTGAATGATTTGATTGGTGAAGCCGGGACCAATGCCGGTGCCTTCATTGAAAAGAATACCCGTGGGTGAACCGGCGCCGGTTTGGAGGAGATTGGGAATGGTGCCGGGATCGTTTTGATGCCAGTGGCGGAGCGGGATCTCCTTTTCGATGTTAGGACGTTTGGACTGCCAGGAGCTGCCTGTCAGCTCGTCAGAGTAGCCGTAACTGCCGTGCTCCATGACATAATTGATGCGGACGCCCCGGTTCCCGTCGTCGTCATTGTCGCTTTGCCAGAGGTTGCTGAAAGAGTCTGGAGCGGCTTCGTAATTGTTGCGGAAATTGTTTCCGAGAACTTCGAAGTTGGAGAGTTTGCCGTCTGCATAGTCGGTACGAAACACCATGCCCTGCTGGTAGGGCTTGCGGGAAGCCTCGATGACATTGCCTGCCAAGTCGATGATGGGCTCGCTATTGCCCTTGATGTCGTCCACTGAAATCATCCCATGCAGAGGAATTTCCAGTAACTTGCCCGTGGGTTTCCGGATGTTTTGGCCAGCGTTACCGAAGTTGAAGTACAGTTTTCCATCGGTGCCGTGTACGAACGAGTGCAATGCGTGGTCGTGCTGCCCGCCTGCGGTTCCTGTGAGTAGTAGAAACCGTCTATCTGCAACTCCATCGCCGTCTGTATCGCGAAGGATAAACACGTTGGGTGAGACGGATACGATGACATCATTTCCCAGAACGGCGATGCCAAGCGCTGAGTTGATACTTGGATCTTGATAGAACACGGTGGCTTTGTCGGCTTCGCCATCGCCATTGGTGTCTTCGAGAACCATGATTCGATCGCCTTCGGGACGGATGGAAGGCGAGGCGTATTTGCGATAGTTTGCGGCCTCTGTGATCCACACTCTGCCACGGGCATCGATGTCCATGGCCGTGGGGTTTTGGACCATGGGTTCGGCCGCGAAAAGAGTGACGGAAAGCCCATCGGCGGTGGTCATCCCAGCGATGGATTCACGCGCTTGTTTGAGCCCGTAGTTGTCCGGCGCTTTTGGCGCGTCTGCAGCGAATCCAGGAGCGCAGAGTGCGGTGCAAGATATGGCGAGGAAGAAAGAGGGAATGTGTTTCACGAGAGGAATTAAGAATGATAAAATTGGCCGCTTGCCCCATTTCTTAGGCTGGCGCGCTTGGTATTGTCTCGGGGCGTGCTAAACGGAGATTTTCTTTTTTGGGACCAACCGTGGGCTGGTTTGCGCAAATTTGACCCTGGGGTCTTGTAAAGCTTAGGCTATTAACCGAAGCGGTGAGTTTTCTTTTTTGCCTCCTTTAGCCTCTCCCTTGGCCTTCAATGGAGAAGGCTCATCGCCACAGGAAAATTGAGATGGTCGCCAAAACACTAAGCGACTAAACCTCGCCTCATGAATTCCCCCTTCATTTCACGACGCTATTTTATGCAAACTTGCCTCGCAGCTTCTTTGAGCAGTTCGCTGCGGGGCGCGATAGCCTCGGATAATTTTGCCGGGGCGTGTGCGGTGCTCACCGGAGCGGTGGAACGGGGTGAGATGGCCTCCGCCGTGCTGCACGTGGCACAGGGTGAGCACAAGCTCACCAAAGCTTTTGGCAAGGCTCGCTCCGAAGATGCCATGTTTTTGCTCGGCTCCATCTCAAAACCCGTGGCGATGACAGCCTTGATGACCCTGTTCGACAAGGGAGCTTTCAGCCTCGAAGATCCGCTCAAAAAATTCTTCCCCGGCTTCTCCGGCGGCGGACGCGAAACCGTCACGTTGCAGCATGTTCTCACGCACGTGTCAGGCCTTCCTGATCAGCTCCCCCAAAATGACGCACTCCGCAGAGGCCACTCTCCTTTGTCTGCGTTTATAGAGCAGGCGCTGCAGGTCCCCCTGCAATTCAGTCCGGGAAGCCGCTACGAATATTCCAGTATGGGGATTCTTTTGGCCGCGCGCGTGGCGGAGATTATCAGCGGATCGGACATTCTTTCCCTTGTGCAAAAGTCTGTTTTTGAACCTCTTGGAATGAGGCATTCCGCGCAGGGTCTGGGGCGTTTCGCCCTCGGCGAACTCGAGCAAGTGCAGACCAACTTTGCCGCTCCGGAAGCTGGAGGAGGGGCGCCAGACTCCAAAAACTGGGATTGGAACAGCCCCTATTGGCGAGCCCTAGGCGCCCCATGGGGAGGCACGCACGCTTCGGCTCCTGACATCGGTACGTTTCTGGCGGAGTTTCTCCATCAACGCGGTCGCGTGCTCAAAGCAGAGACCGCCAGGCGGATGATCCGCAACCACAACAAGGCGGATCAAACGCCTCGAGGCTTGGCGTTTAATGTAGGGGTGGATTCTGGGAGTCCCGGTTGTTCGGAGAAAACATTCGGCCACTCCGGCTCCACGGGAACCCTTGCCTGGGCGGATCCAGAGACGCAGATCATTTGCGTTGTGCTGACTTCCCTCCCCGGCAGGGCAGTCAACCCGCACCCTCGGGATTTAGCGTCGGCAAAGATAGCGGCCGCCGGAAAGTGACCGAGCTTCAAAAAGGGTGGTTTTTGACGCCTTTTTTGACGCTAATTTCCTGTGTTTGAGCGCGAGGCGCTGGCCGCAGGCGGGCGCGCGGGAGAGACGAGGTCGATGCGCAGGGAGGCGGAGTGCAGGGTGCCTGTAGCGGCCTGCGGAGTTTGGGCGAAGACTTCCACGGGCAGGTTGAAGGGTCCCGCTCCCGGGGCAATCCGGATTCGGAGGCTGGCCTCGGATTGGTCGCCCGCGATGCTCACGGGGCTGGCCTCGACTCCGCGGATAGACGAGGGGCATTTTAAGGATAGCTGAACCGGTACGTTTTTGAGCGAATCATGTCGCTGCACAATGATGGGCAAGACCAATTCACCCGCATCCGCGTTGATGGAAAAATTTGGTGTGGAGAGTTTAAGGAGGCTGTTTGTGACTACGGAGATCATCTGATCATCGGGCGCGAAAGAAGTGTAAGTCATTGTATGTTCGCTGCCATCGAAGTCGCGGAATGTTCCGAAAGCCATGATCTGGGCGCGGCTTGTCCAACCCAGTTGCACCTCCGTGGGGTATCGAATGGTGTAGTCAAAAGAGTTTTGTCCCGGAGCGACCTGGATTGGTTTTGCCAAGACACGTTGCAGACATCGGATCTGTTTGTCGGAGAGACAGACAGTCAGCGGCCCGTCAAATCCGTTCCTTTCCAGTCGGTAAGTGCGAGTTAAAGTGGTGCCTGCAGGTTGGTCATTGTTTACCAGATATTCTCCAATGAATTGAAAGGGGACTTTGGGTACAACGGCCACCCGGAGTGGGCCGCCAGTTCTCGGGTCGCTGGAGGTTTCCCCGGGTAAAAGTGCGGTCCGAGTCACCGCCGCCGTTCCTTCACCTATGGTGCCTCGTACGCGCAACTCGTGCACGCTGACCGGTGTTTTGGGCGGAAAGGTGAAGCGCAGTTCGATTGTTTTTACTTTCGCAGGAATCGTTTGCGGTTCGAACGTCGCGCCTTCCGGCAGGCCATCCACCGCGAGATTCACTACACCTTGGGTGCCCAGAACGGAGGTGACATCCAGCTTGATGCCGGGGACTTTCGGAACCGGTTTGGCGTCTGCGGCGACTGGCGTCGCAGGGCTTTGTTCGCTCCGGAGTGCGTTGTAGAAGTCAGCAGCCAAGCGCAGTTGAAAGTCAGAGGTGCCTCCGATGATGGCCCGCATGCGGTATGCAAAATCAGGGCCGGACCGTTTGGAAAACCGGTCTTGGATTCGGATGCTATATTCGGCGGTTTTGGGCACGATGAAGGCGAGGGCCGCATCCGGTGTTCCCTCGAAAGCATCGTCATTTTTTGCGAGCTCTTTGCCCTTGTCGTCCACAAGAGTGAGCACGGAGTCGAGGCGGCTTCCTAGTGCGGATGCCAGAACCTCAAGCTGGAGAGAAGTATTCGCCTCCAAGGATACTTTCCACTCATGAACCTCGCCTGGCTGCGAGATAAAGCCGTTGAGCATCGCAGGGAGCGCGACACGGCCTTCTTTTAAGCCGGCGACGGAGCCTTCTGCGGACCGGACCCATTCGGGCAACTCTGAGCCGTGAAAGAGAAATGGTGCGGTCAGGGTTTTGCTTGCAGCCTCAGAGGTAATTGCAGCGTGTTGGATAAGAACCCCGGGTTGAACAGGGCTTTTGACCTCGGCGCGCACGGGGTTCTGGCTTCCGAGTGTGTGTAAGTCGACCACGGTCGAAGCGCCGGTCCGGCCTCCAAGCGGGTAAACCGCTTCGACTTTGCGTCCGCCGAAAAGCGAAAGCCGGTAGACGTACTGTTGCCCGCCCCCGAACGCCACATCGTTCACCTTGACGCTATAGACGCCTGTTTCGGGGGCGACAAAACTCAGGGATGGATCGAGGCTGAGGCTGGCGGAATGAGAAACATTTGCCACGCGACGGTCTCCGGGGCCCTGCACTTCTAAGGCGGCCTGCAGGGGATAACCGAGCGAGCGAGATTTGAGCTCGCATGTGATCGGCTCCCCCTTTTGCGCTGAAAAGGTCCAAACATCGATTTCTTCCCGCGGGAAAATTCGAGCGTTGATGGTGACTGGCAGAGATACAGGCGTGGGCTCCTGATGGCCTTCAATCTCGTTTTCAATGACTTCAGGAAGCTCTCCTACGACAAACTGGAATCTTGAGGTGACCCCCTGGGAGGTGGAGCACCACCAGAATTGAGAGCCCAGCGGCGCGTCGGCGGGGATGGTAATTTGGGCGGCGTAATCTTTTGGGTAATCTTCGCGCTGCTGGGAGGCAGGTTTCAGGATGAGGGGTCCATCGAAAAAAAGCGTCTGCATTTCTTTCAGTTGGGGGGCGGCCTGCAGGCTGTTATCGGTAAAATGGAATTGCGCTTTGCCGTGAAAATAAAAGCCGCCCACGCGGGATGAAACGATCGTGCCACGCTGGCCTCCCGCTGGGAAAATATAGGCAACGCCCGGAGGTTCGGCCTGGGTCAATGGCGTCGCCCAGAGCAGAAGAGTACCCGCGAGGCCCACTCTGAGAAAACTGCGTAAAATTGACATCACCTTGTCGAGGAATGGATTTCGAGGAATGGAGTTAGGGCGGCAGAAGGGGATTAAATGAGATCTCGGATGATACGGCCCGAGTTCGTCAGCATCACTGGGCGTCCCTCCTGAGTGAGCATTTCCTCGTGCGGTGGGATTCCCATGAGTTGGTAAACGGTGGCGCAGAGGTCTTCGGGTCCGTAGGGGGAGTCGGCGGGATCGGAGGCCTGGGCATCGCTTTTTCCGATGACGCGTCCGCCATGGATGCCGCCGCCCCCAACGGCTACTGTGAAACAGCGGCTCCAGTGGTCGCGGCCAGCATCTTTGTTAATGACCGGGGTGCGGCCGAATTCTCCTGTGATGACGACCACGGTGCTTTGAAGTAGCCCGCGATCGTCTAGGTCTCGAAACAGGGCGGACATGGCCAGGTCTAGTTTCGGAAGCAGGTCGTCTTTGAGGGTGGTGAAACCCTTTGAGTGGGTGTCCCAATTTTGGTGATTGATGGTGACACACCGGACGCCTGACTCCACGAGACGTCGCGCGAGCAGACAGCTTTGCCCCAGAGTGCTGCGCCCGTAAGCGTCGCGCAATTTGGGGTCTTCGCGCTGGATATCGAAAGCGGCTTTGGCGTCTTTGGAAGTCATCAAGGAAGTGGCACGTTCGGCAAACACGCTCCGTTCGGCGGCGTTGGCGTTGGCCCGTTGTTCGGCGCTCCGTTGAAAGCGGTCTACGCGACTGAGCAATGCTTGGCGGTCAGCGATGCGTGCCGCATCGATGGTGAGCGGCGGTTGCATGTCGGGGATCTCGAAGCCGGGGGAGTTCGGATCGGTTTCGATGATAAAGGGAACGGCATTGGGCCCGAGGTAGGCTGAGCTGGCGCTGGGGTGCATCCCAGGCAGGCACACGTAGGGTGGCACACTTCCCTTGGTTCCCAGACGTTGCGCGATCACGGATCCCATGGAGGGGTGTTGGTTGTTGGGAGACAGGCCTGCGTTAAAGGCAGCGTTGGGATGATAGCCTGTAAGCATGTGGTGGTCTGCGGCACCGTGCCCGGCGTCTCCGTGCGTAAACGAGCGGATCAATGAAAACTTGTCGGTAACGCCGGCTACTTTTGGAAGGTATTCGCAAACGTCCATGCCCGGTACTTTGGAGCGGATGGGTGAAAACGGCCCGCGTATGCTGCTTGGGGCATCGGGCTTCATATCGAACGAATCGATCGTGCTTAAACCTCCTTGGAGAAACACGTAAATGAAGGAAGGCTCCTTGAGGGACGCTGCACCGAGCGCTTTTTGGCGCAGCAATCCTGAAAGCGTCAGATTCATTCCCAGCAGGCCCGCAGAGCCGATCCGAAGGAAATCGCGGCGGGCGAGGCCATCGCAAAAGACGTTGTTTGGGGTGTTCATGGCTGGGGCAGGGGGCTAATGGTTAAAGACGAATTCCAAGGTATTCAGTAGAGACCAGGCTAAATCTTCGGCCGCTTCCTGTCGCCGGTTGGCGCGGGTTTGTAAATAGGCGAGGCCTTCGGCGCGCTCCTCTCCGGTGGGGCGACGAGAAAAACAGGCGATGTAAAGGGCGTCCACAAAGGCCGCATCTTCCTTGGCCGTGCTGAGCCAGAGGGCGATATTTCCCTTGGCGTGTGAGAGTTTCAACTGCAGATTGGCCGAGTTAATAAAGTGCAGGGACTGGGAAACCCCAGAAGAGGAGGAGCGCTCACACACGCACGCGGTTGTGCGCATGGGCCGCCCGAAGAGTTTTAGGAAATAACTCTGCTGTTCGCTGTCCCACAACTGGACGGCACGCCGACCTGCGGGAACGCCTGCAAACTTCTCTGGAACACCGGTCACGTCGCAAATCGCGTCAAGCAGGATTTCTGAGGGTAAACGGCGGAACAAGGCGCGGGAAAAGTTGAGTTCGTCCGCCGTGTTTGTGTCATTCGGGGCGGAAGAGCGTTGGTAGGCATCCGAGGCAACGACGGCTCGAATGAGGCTTTTTTGGTCAAAGTGATGTTCCTTGAGAATCAGGGTCAATAGTTCGAGGAGTTCCGGATTTGAAGGCGGGTTGGAGGCGCGGACATCGTCGATGGGTTCCACCAAGCCGCGGCCCAAAAAATGCGCCCAGAGACGGTTGGCCATGTTGCGGGCGAACCAAGGGTTTTCAGAGGCAACCAACCAGTTGGCCAGAGCCTGACGCCTGTCACCTGCGGGGTCGTCTTCCGGCATTGGAGTGCCCAGAGGATGCGCGTGCAGGACTTCCTTGGTGCGCGGATGGATGGTTTTTATGGGGCCTTCCGCAAAAAGAGCCTCTTCCAAGCCGACTTTTTTGTAGGCGACCTGGGAAAAGAAGGCGCGCATCCCGTGGTAGTCCGACTGTGTCCAGCGGTCGTACGGGTGTTGGTGGCACTCGGCGCAGGTGATCCGGATTCCTAGGAGGGCTTGGGATGCGGTCGCCGCCATTTCCCCCGGCGTTTTGGTGACTTTGAAGAAGAAGCCCGCGGGATTTTGCGCCAGAGGCCCCTCCGCTTCTAGCAATTGCCGGGCGAACTGGTCCAGGCCGAGGTTGTTCTCCATGGCTTGGTGTATCCACTCATAGTAGGCAAAGGCATTAGCGTGCCCGAGCGTGCGGCGGTCGACGCGTAGGATATCCGACCATTTTAACGCCCAGAGGTCCGCGTATTCGGGACGTTCCAAGAGACGATCGACCAGTTTTTCGCGCTTGTTTTGGGTTTTATCTTCTAAAAAAACCACGGTTTCAGCGGGCGAAGGCAGGCGGCCAATGACATCAAGGGTCACCCTGCGCAGATACCCAGCGTCATCTACCTTTTCAGACGGCTTCAGGTTCAGGCGCCGCAGGTTTTTGTTCACGAGTCGGTCGATGTCTGAAGTTTCAGCCGGATCCTCAAAGCGGTTTGGAGTGCCTGGACGGGGAACCGTGACCTGATGAACTGCTATTTGCCCGGCAAACCGTGCCATCACTGCCGCTTGCCCAATGGTTGACCCCGTTTTGAAGGTCCCGGTTTCCTCGACCTCCGCTAGCGCGGGATTGTTGGAATGGAACATGGCGAGCCAAGTGACATCCTCTTCGCGGCCGTCGCTGGCGCGGGCGATCACTTTGAGGGACTGATTTTGGTCAAACCCGAGCACGGTTTCGGGGGGATCCATCCGCATCCCGACCCAATTTGGGCGGTGTTTTTCTTCGTAAACGAGTCCGCTTTTAATCCAATCCCTCAGAATGGCGTATTCTCGGGAGTTTTCATCCATGCGGGGCCCCCCAGCATGGGGCACCGAGGCGGTGGACTTGGTGAGAAGCAGGCTGTTTTCGGGGGCGGTAACCATGACTCTGCGGCCTCGGCCTTGTGTAGTAAGAGCTTCAAAATCAGCGCGTGGATCGTTCCCGAACACGGAGAGCTTGAAACCCCGCTGGCCCTCGGCCTTTCCATGACAGGCGGAGCCGTTACACCCAAAGCGGCTCAGAAGGGGAGAGATGTCGTGGACAAAGTCGCGGGTCTCCTGCGCTTGGATTTGAAGGGCGCCGAGCAAAAGCAGCAAACATCTCAACAGAGGGCGGAACATGGCAAAAGTGGGGGGAGGCGTCTTTGGGCGATCTGCAATCGGTCCGCCAAACATTAAGACGACGTTTGGCAAGGGTATTTCTTTGTCAAAAAGTGTGCAATCGAGACAGATAACGCATTTCCGAACTTGAGGCAGGTCGTTTTAGATATTGCTTCAAGGCGCAGGAATGGGTGAAAAAATGAAATCGCTTCGCGCCCCACCTTTTAGGCGCGGCGCCTTGTGGTTGCGGGGGCGCGCTAAAAAAATCAGATCCCTGAATTACGGACTAATGTTTTGCGCCCGTCTGGCTAGTCAAGATAGCTAGCCGTTGTCTAAACTTTAAGAACGCCGTCCATGGACCAGAAATTAGAGGGAACCCCGAAGGCAACGATTCAGGTTGCAGGCCGCAAAGTCACCCGCACCGAGGTCGTCAATGACTGGGGTACGCGCCTTCAGTGGAAGGTGAGCCGGGACGGCAAGGAAATTGCCACGGTGGGGGCGGGTCTGGATCCGGTGTTTGAGCACCCGGAAGCAGCTCCCGGCAAGTACGAGGTCGTGCTGCAGCAATTTCACTATGTGAACTACAAGAAAAATGCCGAGGGCAAGTTCACAGAGAGTGCTTACATCGACATTTCCAACCCTGTCTCCTATACGCTTTAAAAAGCGGCCAGACCTCACCCCCCTCCCCATGCTGCACATTGGAAACGAATATCTGCCACTCTGTTCGGGTGGAAACAGGCGGAGCTTTTTACAGCTAGGAGCCACCGCCATGGCGGGGTTGACGCTCCCGAATCTGTTTAAAATGTACGGCGCGGGAATGGTCGACGAGAAGAAGGCAAAGATCCGCAACTGCATCACCCTGTTTCTGGTGGGGTCGCCCGGCCATCTGGACACCTGGGACATGAAGCCGGACGCGCCCGAAGACATTCGCGGCAAGTTCAAGCCCATTTCCACCAGCGTTCCGGGGGTGCACATCTGCGAACATTTTCCGCGGATGGCCAAGGTGATGGACCGCGTGGCGCTCATTCGCAGTCTTTCTTACAACACGGGAGCCTCGCACGAAAACGGGCAGCGCTGGATGATGACAGGGCATGATTTTAATGCCGCAAACAAGCAGCCGCACATTGGATCGGTTGTCTCCCGGGTCTTCGGGCAAAGGGGTGATCTGCCCGCTTCCATCGTGCTGCCGGCCGGCATTGGAAACACCGGAACGTCCACCCCGCACGGGCAGGAAAGCGCGTACCTTGGAAGTGCGCACCAACCTTTTTTCCTTGGAAGTGATCCCTCCAAGGCGGACTTCAAAGTGGCCGACTTGGAAGCGCCGGGCGGCCAGACGGAGTTTCGCGTGGAAGCCCGCCGCAAGCTGCTCAGCGAAATCGACGGGCTACAGCGACACGTCGAAAGCAGCAGCATCCTCGAACGCGACACCGCCTACGCGCGGGCGTTCAGTTTGCTGACGAATCCCAAGACCAAGCGGGCATTCAACTTAAACGAAGAGCCTGCGAAGCTGAGGGACCGCTACGGCAGGAATACCTTCGGCCAAAGCTGCCTCATGGCCCGCCGCCTGATTGAAAGCGGATCCCGGTTCGTGACGGTCAACCAGTTTGACACCGTCTTCGGAATCTCTTGCTGGGACATGCACGCCGACGGCAACAGCCTCAACAACACCTATGCGGACTATGAGCACGTGTTGTGTCCCCAGTTTGACCTCGCCTTCACCGCGTTGCTCGAGGACCTCGAACAGCGCGGCCTGCTGGAGGAGACGGTCATCGCGGTCATCAGCGAGTTCGGGAGGACACCAAAAATCAACGCGCGCGGCGGCCGGGATCATTACCCCTCGGCGTGGACGAACTTTCTGGCGGGCGGCCCGATCCGCGGTGGCCGTGTGATTGGATCGACGGACAAAATCGGTGCGGCGCCTCACGACCGGCCGGTCAGCCCGCCGCAGGTGGTGGCCTCAATCTATCAGGCAATGGGCATTGATCTGGAGACGACCATGTTGCCGGGCCCCGGCGGGCGTCCAATCCGGCTGATCGAAGCGGAGCCAATCCGCGAATTGTTCGCCTGACCGGAAACCCCGAGCATGCGGCTTTCGTTTCCAGCGTTGGCCCTCGTCCTTTGTGGCGCGGGCTTGTTTTTCGTGGCGCCCGGCCCGGCGTCCGCAGCCGTTCCGTTGGTGAGTGGTGTGGATTTGCGCGGCTTGGAAATCGGGCGCGTGACGACGCTGACGTTCACCGGAAGCGATTTGCTCCCAAATCCCCGGCTGCTTACCACGGCGAAGCTTAAAAGGCAGACGCTCCTGCCCGGGAGCAAGCCCGAGCGGATCGTCCTTGAGATTGAGCTCGAGGAGGACTCCCAGCCCGGATTGGAAAACTGGTGGTTGGTCACTGACGGCGGGGTTTCCAGTCGCTCCCTGCTGGCGACGGATGCCCTGCCCCAAAAAGTGTTCTCCGAAAAAGTCGATACCTTGCCTGTCGCGCTCCACGGTTCCCTCGCTGGCAGCCAGGTGCGGGAGGTGCGTTTTTTCGCCAAGGCGAGACAGGAGTTGATTTGTGAAGTGGAGGCCCAACGGCTCGAAAGCAAACTGCGTCCGGCATTGAAGTTATACGGTCCGCAGGGAAACCTTCTCAAACTGGCTTTGCCGCAGACGGCTCTCCGGGGCGACACCCGTTTTGAGGTCACCATTCCGAGCGACGGGGAGTACCTCCTCCAGTTGCATGACCTCCAGTTTGCGGCGGCGGCGCCTGGGCATTTCCGTTTAAAAATGGGCTCCTGGTTTTATGCCGACCTAGTCTTCCCCTCGACGATTCAGAGGGGTATGACGGCGGAGGTGCAGCTTCTTGGGCGTGCAGGAAAGGTGACTTCGCTGTGGCTGCCCTCGATTCATGAGGGGCGCGCCGTGCCCGTGCCGTGGCCGGATTCAAAGCACGCAAGCGGCCCCGCCGTTCCCGTCTGGCTCAACGAACTGCCCCAAACGCTGGAGGAGCGGAGTGGCTCAAAGGCGCAGGTGCTAGAGCAGCTCCCAGTTTCGGTGAATGGGTGGATTAGCAAGCCGGGTGAGGTGGATTTGTATGAAATTCCAGTGGAACCGGAAACGGAGGTGGAGTTTATGGTGGTCGCCGACGCGCTCGGCTCGCCGATCGACGCGGAGCTTGAACTGCGCGATTTGAAGGGGGCTCGCCTTGCTGTAAATGACGACACGCCCGAGGGGCCCGATCCCCGGCTGAGTTACAAGGTGCCTAAAGGCACCGCGAAAATCATCGCGGCAGTGCGCGATGTAAATGGCAATGGAGGAGAATTTTGTATCTACAGATTCCAGGCTGTGCGCAAGCCGGCTCAGAAGCCCGCCGCCTTTTCTCTGAAGCTACTCGAAGACAACCACACGGTCCTAAAGGGCCGCAAAAGCGTGCTCAAAGTCGAGGCGCTCCGAGATGGCTATGATGGCCCCATAGAGCTTGTGATGGAATCCCTGCCCGGGGGCCTCCAGGTGAGCGGCCAGACAATCCCAGCCTCCGCCACCGGCGTGCTGCTGACCCTGTCCACAGACGGGGCGGTTCCTCCCACCTTGCTCGGGATGAAGGGGCGCGCAAAGGAATTGGAGGGGGCGGTCCGTTACGACTCCGCGCTATTGGGCAAGTTTCAGCCCTGGTTGGAAGGGGCGCTTGCCGTCACGGCGGCACCGGCGCCCGACTTTGAGTTTTCCACGGGCTGGGGGAAGGGAATTGAAAGCCGGCGTATTGCGCTTACTGGCAAAATCTCGTTGCCTGTGGAGTGCAGACGGCAGGCCGGGCACGACGGTCCGGTCCGGCTCACCCTTTTGACCAGCCAGGCACGGGTACTCGCCAACGGCGTCGTGGATCCAACCAAAATGTTACGGGAGGAGAAGGCCGTCCTGATCGAGGAGGACAAGAAGGCGCAGCAGGCTTTTGATGCGGCGACCGCGGCGGCAAAGGCGCTATCGGCCGCCCGTGAGGCGCTGGCCGCAGCCGAGAAAAAGGGGGAAGTGCCGGAGGCCGTGGCAAAGAGTGTAGAGACTGCCCGGACGGCATTGGCCGCTGCGGAAATGGCGTCCACCGATGCGGCGCAGAAGGCGAAAAACAACATCGAGTTTGGGATATTGGTGCCGGCTGAATTGGCGGACGTGGCGCATCAAATTGCATTCAAGGCGGAGTTGCTCAAACGGGACCGAAAAACGGTGGAGGCTGTGGTTTACACGCCGGTTTATTCTGTGCCCGTGGTGAACCCGCTGTTGGTGAGGGTGGAGGAACCACATGCCGCAAAGCTGGATGCAAAGACAGGTGGCGAGCTGCAGATCTCGGGGAGCGTGGAGCGTTTGGAGGGGGCCAAGGGCGAAGTGGTCGTGAGTATTACTGGCCTTCCTGCGGGAATCGTCGTCCCCGCCGCGGCAACTGTGAAAGCACAGGAAACCAGTTTCAAGTTCACACTGAAGCTCCCCCCGGGCTTCAAACCGGGCGATTTTCCCGGGGTGAAAATCTCGGGAACTGGCAAGCCCTACGGCACCACGCAGCTCAAGAGCCGCGATGCGGTGTTCTCGTTGAAGGTTGTTGCGCCTGATCCAGCCCCCGAAGTCAAACCCTCCGGATAACGTTCCCATGAAATCCCTCTTCCCGTTCCTGACTGCGCTTCTGATTTGGACGAACCTGTGCCCGGCAGTTTCCGCGACCGCGAGCGGCCCGCTTCAAGTGCTCCCCCGGGAGCTTTCCCTCATTCATCCGAACCGCGCCCACTCGCTGGTGGTCGGGACGCGCTCACCCGAGGGGTACGACTTGGACCTGACCCGCGAGGCGAAGTTTAGCAGCAGCGATCCCGCCGTGGCGCGCGTGGATGATTCTGGCTGGGTGCATCCGGTGTCCGACGGCCGGGCTACCGTCAGCGTGAGTGCTGGCGGGCGCACGGAAACCGTCGAGGTGCGCGTGCAGCTTCCGCCAAAGGCTCCCCAGCCGAGCTTCCGGCAGGACATCATGCCCCTGCTTTCCAAGGGGGGCTGCAACGCCGGCGCATGCCACGGGTATTCGTTGGGTAAAAATGGGTTCAAACTGTCCCTGCGCGGAGCGGATGCGGAGAAGGATTTCCTTGTGTTAACCGACGAATTTTCCGCTCGACGGATCAACCCTCACAACCCGCCCGCGAGTCTGCTGCTGCTCAAGGCACTCGGAGACCTCCCTCATGAAGGCGGCGCGCGCTTGGAGCAGGGCACAGAAGCGTACGACCATCTGCTCCAGTGGATTGGCGCAGGCGCCCCGGATGATTCGCCGACGTTGCCGTCTCTAGTGTCCGTTCACATCGCACCCCAGAAGGTTGTGCTGGGTCCCAATACGAGCCAGCAGTTCCAGCTCACAGCCAAGTACAGCGACGGTTCAGTGCGCGACGTGTCGCGCTCCGCGATCTTTACGGTAAACACCGAGCGGGTGGCCAAGGTGGGAGACACGGGGTTGGTAAACGCCTCTGAACTCGGCGAAACGGCCATCTTCGCGCGTTATGAGAACCTCTTTGCCGTCGCAAACTGCATCGTGCTCCCTCCGGACAAAGGGTTCGTTCCCAGCCCTGTGCCGGCCGACAGTCTCGTGGACCGAGCCGTTGGACAAAAGCTGAACGAACTGCGCATCACGCCCTCGGCGCTCGCTGACGACGAACCCTTTTTGCGGCGTGTCTCCGTAGACCTCACCGGCGTACAGCCCACACCCGACCGCGTGCTTGCTTTCATGGCAGACACCGATCCCCAAAAACGGCCAAAGCTGGTGGAGGCTTTGTTTCAGCGTCCCGAGTTTGTCGACTGGTGGTCCCTCCGCTGGGGCGATTTGTTGCAAAACTCCCGGAACGCCTCGAGCGATCCTGCAGTGTTTGCTTTTCGCGAGTGGCTCCGGGCGGCGGTCGGCCGGAATCTTCCGCTTGACCAGTTCGCGCGTGAGATCCTGACGGCCCGCGGCAGTTTCTTGGACAATCCCGCAGCCGCCTACTTTGCCGCAAGCAAGGACACGGACGACACCTTGCAGCGGGCCACCCAGGTTTTCTGCGGGGTGCGGATGCTGTGCGCGCGGTGCCATCCGCACCCGTTTGAGAATTGGACACAAGCTGACTATTACGGCCTTCACAGTTTTTTTAACCAGGTCTCCACCAAGCCGGATCCCCGACTTCTGGGTGTGCCGAATGCAAAGACGGTTCTTGTAAACCTTTCCACTGGTTCCTCCACCAACCCCCGCACGGCCAAGCCCCAGGCACCGCGTTATCTGGGGGGCGCAGAGCCCGCACTGTCCTCCGGCACCGACCGGCGGGGGGATTACGCCATCTGGCTGACCTCCGCTGAAAACCCCCATTTTGCGCGCAGCCTGGTGAACCGCTTTTGGAGTTATTTCTTCAACCGCGGGATCATTGATCCGGTGGATGACTTGCGCTCGACAAGTCCGCCAATCAACGCACCGCTGTTGGATGCGCTCACGCAGGATTTTGTGGCGCACAAGTTCGACGTCCGCCACCTGATGCGGGTGATTGTGAACTCGCGCACCTATCAGCGCAGCGCGGTGCCGAATGAGAGCAACGCGCATGACGACATGAACTTCTCCCACGCGATTCCCCGGCGGTTGCCGGCCGAGGCGCTGTTGGACTCGCTTGTGCAGGCCACCGCGATCAAGGAGAGTTTCGGTGGTGTGCCGGCGGGCTTCAGTGCCGCGCAGCTGCCTGATGGAAATGTGCAGAGCAGCTTTCTGTCGCTTTTTGGAAAGGCGCAGCGCATGGAGGCGTGTGAATGTGAGCGGGATCTTGGCACAAATATGCTGCAGGCGTTGCACTTCATCAACGGACAGTCGATTCAGACGCGCCTGGGCAATCCGGCGGCGCGACCCGCGCTGCTACTCAAGGACAAGCCGGCGGACCCGGCGCTCGTTGAGCAGTTGTACCTCTGGTCGCTGGCCAGACGTCCCACGGCCGCGGAGCAAAAGGTGGCGGCGAGGTTCTTGGGCGAATGCGGCGACAAGCGTGCGGAGGCGGTGCAGGACTTGATGTGGAGCCTGTTGAACAGCCGCGATTTTCTAATGTTGAACTGATCATGCGGCGACTCCTAATCACACTTGTAGGGCTGGGTCTGGCAAACGGCAGCGCCGCGGAAGTCAGTTTCCAAAAGGAGGTTTGGCCCGTTTTCAAGCGGCACTGTGTGGCCTGCCACGGCGACAAGAAGGCGAAGGGCGGGCTGCGTATGGATCAGGTGGCAGCCCTCCTTAAGGGGGGGGAGACGGGCGCCTTGTTCAAGGCCGGTCATCCCGACGATAGCCTTTTGATTTCGCAGGTAAGCGGCGAAAAACCCGAGATGCCGGAAAAAGAGCCGCCGCTTTCGGCTGCAAAGGTGCGGCTGCTTCGTGACTGGGTGGCCCAGGGGGCGAAGATCGACGGGGAGCCTAAGACAATCCTTCCCCCTGTGACGATTCCCCGTATTTATGCGACGGCGCCGGCCGTCTCGAGCGTGAGCATCAGCCCCGACGGTAAGTTAGGCGCGGCTGCGTGCCGCAGCGAGGTCGTGCTTTTTAACGTGGGGGATGAAACCCAGCTGCGTCGGCTGCCCACGGACTTCGATCTGGTGACGCACGTGACGTTCAGTCCCGACGGAAAGTATCTGGCAGTCGCCGGCGGTTCACCCCAGCAATTTGGCGGACTCATCGTGTTTGATCCAGCCAGCGGCAGAAAGCTGAGCGACAGGCATTTTGGGAACGACACCTTTTTCAAGGGGGCCTTTGCACCGGATGGTCAGAGTATTGCCTTGGGCTCGGCGACCGGTGCGATCTATCTCATCCCGCTGGACCCGGCAATGCCGCCCAAGACCATCGACCTGCACAGCGACTGGGTCATGGATGTCGCATTTACGCCGGACGGCAAACAACTCGTGAGTGGAAGCCGGGATAAAACCACAAAGTTGAGCAGCGTCGAAGGGCTGCATCTGCTGCGTTCCGTGGACCAATCGGCCGAGGGCATCAACGCAGTCGCGGCGGACGGATTGACCGCCATTTCGGGAGGGAACGCGCGGGCGCTGGTGGGTTATGACTTTAAACTGGCACTGGCGGGGGTCAGCGTGACTGGCTCCGGCAACGGTGCCCAGCCCATTACAAACAAGGACAAGTACCTGAGGGCCTTTGAGGCCCAGACAGGCGCGGTGATGGCGCTCGCCACCAGCGGTGACCGGAAGCTTTTGGCCGTGGCGACCCGCGGTGCGGAAGTGCGCCTCTACCAGACAGACACGCGCACGCGGAAAACGGCCCTCGCCAATGTGCCCGCTCCAGTGCTGTCAGTGGCGTTGAACGAGGATGGGTCGCGTCTGGTTCTGGGCAGCAAAAACGGCCAGGTTCAGGTTTGGGACACCGCTTCGGGAAAGCTTCTCAAGACACTCAATCCGGTGCCTGTGCAGGAGGCTGCGGTGGCGGCCAAATAGGGTGGAGTCTGCTTGCCGTGCCAAGTGCTGGTTCGGTTGGCGGCCGCCTGGGGGTCGCTGGGTCGCAGTGGTGTTTTTCACGGGTTTTGAAATTGTGATTGGTATGCGGCTGGAACGAGTTGTTCGATGAGAGTTTTTTTGTCAGCGCCTGTTGCAGTGGCTCCTTCGGGCAGCATCCTGCCGTTGATTACGCAGTTGTCGAACGAGACCAGGCCTTGGATTGTCATCTCCATGTTTTCCAAAGTGATCTGAGCAGCCCGCAACGTGGCGGTTTTCTGCACTAGCGCCGGTTCCGGTTTGTTTGCGCGACGAATAAAAACATTCTTCAGATCTAACTCAACGTGTTCGTTACCGCCTGCGCTCACGCTGAGGGGATGCTCCGCGGTAGACCACACAACCGCGTTCTCGACGCGATAGCGTCCGTTGTTGAGGAAAAACAAATCGTAGGCCTGGCAGTCGGCGATGAAGACGTTTTTGTAGCTGGTATGCGCCGCGACCGTGTCGGTGATGCCAGTGCTATTGCCGATGGAAACTAACCCGTCTACGCGATACTCCGCGCTTTCATGCGCGCCGATGCCATCGTCTCCGCATTCAATAGCTCGGATGTTCTCGAACACAACGTCGCGGCAATCGCCATGGATATTGAAGCCATCATTGTAGGGATGCGTAGCTGTGATGTTTTTTATAATGAGATGCGCGTTGTTGCCGCCCATCTGGACTCCCCCTGAACGCATCGGCGCGGCGATGTTTGCGTCGGCAAGTTTTTGACCGGGAATCAGCTTGAGGTAAAAGGTGCCAAAGAGCTGCTTCGCGGGTGTCTTTGAACGCTCCGTATCCACAACGAAGGTCCATTCGCCGGGCTGCAATTCCCGTGGCTTTTTAAACGGTGCCTTCTTCCCTTTGGAGGTGCGCCCCATGCGATTCATTTTGCCGTTCCAGATGAAGAACCAGCGGCTTATAATCGCCTCATCCAGCCTCGGAAGCAGCTCATCATTGGCGAAGAGGCCGGGCTCCAGTTCACTCCATTTCTCCAAGTCGATGGGATCGGATCCTTCAAGCGTTGCGCCATGTCCATCGAGTGTAATCGGCTTTCCCAGTTCGCCTTTCTTTCCATAAAATCCTGCGTAATCGTGATAAACGATTGGCTCAAGATGAATTGTGTCGCCTGGTTGCGCCATCTTGATTGCTTCCCGAATAGTCTTCGCTTCCATCCCAACGCGAATATTGCGAACGCTTTGCGCCGCGGCGTTTGGCGCTGCGGCTTCCGCCCCTGCGTTAATTGAATTCGGAATCGCATCGCCGGCATAAAGAGACGTGGACAGTTGCCACAAAACAGCGAGTAGAAAAGGAGGAGTGCGACTCATAAAACAAAAGACAGGGAAAAGGGAAAGAGCGGATAAAAAGGGGATTAGCGTTTGGAAACGTAGAACAGCAGCATGGTGCCGGTGCCTTCCCAAAGGCGGGGCGGAAGTCCCTCTTGATAATCAGATTTATGTTGTTCGTTCAAACAGCATTTGACGAGGATGGTTTTGCTCCCTTTGCGGAGGTGTCCTTTGCGTCTGTATCCGTCCAGGATCGGTCTACGATGTTACTCGTTGCGGGCGAAAAATAATTTACCGTGGAGCCAGATTTTCCATGGGTTCGTGAATCCCAACTCGTTTCGATAAGGGGGCGCAGCTCACGTCCATTAGGCAGGGAGGGTCATTGAATTAGTCAAACCTAACTCACGCTGCGAGATGGAATACGGGTTTTGTAGGTTCTGGTGAAAAAGAGGAATGCCTAAATACTCCCTTGAGCGATAAAAAAATGGCGCTGCTGAGTGTATTACAATAAATGTGAAACCGTATAAAACATAGCCAATCCAGTTCGCTGTGTAACCACAAGAGGACTCTGGCAGTTGATGGTTTTAGCTCTTTTTTGCTGAGATTGGTGGCTCAAGGCGATCAGGGATATTATTGTTGTCGCGATCGAAAGGAAGTGGGTCGTCATAATCCTTGCGGCCATCTTCGTCATCATCATTGCCAGGTCGCAACCATGCTCCGGGTGTCGGCAGCCATTCATGTTCCAGTTGAAGCGCCCGCCAAATATGCTGTGCAGTTTCAGCCCGTGTGATGGGGCGGGTTCCATAGTTTTGGAGCGTATTTGCGACTGGCAAACCAAGGCGCTTGAGCCAGTCGGCAAGCATGGCTCGTGTCGCCTTGCCGTCGGGGGTGAAACTTGGCGATGTGGGCTGGAAGTCTCCCCATGTGACTATGGCTTCGATGAATGCGCGATCGGGGTCATCGGCTGGCACGTCTGAGTACAATGGCATTTCATGGCGCGGCCAATCTTTCGCCAGAGATAGGGCACGGCACACACGGGCAAGTACGCGGGCGAGCTCGCGACGGGACATGATTTGATCAGGCTTGAAGAAAAGGCTTTCGGCATCCGGTTGCCAGATTCCGCGCACGGCAAGCATGTTCACGGCTTCGAAATAGAGATCGTCCGGCGTCAAATCGTGCCAAGGCCAAAGTAAGATGCCAGGACCACCCGAGCCACGCACAAGACGCAGTTGCAGTTCGCGGACCTTTTCCAAATTGCTAGCGACATCCCTCGGATCGATATGATCGCGCAAGCTCAGCCAGGCAAGCGTGGCGCCTGCCTGACCCACGTGCATCATTTGGCCGTGCAGACGGATCGCGGATTGTACGACACTGCTTACGCCAATGTTTTTTCCGGCGCCGATCAATCCATTCATCTCGATGGGCACGAGTCCCCGCAGCGGGTAGGTTGAGCGGTCGGTGTCCGTATGCCAGCCGCGGGTGGGGGTGTGAATATTGCGCCAGGGGCCGTTCCTAGATTCTTCAACAAAGCCGCGGCGTGTGGGATGAAAGTCTATATTGAACTGGAACCCGAAGATGCCATCCGTGGACATGACTTTGGCCCAGAGCGGGTCGCGGGTTGCGGCCCGGATGTCCTGCTCCCGCAGCATGTAAAGAGCTTCAAGCCGAAGGCCTTCACGGATATAGGGTTTCGGGGGCAACCGATCCTCCGTTCCAAACTCATCGGTGAGTTTCATGTAGCGGAAGGATTGAGGGAAGTCGCCCGTCCGATCGTGTACGGCCGTTTGGAGATGATACAGCATGCTGAGGGCGTGCTGCTTCACGTCTTCAAAAACAATGCGGCGTTGCATCGGGGTGAGTTCGACGATGTTTTTTTTCGAAGCGCCAGGCTCAGTGTTCTCAAGTGCATCAACAACGCGCTGCGGAAGCTGGCAAAGCGGATAGTCCTGCGTTGGGTAGTTTAAGAATGTCGCTTCCGTGCCGGGAGAAAATCCATTGTGCCACCGATCCACTAAACGGCGATGAGTGTAAGGGCTGTTGCCGCTCGGGGAGTAAATGCCGCCGCTCATGTCGCTGTCTACCCAAGGTGCGAGCTTGTCGAGTCCGACAAAGGATAGAGGATGGTAATTGGGCGGCCTGGGGATGGTAGCGTCTTTGCCGCCGGTCTCACGAAGAACCATGCACCATGAGATGGGATTCATTTCATTTTGACCGGCTTCGTCAAATTCCTCCGGCGCGCTGGTTTCACCAAATCGGGATTTTAAATCAGGGCCTGCGCTGTGTTTCGCTCCGCTGAGTCGGATGAGGTCGCCCCAGTCGCTCGCATCCATTGTAATTCGCGCCTTGATAGTCAGGCGTTTTGTTCCTCCTTTTGTTGGCTCAAACTCCGCACCTATCACGCGGCCTGCTTCAACCAAACCCTTTACGGGCTGCCAACTACGCTCAATGCGCAACGCACCGCTAATCACATACGGTTGGAGCAGATCCTCGAATATCTTTGCCGCCGCCGCCGGTTCAATGGTTTCGGTCCCGCAGAATGCGTTGCCCGGGCAAGGCATCCCGTAGGTTGCTGAGTTATGCGCTCGGATGCGTCGGAGCACTTCGAGAAAAAGACCACTTCTTGGAAAATGCGTCTTGGTGTTGTTTGCCACGGTCCATTCGTCGGGACAACCAACACCCTCTGCACTGAATTGCCCTCCCAGCCACTCGATGTCATTCACGAGCACGATGTTCTTTATTCCCAGTCGTGCCGCCTGTACCGCTGCTGCGCAGGCTGATTCATTGCCGCCAACAATGAGAAGATCCGTGTTGATGTCCTCCGCAGCCAGGAGGGAAGGGAGGAGTAAAAAGAGGCAAAGAATATTTTTCTTCATAACTGTGCCATGGGTTGGATCATCGGCCAAAGCTTGATCTCTTCGGTGACAAGATGTGCCGGTAGCTGGGCGATTTGAACGAGCAGATTACCCATGTCTGCCGGCGAAATGCACTTCGCGAGCACCTCAGGATCACGTGGTTCCAGATTTGCTGCATCGGTGAATTCCGTTTGTCCCCAGGAAGGTAGAACGGACGTGACCCTGACTCCATGAGGCCGGAGTTCGGCAAGCAGGCAACGCGTGAACATAAGCAATCCGGCCTTCGCTGCTGAATAGACGCTCCAACCCGGCCAGGCGTGTGTGGAGCAGGCACTGCCGATGTTTATGATCATGCCGCTGCCCTGCGTTTGCATGATCGCCGCGGCTCGACGGCATCCGAGCATCGCTCCGGTGAGATTGCTTGCGATACTCTGCGCAATAGCGTTGTCGGTCTGCTGGCTGGCTGAGCGTATCTTCACGCCTTCGCCCGCATTGTTGACGAGGATGTCGAGGCGACCGGCGCGACTGACGATATCCGCGATGAGCTTATCCCATCCGGCTCCATCTGCAACATCCGCCACGAGCGGGGATGCGCCGATTCGTTTTGCTGATTCGAGAAGCTTGGCCTCATTGCGGCCGGTGATCCAAACATTGGCGCCAGCCTTGACGAAGGCTTCCGCAATGCCCGCTCCATAGCCTCGTGAGCCACCGGTAACAATGACGGCAAGGTTTTTTAGTGAACTCATAATTGAAATGACAAATTTCTCGAATTTTGGAATACCGGATTGAGTTTGCAATCACAAACAGCGGTTGAATAATCAAACGCTGATGCCTGCGAAGAAATCTTCAAATCAACATTCCATTCTGCACCGCTACAGAGTGCCGATTTTGGACCGGACTCTGGACTTGTTAGAGCTGCTCACCCGGCAGCCTGAGGGCATGACGCTGACTGCGATGACTGAGTCGTTAAAGATGCCAAAGAACTCAGTTTTTCGCATCGCCAGCACACTCACTTTGCGCGGCTACACCGAGCGCAATGAAGTCACCAAGACTTATCGTGCAAGTCGCAAACTCCTGAGCCTCGGATACGCAGCGGTTGGCGGTGAACGCCTGATCCAAGCCGCCGCCCCAATCCTGCTGGCTTTGCGTGATGCCACTGGTGAGACCGCCCTCTTGGGCACATTGGCTGGAAGCCATGGCGTAGTGCTCGATCAGATCCCGTCATCACATCCGGTGAAGGTGGTGGTGGAAATCGGTCATGCCTTCACCTTGCATACGGCAGCGCCCGCCAAAGCGATGCTTGCCTACTGGAGTGCTGATTCTCAAAAAGTTTTCGTTCAGCAAATCAAGTTCACCAAACGTACAAGCCGGACCATATCCTCCGCAAAGGCGTATCTTCAGGAACTGAAAGAGGCGCAGGCGCTGGGCTATGCGCTGGACCGCGGCGAAGAAAGCGAGACCTTCGCCTGCGCCGCCGCCCCGGTGTTTGATCACCGGGGAAATCCTGTCGCCTCTTTGTGGATTAGCGGGCCAACCGATCGTGTGACTATTGCGAATTTGGACAAACTAGGAATGCAGGTGAAGGGGTTTGCGGATGAACTGTCGCGGAAGCTTGGCCGTTGAAGTGTTCAATGTCTGGCGACTTTCTGAGTACGCGATATAATCGCGGCCACTGTTTCCAGACCGACTTTGGCGCGGCCACTCAGGGCAGGTTGATCCAGAGCAAGTCTGCGAATACGCTGCGGTACATGCTGCGTTTCATGGGGGGGAGCCACTTTAGATCGAAGGTTTCCGGCAAAATCCAGCGGTAGGATTGGAACTCCGGGTGGGGCATATCCAAGCAGATGGCGTCCTCGAGTCCATGGTAGTGCACCAGGAAAAAATACTGGTCCTTACCGTGGAAACCTTTCACTACCGCACCTTCGAAATCGTAGCGGTACGGGCCTTTTTGGTTCCGGATTTCGGTTTGTTCAGGGGTGACCCCTATTTCTTCGTACAGTTCCCGGCTGAGTGCCCCCTCCAAGGTTTCTCCTGGATCCACTCCTCCTTGTGGAAATTGCCAGGCGCCGCGTTTGCCCAGACGCTCACAGATCAGGATGCGTCCCGTTGAATCACGCAGAATACCGGCAACGTTGAGTCGGTAACGGGGCAGGGGTGCTGGCGGCATGAAGAGGATGAGGGGGGTTATTCGTCAGGTGCTGCGACCTTTGGTTTGGCTGCGGCCGCTTTCTTAGGAACTTTAGCAGGTCTGGGCTCAAATTCGAAGCTAACTTTTTCGCCATCCAGCTTTAAAAAGGCAGAAAACGGGCGCCCCTTCTTGGAGATGAACCGGCGCAGCAGGTCGGTTTTCCCGGTGGTGCAGAGTTTGACGGCCTGTTCCGGGGCGATAGCCTGTTGAAGTATCGTACGGCCCATGCGGAACTTACACGCCTTGGAGGGGGCGTGTTCGCACAAAAAGGCGGTGTCCGTGGCCACCACCTGCCCTTTGTGGCATACGGGGCAGGGCGCGAGGCGGGGCGCTTCAGAAAGGTCGATGTTCGCTCCTTCGGCATCCGCTTTTTCAAAGTCGAAACGCTGTTTCCACTCGCTGGATTCGTCCAGATGCACGTGAGCAGCGAAGGATCGGCCCATTTTAGAGCGGAAGCCTTCCAGCGGGCCAACCTTGCCCGTGGACAATAGGGCGACGACTTCCTCCCGTTCCAGTTCCCGGGCGGCCATGGTTTTCCAGATGGCAAGTTTGCACCCTTCGCACTCGTACATGCGGAAGCTTTCCTTCAACCCTCGATGGCCGCAGCGCGGACAGGTGGCATCCAGCGGCCTGAACAGGCCGGAAACTTCCTTGCCCATGCCGGCCCTGACTTTCTCCACCAAATCTTTGGTCAGGGAGCCAATCTGCGCCATGAATTCGGCGCGGGACAGTTGGCCGCGTTCCATCTGGCGGAGCCGGAACTCCCAGTCGCCGGTGAGTTCGGGTTTGGTGAGCGCCTCGGCGTGGAGATCGCGCAGGAGGGTGATGAGAGACATCCCCTTTGCGGTGGCCACCAGATCGCGGCCTTGTCTTAAAATATACCCTTCGGTGAGCAGGCCTTCGATCACCTGCGCGCGGGTTGCTGGGGTGCCCAGACCGCGCTCGCTCATGGCTTCGCGCAGTTCCTCGTCGTCAACGAGTTTGCCGGCTCCTTCCATCGCAGAGAGCAGCGTGCCTTCGTTGAAGCGGGCGGGAGGCTTGGTTTCGCACTCCTTGGCTTCGACGTGCAGCGTTTTGGCCGTTTCTCCAGCCTTCACGGCGACGATGGATTTTTCGGACTTCTCGGAATCCTCCTCAGGCTCGGCCTGTTTGCCGTAGACCGCCAGCCAGCCGGGATCCACGATCACCTTGCCATCCGTTTTGAAGGCCTCGCCCTCCACGCGCGTGATACGGGTGGTTATTTCAAACTGCGCGGACGGGAAGAAAACGGCGATGAAGCGGCGCGTCACCAGGTCGAAAATGCGCTGTTCCTTGTCGTCCAGGGTCTTTGGGATCGTGCCGGTGGGGACGATTGCAAAGTGGTCGCTGACCTTGGCGTTGTTGAAAATCCGTTTATTGGGGCGCACCCAGCCTTGGGCCAGCGCCTTGTTGGCGTGTACTGCCAGGACAGGATCTTTGATCGAGTCCAGGGCATGTTGCGCTGTGGCGATGTGATCTTCGGGGAGGAAACGGGAATCCGTTCGGGGATAGGTCAGCGCCTTGTGTTTTTCGTAGAGGGCCTGGGCGATCTGCAAGGTCATGCGGGCGGGAAACCCGAAACGCTGGTTGGCCTCCCGCTGCAGGGTGGTGAGATCGTAGAGGAGCGGGGGCGCCTGGGTGGTGGGTTTTTTCTCCTCGTGGATTTCCCCGGGTTTGCCCTGGCATTTGGCTACGATGGCGTCAGCGCTCGTCTTGTCCCAGAGACGTTCCGCCTTGGCGTCTTCTTCCGCCGTCTTTTTCTTGAAACTCTGGTCGAACCATCTGCCTCGATAGGAGCCGGCTGCCACCCCGAAATCGGCAAACACCTCAAAGTAGGTTTTAGCCTTGAAAGCACGGATTTTTTCCTCCCGTTCCACGATGATGGCCAGGGTGGGAGTTTGGACGCGGCCTGCCGTGGTTTTGTGAAAGCCGCCGTCTGCGGAGTTTAACGCCGTGAGGGCGCGGGTGGCGTTGATGCCCACGAGCCAGTCAGCCTCGGAGCGGCTGGTAGCGGCGTCGGAGAGGGGCATCATTTCCTCGTCGGAACGCAGTTTAGAGAACGCGGTGCGAATGGCGTCCGGGGTCATGGACTGGAGCCAGAGGCGGCTCATGGGCTTTTTCACGCCCGATGCGCGCACGATGTTGCGGAAAATCAGCTCCCCCTCGCGACCGGCGTCACACGCGTTGACGATGGCGGTGACGTCCTTGCGTTTGAGCAGTTTTTTGAGCACCGCCAAACGGGCGGCGTTTCGCTCGATCGGCACCAGGTCAAAGTGGGGAGGGATGGAAGGAAGGTTTTCGATCTTCCATTTGCCCCGGGCGGGTTCACTGCCCTCAGGGGGGGCGATTTCCAGCAGGTGGCCCACGGCTGAGGAAATCACTAGGGATTCGTTTTCAAAATAGTCGCCGTTGCGCTCGAGTTTACCCAACACGCGCGCTAGATCCTGCGCGACACTGGGTTTTTCGGCGATAATGAGAGTCTTAGACATAAAGTTGAGAAGAGGGGCGGAGTGAGAAGCGGCGCGCAGAGATCGCCATGAAAGCGAGCGATACGCAACCGCCGAATGAGGCGACTCAGGGAATTTGCGTTTGCGAGGGGGGGCGCACGCGCTGGAGCCTTTCCTTAACGGATTCGAGTCCGGGATCTAATTCGAGTGCAGATTCCCAGGCGCTGATGGCTTCGGGTAGATTGCCCAGTTTCTCCTGAACTTCCCCGAGATGCTCGTAAACTTCGGGCGCCTCCTCCCTGCGGATTTTTTCCAGCGCTTTTCGCAACTCGCGGACGGCCGACTGCAGGTCGCCTTTGCGGTAGTACCACCAGCCCAGACTGTCCAGATAAGCGGGATGGTTGGGGCGCAGGCCCAGGGCTTTGCGGATGTAGGTCACGGCCTCATCGAGGTTCGTGTTGCGGTCCACCCACATGAATCCCAGGTAGTTGAGCGCCTCCGCGGAGTTTTCGGGGGCTAGGGAGATGCTCTTTTTGAGGAGCTTGGCTGCCTGTTCGAGCATTCCCGCGCGTTCCGCTGCCGCCCCGTAGGTGAGGTAAAAGGAGGCGTCCAGGGCCTCGGTGCGGCCTTTGGAGAATTCCGCCTCCGCCGATTCAAAGGCCTGGATAGACTCCTGGTGGCGCTTGGCCTCCCCGAGAGCCACCGCCAGAAGCATGGTCAGGCCTGGGGCCTCGGGAAAGAGGGTACGCGCCTTCAGTGCCGTTTCAGCCGCTTCCTCGCCGCGCTTGAGGCGAAGCTGGAGTTGGATGAGGCGCACGTGATCTTCCAATTTTGAGCCGTTTTGGTCCAAGGCGACGCGGAAGTGGCCTAAGGCGGCGATCAGTTGCCCCTGCTGCATATAAAGTTCACCCGCAAGTTCGCGGGGGTCCGCCGCGGAGGGGTTTTCCCTGATCAGTTCTTCCAGCAAGTCGAGGGCGGCATCGGGTTGCTCGTTCAAAACCAGAGCCCGCGCCCATTTTTGGCCTATGGGCAGGGAGTTTGCCTTGTTTTCCTGAAGATACAGACTGTTTGCGCGGTCGTAAAAACGGCAGGCCTCGGGATACTGTTGCGTCAGAGTGAAGTGATCGGCGGCACGCTGGATGCAAAGGGTGTTGTTGGGCTCTAAATCCAGCGCTTTGCGGTAAAGGGTATTGATTCGATCCAACTGGCTCTTGCCGGGAGGCGCGCCTCGCAGGGAGAGGGCATTGCGGAAGAGATCCCCGGCCCGCAGCCAGAAACTCACGTCCGTGCGGGAGGCCGCCAGCGTTTTGCGCAGCGTTTCGTCGAGTCGCTGGGTGAGCCTTGCGGCGGAGCACACTTCGACCAGAGTGGAGATGGCCGTGAAGTCTTCTGGGGCGAGTTTGTAGGCCCTCTCGGCGTAGGTGAGGGCCGTGTCAGCCTGCCGGAGGGCGGTGAGGTAAATTCGAGCTAGTTCCACGGCGGGCCCGAGCTCTTTCGGTGCGGCTTGGTGGGTCACCTTTAAGATACGCACCGCTTCGTCCGTTTTCTTTTGCTGGAGCAGATCCGTTGCAATTCGGGAAGCTAGCCGGGCGTTGCCGGGGTCTAGTTCCAGGGCCTTGTAGAAAAGCGCAGAGGCCGTCTCCGCGTCCTCCTGTTCCTCGGCGATCACCGCGAGGGCGAAATTGACGTAGGCCTCGGAAAGAACCTCCCCGTCCGGAGCCGTAAGAAGGTCGGGGGAGGGAGTACTGGGCGGTGAAGGGTAGGGGTCTGCATAAAGCGGCCCCGGAAGCAGAGCATCCGAGGCGACGACTTTAGGCGGATCCGCTAGTGTAGCGGTAGAAGGCAGCGTTTTCGTGCCGGTTTTGGCCGCGTCCAAACGGTACGGGATCAGGCAGCACGCCAGAAGCGATGCTGAGAGGGCGTACCGCAGGCCGGGCAGGACTGTTGCCGTATTGGAACGGTCCATAAGCCGGAACGCAAACTAGCTCTTATAGCGCAAGCGCTTCTTGTGGCGGTTTTCTTTCATCCGCTTTTTGCGCTTATGTTTTGCGATCTTTGTTTTGCGTCTCTTTTTTAGGGAACCCATGTGAAATAATTTGCTAGCGTTGAGGGGGCGGGAGGCAACCAAGAATCAGACACAGTTGCAACCTTTAATTTCAATGTGTGCTGATTTGGCTCAGTGGACAAGCTTGTTCAAGGGATACTCGATGATCCCTTCGGCTCCCAATTCCTTCAGGAGCGGGATGATTTCGCGCACCACTTTCTCTGCAATGACGGTTTCCACCGCGATCCAACCTTTTTGTGCCAAGTGAGAGACCGTCGGGTTGCGTAGTGAGGGCAGGGCCCCGAGGAGGGCGGGCAACTGGCCCTCAGGCAGGTTCATTTTCAGTCCCACATTGTCCCGGGCTGCAAAGGCGCTTTTGAGCAACAAAACAAGGTTGTCCAACTTCGTTTTCTTCCAAGGGTCCAGGTAGGCGCTCTTGTTGGCTATGAATTGGGGGGAGGATTCCATAATCGTCTCCAGGATGCGCAGTTTGTTGGCGCGCAGGGAGGAGCCCGTCTCCGTGACGTCCACAATGGCGTCCACCAGATCGGGAACTTTGACCTCCGTCGCCCCCCACGAAAACTCGACCACCGCCTCGACTCCGTGTCCGGCGAGGTAGCGTTTGGTGAGTTCCACGGCTTCGGTCGCGATGACTTTGCCCTGCAGATCCTTCACACTCCGGATCGGTGAGTCTTCGGGAACGGCGACCACCCAGCGGGTGGGCTGGGCGCTTGTTTTTGAAAACGTCATCTGGGCAAGGACTTCCACGTCGGAGCCGTTGTTGTAAACCCAGTCCAGTCCGGTCAGACCGCAGTCCAGAAAGCCGTGTTCCACATACCGGCTGATCTCCTGCGCGCGCAGGAGTCGGATGACCAGCTCGGGGTCGTCTACGGAGGGTTTGTAGGAACGGCTTGCGCCGGAAATGGTGAAGCCCGCCTTCGCAAATAGCGCAAAGGTGGGTTCTTGCAGGGAGCCGGTCGGCAGGCCGATTCGGAGGACACGGGGTTCGCTCATAAAAGAGGCCGCAAGGTTTTAGGGGAGAGACGGCTTTGCGCCAGTAAAAAGAGTGCCATCGGCACGATCGGCACGTAATGGGGCGGATGTACGGCAGAAACGCCCCGCATCCCAGGCCCGCCGCCCCCCAAAGACGCGCCTCCGCTACGCCAGGAGATCCGGCCTGGCCCGCCGCGTTTTACCAAGGGACTGCTCCTGGCGCCACTTGGCGATGGCTGCGTGGTTGCCGCCCAGCAGAATCTCCGGCACACGCACCCCCTCAAACTCGACAGGGCGGGTGTATTGCGGGAACTCCAGCAAGCCTCCGGCGAAGGATTCCTCCACCGCGGAAGTGGCATCCCCGAGAACCTCTGGCAGGAGGCGCACGATGGCGTCTACCACAACCACCGCCGCGATCACGCCGTTGGTCAGAACGTAGTCGCCGATGGAAATTTCTTCGTCCACAAGCTGATCAATAACGCGCTGGTCAACCCCCTCGTAGTGGCCGCAGAGGATAATGAGGTGCTTGCACTCCGAGGCAAACCGTTGGGCCGTTGTTTGTTTGAAGGGGGCTCCCGCCGGTGTCATGAACGCCACCTTGCAACCCTCGCTGCGCAGGGCTGTTATTGCCTCGAAGATGGGTTCGCACTTCATCACCATTCCCTGGCCGCCGCCGTAGGGGGTGTCGTCGGTCGTCCGGTGCTTGTCCCGGGCCCAGTCGCGGATGTTGTGCGCGTGGATTTCCACCAGAGCCCGTTGCTGGGCCCGGCCGATAATACTCTCCGCGAGTGCGGCTGTGGCGATTTGCGGAAAGAGGGAGAGAATGTCGATGCGCATTCTCACCGCGCGGCCTTGCAGTGTTCAAGGGTGGCGAAGAGGGCGTCTTGAAAGGATTGGAGGTCGTGCACGACGGTGGGGCAGCGCTCCAGAACGGCTTTGCCCAGGCGTTCATAATTCGCCGGATTACGCTCTCCGAGCTCCGCCAAAGCCAGCAGGACGGCGAAGACGTTGTTGATGTCGTGTTTGGTGTCGCGAAATTTATCGCAAAGAACCTGCAAGGCCTGAGTTGAAGCAGGGGAGGGAGTTTCGTTCATATTAGAATTCAAGCTGGAGAACTTGCGGCAAGGATGGTTTGTTTGCAAACCCCCGAAACAGAGCGCACCCCTAGTATGGCAAGAGATAGCATCCGGATCCTCGGGGCCCGGCAGCATAACCTGAAGAACCTCTCCTTGGAAATCCCAAGAGAGCGGCTTGTTGTGGTCACAGGTCTGAGCGGTTCGGGGAAAAGCTCCCTTGCCTTCGACACCCTCTACGCTGAGGGGCAGCGTCGCTACGTGGAGAGTCTTTCTGCCTACGCCCGCCAGTTTTTGGACCAACTCCAGAAGCCTGAGGTGGATTTCATCGAAGGGCTCTCACCGGCAATCGCAATCGAACAACGCACCTCCGGCGGCAACCCTCGCTCGACCATTGCCACCCAGACTGAGATTTACGACTACCTCCGTCTTTTGTTTGCTTCGGTCGGTCAGCCCCACGATCCGGTCTCCGGCCAGCCCATTCAACGGCTCACCGCGCAGCAAATCGTCGACCAGATCCTGGCCCTTCCTACGGAAAGCAGGCTCATCGTCCTCGCTCCGCTCATCGCCTCGGAGGAAGGCCAGTTTCGCGACGTTCTTGAAAAGCTCAAACGCGACGGATTTCTGCGCGCCCGCGTGGACGGGGAGATGATCGAAATCGGGGGACAGGCACCCGTCACCAAACTCGCGTCCGGTAAGGCGCACTCGCTGGAAGTCGTCGTGGATCGGATTGTTCTCAAAGAGGGAGTTCGCCAGCGTCTGGCTGAATCCGTCGATCTTGCCCTCAAACTGGGGCGCAACCGGCTGCTTTTGCTCCGCCAGAATGCGGGCGGCGGCTCCGAGGAATTGCTCTCGTTCTCAACCGCCTATGCCAATCCGGACACCGGGTTTGAAATGCCGGTTCTCACGCCCCGCCACTTTTCTTTCAACAGCCATTTGGGCGCTTGTGTCGAGTGCCAGGGGCTTGGGACGCGGCTTGAAATTGACCCTGAGCTCATCGTTCCCGAACCCGACAAGTCGCTTTCAGACGGGGCGGTTGCGCCCTGGAAAAAGGCGGGCAAGCGACTGGAACCGTTTTATCAGGCAACCCTTGAGAAACTGGCCGCCGCGTTCAAGGTCTCCCTAGACCTGCCCTGGAGTTTGCTGCCTGAAAATTTCCGGAACGCCCTGTTGTTTGGAACGGGAGAAAAGGCCATCGCGCTGCCCTCGCTCGAGGCGGGGGGCGTTTCCAAGCGGCCTTTCGAGGGGATCGTCTCCCAGCTCCAGACTTTCTACGATTCGAGTGAAACGGACGCCGCCCGCACCCGGATCCGCCAGTTCATGGGGATCCGGCCGTGTCCCGCGTGTGGCGGCGCCCGCCTGCGCCCGGAGTTGCTGGCGGTCAAAGTGAGTGCGCTTCCTGGCGGGGTGGGGGTTCAGTTTGGAATTGCGGATTTCTGCCGGCAAACCATTGCGCAGGCCCAGTCTTTTGTGGAAACCCTGGTGATGGATGCGTCCCAGGAATTCATCACGGCGGAGGTGCGCAGGGAGCTGAGCAATCGGCTCCGTTTTCTCAACGAAGTGGGCTTGGGGTACTTGAACCTCGACCGGCAAAGCGGCACGCTTTCCGGGGGCGAATCCCAGAGAATCCGCCTCGCCACTCAGATCGGCTCCGGGCTGGCCGGCTGTCTCTACGTTCTCGACGAGCCCAGCATCGGCTTGCACCAGCGCGACAACGACCGCCTCATTGCCACGCTTAAACGCCTGCGCGACCTTGGTAACTCCGTCATCGTCGTGGAGCACGACGAGGACACCATTCGCGCCGCGGACTACGTGCTCGACCTCGGCCCGGGCGCGGGCGTCCGGGGCGGGTACATCGTTGCCTCAGGATCCCCCGCAGACATTGAGGCGACACCGGCCTCGCTCACCGGCCAGTATCTTTCGGGCAAAATGCGCATCCCCGTGCCCAAACACCGGGTGCGTCCCGCAAGCCCGCGTTCCCAACTCGACCGTGGCCATATTCCCCCGGGTTGGCTGAGCTTGATTGACGTCACGGAAAACAACCTGCGCGGGGTGGACGCCCATTTTCCCCTGCGCTGCCTGACCTGCGTGACGGGCGTTTCCGGGTCGGGGAAATCCACGCTGGTGGACGATGTTTTGAGGAAGGTTCTGGCCCGCAAACTGCACCGTTCCAAGGAGCGTCCGGGGGCGTACAAAAACTTCATTGGTTTGGAGCAGGTCGACAAGGTGATCATCATCGACCAGTCCCCGATCGGCCGAACCCCCCGCTCGAACCCGGTGACTTACGTGGGGGCCTTTGCGGCCATACGCGATTTGTTTGCAGGGCTTCCGGCGTCCCGGGTGCGTGGGTACACGTCGGGACGGTTTTCCTTCAACGTCAAGGGGGGGCGCTGCGAGGGCTGCGAAGGGGACGGGGTCAAGCGCATCGAAATGCACTTTCTGGCCGACGTTTTTGTCGAATGCGAATTGTGCCACGGTCGCCGCTACAACAGGGAGACCCTCGAGGTCACCTACAAGGGCCGCAACGTGGCTGACATCCTCGACATGACCGTCGACGAAAGCGGCCGTTTTTTCCGTAACATCCCTCCGATCGCCGACAAACTGATGGCGTTGGAAGACGTCGGCCTGGGTTATGTGCGGCTCGGACAAAGCGGCGCCACGCTCTCCGGCGGCGAGGCCCAGCGGATCAAGCTCGCCGCGGAACTCGCCCGAAAGGCCACCGGTCGCACCGTGTACATCCTGGACGAACCGACCACGGGGCTGCATTTTGCCGACATTCACAAACTCCTGGAGGTACTCCTTAAGTTGCGCGACGCCGGCAACACGCTGGTGGTCATCGAGCACAACCTTGAAGTCATCAAGTGCGCGGACTGGATTATCGATATGGGCCCGGAAGGCGGTGCGGAGGGGGGGCAAATTGTGGTGGAGGGGACTCCGGAAATGGTCGCGGCTTGCGCGGGCTCGCACACAGGACAGTATTTGAGAAGGATTTTGAAATGAGCCTCAGAAAAGTGACTGCAGTTTTAAGCGGCCCAAGCATCGCGCTGACCCTAGCGTTAGCGTGCAGTTCAAGCCTTGGAAACGCGGCTTCTGAGCCTGGAGAGTCCAATGGGGAAAGGCTGGTCCGTAGCGCCCAGTTTATTGAAAACGGAGCCTGGGCAGAGGCGCGCGAGGGGCTCGCCAAAGTCCAGGACCCGATCCCAGCGGAGCGCGAATACCTGAAGCTGCTGGAGAGTCGCCTGGCTCTGGGGCAGGGGCGGTTTGGCGAGGCGGCGGCCGGGTTTTCGGAACGCTTGGAGTCCCGCGTGCCGGTGCCGCCGGAGGTGTTTGTCGGCGCGTTGTTGGGAGCGGCCGAGGTGCTTGAGCGTCAGGGGGACGCGCAGGGGGCCTGCAGAAAATTGCTGCAATTTCTCAAAAGCGGAAGGGAACTGCCCGACGCCTCGCCCGTTTTCCAGAAACTGGCCGAATGGATGGGCGAATCGCAGGACCCGCCCGAGGCTGAATTGCGCGACTGCACCCGTCTGGGGCCTTCTGCGCATCAGGCTCTGGCCCGGTTTTACCTCGCCCAATTTTATTTCAACTTGGGCAAGGGGGAAAAGTGCGTCGCGGAATTGGCCGTTTTTTGCGAAGCTTATCCAGCACATCCCTTGCGTTCGGCGGCCTTCCTTCGCAGGGGTGAGTACGGGATGGAAATGGGCCGTTGGAATGAGGCGGAGCAGTTTTTGGGTAAGGGTCTGGAGGGCTGCGTGGAACCTTCTTTGGTGCAATTGCTCGAGCTCCGGCTGGCGCTTTGCGCTTTTTACAAAGGGGAGTACAAAAGGGCGCTGGAACGTTTCGCTCTCGTGCGCGAGCACGCCTCTGAATCCTTGCCACAGGTCGCTTTCAACTCGGGCTTGGCGGCAATCCGGTTGGGCGACCTGAAGCGCGCCGCTAGTGAACTTCAACTCCTGAGCGCCGCGGCCGGGACCGAAGAAATTGCGGCAGAACTGGAACTTGAAATTGCGCTGTTCCGGGTCTCTTCGGGGCACGCTCAGGCGGAGGAATTACTCCAGTCCTTTCTGAAGAACCATCCCAAACACCCGCGTTTGGGAGACGCGAGGGTGGCCCTTGCAGAACTCTACAGCGCCCAAGCCGGTGCGGCCGCCGCGGACAACGGCACCCGGAGCGCGCGCGCCCTGCGAGAACGCGCTTCCGGCTTGTTGCGGACCGTTGCCAGCGACCCGCAATCGCCCCAATCCACCGTCCAGGCCCGTTATCTCGCTGTATTCCTCGCCGACGCCGCCCAACCGCGCAATGAAGATGAGGTCATCCAGCTCGGGGAGGAGTTTTTGAGGGATTTCCCAAACGCCTCGCTGGGCGCTGAAGTCCGGATGAAATTGGGCGAGGGTTACTTTCGGCGGCGGGATTGTGCGAATGCCGAGCTTCAGTTTGCCAAACTCACGGAGCAGTGGCCTCAGAGTCCGCTGGCGGAGACGGCCCTGTTTTTGGCGGGCCAATGCGCGGCTAGTTTGCTCAACCCCGGTTCAGTGGATCGCGCCCTCGCTTACTGGGATAAGGTTGCGGGTGGAAGCGGTCCCTTGCGTTGGAAGGCGCGTTATCAACAGGCTTCGGTTAAAAGCAGGATCGGCGACGAGGCGGAGGGGGTGGTGCTCTTTGATTTGATCTTGAAGGCGCCGGCGGGCGTTTCTCCCGACCTCCGCCTGGCCGCGCGCTGTGGCAAGGCTGACGCGCTTTTGGCGTTGGTGAAACGCAAGGTTTCCTCCGGGGAAGAGGCTCTGCGGGAATACCAGTTGCTTGCGGACTCCCCCGAGGCTACCCCCGTATGGCGGAACCAGGCCCTCTATAAAATTGGAAAGTTGCTCGAATCCTCCGATTTCAAGGGGGCGATGGAAGCTTTTGAGAAAGTCTTGAATGCTTCCGGTACGGTGGAGGCGGGGGAGTTTTTTTGGTCTTACAAAGCGGGCTTCGATGCGGCGCGAATTCAGGAAAACAAGGCGGCATGGAAGGAGGCGGTGGCGCTTTACGAAAGGTTGGCGAAGCTTCCCGGGGCGCGTTCGGCCGAGGCTCGGGCCAGGGCCCTGCAGTTGCGCTTGGAGCAGTTTCTGTGGGAGTAGGCGCCCGCGGGAGTAGGCCACGGTGGGGGGCGCTGCCCGGCGAGGCTCGCTACCGCGACAGATAGGCACCGCAGCTCTCTCGCACGATCACGCGCGGTGTTAAAAGCAGACTGCGCGCTGGGAGCGACGTCACCGCCATCCGCTCCCGCATTGCGTGAAACGCCGTCAGCGCAATATCCCGGCAGGGCTGCTGGACGGTGGTCAGCGGCACCGTGAGGAGGGTCGCAAAACGAACGTCGTCAAACCCGACCAACCGGAGTTCTTCGGGAACCCGCACCCCGAGGCGTGTCAGCGTCTGCAGCAAATGGGCCGCCGTGTGGTCGTTCGCACAGATCAGGGCATCGTAGGTGCGTCCGGCGACGAGATTCCGTACAAATTTCAAGTCGCCCGGATCCCCCTCGTGGGAAAAATCGCGCCCCGCTGTCACGTTTTGGGCCAGCATCGCCGCTCGCGCTCCCGCTTGTCGGGCGGCCACCGTCCCTGCGGAAAACGGCCTGGCTACGAAAGCCAGTCGCTTTAATCCAAGCTTCAGAAGGTGTTCCGCCAGAAGGTAGCCCCCTGCAAAATTATCGATTCCCACGAGGTCAAACGGGCTGCGCTTGGGAAACGGGCACAGGTCGCGGTCCAGGAGAACTACCGGAATCCCCGCATGGCTTAGCCGCTCTGTAATCCGCCGGTTGGCCGCCTCGTTGTCCACCGTATGCTCGAACGGCGCGAAGAAGACGCCCGAGACCCCGCTCCCAATGTAGCGTGTACAAAGTTCCTCCGCTTCTTCGATGCACATGCCCATTGCCGTCATCGGTCCTGTACTCCCGCCCCAATGTATCCCGAGTTCATGCACTCGAGCCAGGCTCGCGAGCTCCCCGCAGATGACGTCGAAAATCTCCACCTGACCCAACCCCGGCACGATCAGCCCCAGTTGGCGGACTCCCTGCGCCCCCTGTGCCGCGCCGCGCTCCCGGCGCAGATACGTGCCCGAGCCCGCGCGCCGCTCCAAAAAACCCTGCAGCTTCAATTCCTGCAGCGCACGAGCCACCGTTGGACGCGACGCGCCAAACCTCTTTACCAACTGCGCCTCGCTTGGCAGGCGCGCTGTGTGGTCGTGTTTGCCTTCGAGAATTTCGGAGAGCAGCTCCTGTTGGATTTTCAAATGCAAAGGCTGGGTTTTCATAGGGTGCAACCTGTCCTTACAGGCGGCAGCCTTGTGTTGGCAAGTTTCTGCCGAATGGTGACGCCACCTCTTCCCTCCTGCAGTGTTTTCCCGCTAATCTCAGCCCACCCACCCATGCACAACCCCCTCCTTCCCCGCTGTATCCTCCCGCTGGCCTGCTCGCTGATGATCGTTCCAATTTCCATCCTTCAGGCCGCTGCCCCCAATCCAACAGGCTCCGATAAGGATGCGGGCTCGCTGAAGACCTTCCACGGGCAACCCAGTTTTGTGCTCTCCACCAAGGAGGTTGAGGTCGCCGTCACTCGCCTTGGAGCCCACATGGCGCCCATAACGTTCTTCCGCGACAGCACAAAGCCTGTACAACCGTATCACATCAGCCCATGGCAGAACGAGCCCGCCGCCGCAATGCCAGCCCCGGTGCTCGTGCCCTTGCGTGGCGACTTCTTCTGTTTGCCCTTCGGCGGAAACAACGATCCACTCAACGGCGAAAAACACCCGCCCCACGGAGAAGTCGTTGGCGATCCCTGGACGCTTGTTGGAAGGCGCTCCGCGGGCGATGTCACCACCCTTTCCCTTTCCTTCACCCCTACAGCCCGCAAAGGGCGCGTTACCAAGGATCTTTCCCTTGTCGCCGGCCACAACGTGCTCTACTCCAGTGACACCATCGAGGGTTTTGTGGGACGCGCCCCGCTCGGTCACCATGCCACGCTCGCTATGCCTGAAAAAGAGGGCGCGGTCCGCATTGCCACCAGCCCTTTCAGTTTTGGGATGACGTGTCCGGGCCTCTTCAGCGATCCAAGCCAGCGCGAATACCAGTCTCTCCTCCCCGGGGCAAAATGGACCGACCTCTCCAAAGTCCCCGCCGCGTGGAAAAACGCGCCCGACGCCGATCTCACGCGGTTGCCTGCCCGACAGGGATTCGCCGACCTCGTTCAGATCAACAGCCAGTCCTGGGAGAAGACGGGTGGCCCCGCCTGGACCACGGCGACGTACGCCGACGCAGGCTACGTCTGGTTCTCGCTCAAAGATCAGGGCGTCCTGCACAGCACGGTGTTCTGGATCGAGAACCACGGCCGGCACGGCCATCCCTGGAACGGACGCAATAACTGCCTCGGCCTGGAGGACGTCACGGCACACTTCGCTGACGGCCTCGTCCCCTCCACGCGCGACAACGTCCTTACCCGCGAAGGCGTCCCCACCGCTCTTGAGCTCACCGCCGCCAAACCGACGGTGGTCAATTACATTCAAGGCGTGGTCCGCATCCCGCATGGGTTTGAAAACGTGCAGAACATCGTGTTCAGCGCAGGCGAAGTCACATTCATCTCGACCACGGGCGTTCGCGTGACGGCCCCCGTGCGTCATGAATTCCTTAAAACCGGCAAACTCTAGGCTCTCCATCCTCCTTTACCCCCATCCCATACTCGTGAAAAAACATTCCCTCGCGAAGACCCTTTGCCTGGCCGCCGTCCTGCTCACAGGCTGCGACAAGCCTGCGGAAAAGGCGTCCACGCAATCCAACGCCACTCCAAATCAGGGGACGATCGGCGTCTCACTGCTCACCCTCGACAACCCGTTCTTTAAAACCATCGGCGACACCATCACCGCCGAGGGACTCAAACACCACTACACAACGGTGCTGGTAAGCGGGGACAAGGACGTTGCGAAGCAGAGCAACCAGATCAAGGACTTCATCGTCAAGAAGGTCAGCGCCATCGTCCTCAGTCCCTGCGATTCCAAATCGATCGTACCCGTCATTCAGGAGGCCAACGCGGCTGGTATTCCGGTCTTCACCGTCGATATTCCCTGCAATGAACCGGGCGTCAAAATCGCCACCCAGATCGCCACCGACAATTTTGGCGGGGGAAAAGAAGCCGCTCTTGCGATGATCGAGGCACTCGGAGAAGCCGGCGGCAAGGTGGCTGTCCTCCACTTTAAACAAGTTGAGTCCTGCCAGCTTCGCGTTCGCGGCTTCACCGAGGTGATCAACGCCCACAATGCCGCGGGAAAGCCCCGGATTGAGGTCGTTGCGGAACTCGAAAGCGGCGGCGCGAAGGACGCTGGCTTTAAGGCGGCCGAGGATATCCTGCAATCCCACGCCGATCTGCGTGGAATTTTCGCCATCAACGACCCGGCTGCACTTGGTGCGCGTGCTGCGATTGAAAAGGCCGGCAAAACCAAGCAGGTGGTCATTGTGGGATTCGACGGCCAGCCCGAAGGCAAGCAGGCCATCAAGGAAGGCAAGATCTACGCAGACCCCATCCAGTTTCCTGACAAGATGGGCGTACAGATCGTCGACGCCATTCTCCGTCACTCCAAGGGCGAGACTCTGCCTCCGCAGTTCCTGATCCCCACCAGCCTTTATCGAAAGGCAGACGCCGAGAAGGATTCCTCCCTCAAATAACTTTCTGATGAGCAACCCTGATTTTCTCCCCTCACTCGTAGGCTCCCTGTCCCAGGGCGCCGCTGGCAATCCCACGGTTGCGATGGTCGAGGCTGCATTCGCACACCACGGGCTTCATTGGCGCTACATCAACATGGAGGTTGCTCCGAAGGATCTCGACGCTGCAGTCCGCGGCGCAAGGGCCATGGGGTTTCGCGGCTTCAACTGCAGCCTGCCGCACAAGGTGACGGTCATTTCTCTCCTCGACGGTCTTGGGCAGTCCGCCGCGGCCATGGGCGCGGTCAATTGCGTAGTCCGCCGTGGCGACCAGTTGATCGGCGAGAACACCGATGGCAAGGGCTTCCTGCGCTCTCTCCAGTCCCTGGAGGATCCCCGGGAAAAAGCCGTTGTTCTGTTCGGCGCAGGCGGCGCAGCGCGCGCGATCGCCGTGGAACTCGCTCTCGCGGGAACTCGCAAAATCACCGTGGTCAACCGCTCTGAGGAGCGCGGCGCGGAACTCGCCTGCCTCTTGCGCGAGACGCTCCAGATCGATGCTTCACACGTGGTCTGGAAGGGGGACTACACCGTGTCGGCCGACACGGACATCGTGATCAACGGAACTTCCATCGGCCTTTACGCTCCGGAAGCGCGGCTTGCCCTGAACACGGACTCTCTACGCCCCGGCGTGGTTGTGGCCGATGTGATCTTCAACCCCGTACGCACCCGCCTCCTCAAAGACGCTGCCGCCCGCGGTTGCCGCCCCCTCGACGGTCTCGGTATGTTGGTGAACCAGGGCATTATTGGGGTTCAATACTGGACTGGCATCGAACCGGACGCCGCTGTCATGCGCACAGCACTCGAGACCGCCATGGGCTTATGATCCAGGCGCCCCCCCTTCTGCAGATGCGGGGGATCGTGAAGTCCTTCCCCGGAGTCAAGGCACTGCGCGGAGTCGACCTGGAGCTGCATTCCGGTGAAGTGCTCGCGCTTCTGGGGGAAAACGGCGCGGGTAAAAGCACGCTCATGCGCATCCTCGGCGGAGCCCATAAGGCCGATGCTGGATCCATCCGCATCGATGGCCGTGAGGCGCCCTTCAATACCCCGCAGGATTCACGCGCCGCTGGCGTCGCCGTCATCTATCAGGAGTTCAATCTCGTCCCTGGACTAACCGCTGTGGAAAATATTTTCCTCGGCCGCGAGACGACCCGAGGGGGCCTTCTAGACAAACACACTGAACGCGCCCGCGCCCGCGAACTCTTCCAGCGGCTCGGGGCGGATCTGGATCTGGATGCTCCGTGCCGCTGCCTCACAACCGCCCAACAACAGCTCGTCGAAATTGCCAAAGCCCTGGCTTTTGATGCCCGCATCCTTGTCATGGACGAACCCAGCGCCGCTTTGACCGCGCACGAGGTCGGGCGGCTTTTTGAAATCATCCGCGACCTCCGCTCCCAGGGGATCAGCATCATTTACATCAGCCACCGTCTGGACGAGGTTTTCGCAATGACGGATCGCGTCACCGTTCTACGCGACGGGAGCAACGTCGGCGACCGGCTCACCGCCAACATCACCCGCGCCGAGATGATTCAGCTGATGGTCGGACGCGAACTCACCGACGAATTTCCTCAGCGCTCAACCATCCCGGGGCCCGCCCGCCTCGAGGTTTCCGGTCTGCGCCGTGGGCGTGCCGTGCGCGACGTCTCCTTCACCGTGGGACGCGGTGAAATTCTCGCGCTCACCGGGCTTGTGGGCGCAGGCCGCACGGAAACCCTGCGCCTCCTTTTCGGCGCAGATCCCCGCGAGGCCGGAGAGATCCGCCTCGATGGCAGGCTGCTTAACATCGGCTCGCCCTCCGACGCCATCGCTGCGGGCATCGGTCTCCTCACCGAAGACAGGAAGACGCAAGGTCTGGTCCTTGCCCACTCCGTGCGTGAAAATTTCGCGCTCCCCAACCTTGAACGTCTTTCCAGCCAGGGCTTCGTGCGGATGCGCGCTGAACGCGAGGAGTTCGCCCGTTACGTCGAACAGCTCAAGATTAAGATCCCCAACCAAGAGCAGCGCGCAGGCAACCTTTCCGGGGGCAACCAGCAGAAAGTCGTCCTCGCCAAGTGGCTCGCCCGACACTGCGAGATTCTGATATTTGACGAACCCACCCGGGGTATCGATGTCGGAGCCAAGTTTGAAATCTATCGCCTCATGAACGAACTCGTCGCCGCAGGGAAGTCTATCATCATGATCAGCTCTGAATTGCCTGAGGTCCTCGGCATGGCCGACAGGATTCTTGTGATGCACGAGGGCCGGATCACCGGTGAAATTGCCGACCCACGCTCCGCCACTCAGGAGCAGATCATGCGTCTTGCCATCGCCTGACAACCTTCCTCCCCCAAGATCTCCGCAGAATCTGCTTATGAAACCATCCCGTCTCTTCGCCGACTATGGCATGGTCCTCGTGCTTGCCCTGCTGTGCGCCCTCTTCAGTGCGCTGACTTTCAGCGATCAGTCGCCCACCGGCGAAGCCGCCGCCATTCAAGTCGCCAAAATGCTCGGCCAGGGAGGGAGCCGGCCAGCACGCGTCCTCATCGCCACACGCGACCAACCCGATGACGTCGCTTACGCTGCGGCGCTCCAACGGCTACTCAGTGCTGCCGGCTCAAGCGCTCCGTCTGTTTCGGTCGTTCGAGGCGAACCCAAGGACGCCCGCGAAACGCTTCAACGCCTCGCAGCGTCTGGAGAGCGCCTCGATGTTGTCGCCTGCACTCAGGCCACGGGCGCGTGGCTCGTGTTTTCCAACTTGCAGGCGGACTTTCCCTCGCTGGGTGAGCCGCGGTTTGTCTCGCCGCGCAGCTATCGGTGGCCCAATTTTTTGAAGTCAGAGAACTTGCTCAACATCGCCAACCAGATTGCGGTGATTGCCATCGTGGCGATTGGCGTCTCGATGGTGATCATTACCGGCGGCATCGACCTGTCCGTGGGCAGTCTCCTTGCTCTCTCCTCCGTGCTCAGTGCACGCCTGATCCGGGACTACGCCGGTGGCATCGCGGCCTCTCCGGCGGGAATGCTCCTGTGCTGTCTTGTCGCCATTTTCGCCTGCGGAGCAGTCGGCGCCTTTTCTGGAGCGATGATCACGCGTTTCAGCATCCCTCCCTTCATCGTCACTCTCGCCATGATGCTTGTTGGCAGCGGGATCGCCTACATTCTCGCCAAGGGCCAGTCGATCTATCAAATCCCGGAATCCTTCGTGTGGCTGGGCCGCGGAGCGGACTTTCTGAATGTGCCAAACGCCGTCTTCCTGATGGCGGTTCTCTACGGACTCGCCCATATTTTGATGAGCCGGATGAAACTCGGCCGCCATCTTTACGCGGTTGGGGGGAATAGCGAAGCCGCCCGACTCTCCGGCGTTCCGGTGCGCCGGGTGCTGATGTTTGCCTACATAGCGAGCGCCTCTCTGGCGGGCCTCGGGGGCGTCATCATGGCCTCCCAGCTCAAGAGCGGTTCTCCGACGTACGGCGGTATGTACGAACTTTACGTGATCGCGGCAGTGGTGGTCGGCGGCACCAGCCTGGCCGGGGGCGAGGGACGGATGTTCGGGACCCTCGCCGGCGCTTTCACGATCGCGGTGATCCAAAATGGCATGAACCTCACCAACGTTGAGAGCTATACGCAGAAGGTCGTCCTCGGCCTGGTCATTCTGGGCGCCGTTCTCGTCGACAAGGCTCGAAACACCCGCTGATGAAGCCCGCGCCACGCATCCTCTCCTGCGGCGAAGTCCTCTGGGACCTCTTTCCTGATGGCCCTCGCTTTGGAGGCGCCCCGGTGAATTTCGCATGTCACGCCGCCCTTTTGGGTGCCCGCGTGAGCGTGCTAAGCGCTGTTGGGTGCGATCCCCGCGGCTCACAAGCCCTTGCCATCCTGCACAGCTTCGGCATCGACACCACGTTTGTACCGTCTCTTGAAAACGCCTCCACAGGGACGGTTGGCGTGTCTATTGATGCTACAGGAAAACCGACTTTCAAGATCGAGCCTGACTCCGCGTGGGACAGTCTCGCCTGGGACGGCGCGCTCCTTGGCTCGCTTGCTTCGGTGGACGTCGTCTACTTCGGTACCCTCGGTCAACGCAGCGCACCGTCCCGCGCGACGATCCGGCGCGTGCTTCAGGAAGCAAAGTCCCTCGGGATCCTGCGCGTTCTCGATATAAACCTGCGTTCGCCCTTTTACGACGCCGCACTTCTGCGTGAATCCATCGCCCTTGCCAGCATTTTAAAGCTGAGTGACGAGGAACTTCCCGAGGTTGCCGCGGCTCACGGTGTGCCCCTTGACCCCTTGCCTGAAGCCAGCCTCTACGCCCTGCGCGCGCGACTCGGCCTTGATTGCATCGTCATGACCCGTGGCGCGGACGGCGCCCTGATGGTTTCCAGTTCCGCCACGACCCAGCAGGAAGGCCTTCCCACGGCGGTCGTAGACACCGTCGGTGCCGGCGATGCTTTTACCGCCGGCTTCGTCCTTGGTCTCCTCCGCGAGCAAGCGCCCGATGACATTCTGCGCTCTGCGTGCGAAATCGCCGCCAGGGTCTGTTCCCACGCGGGAGCCGTCCCTGTAGCCCCAATTTAACGAGGTGAGACTTTCAGGTCCACAAAGGCCTTTGAAACTTACCCAACAGAGTCTGCAAGCGGAACCGCTTGAGAGTGCAGAATCGTTGGGTGATCTTACGATGGTACCAAACCGGCTGGTTGGAGCGCTTGTTCAACTCACTTTTTCCGGCCACGCTTTACTCGGAAGCGAAAGGGACCGGCTCACGGAGTCAGAGTGAGCCAAACGCGTAGCCTCAGACCCGGGAAAGCTCCGGGATGGGGCGCCCCTCGTTGACTATTGCCGTTGGACGCCCGTTCAGGTCGTTGATCACCACCTTGGCGGAATCAATGCCGAGGTGATGGTAAATCGTTGCCAAGAAGTCTCCCGGCCCACAGCCCCGTTCAATCACCTCCGCCCCGCGCTTGTCGCTGGCCCCTATGATTCCACCTGTTTGAATCCCGCCCCCCGCCCAAATGTTTGAAAAAACATTCGGCCAATGATCCCGCCCGGGTTGCAACGTTCCCGTCGGGCCGCTTCCATCGCCGCCCCCCGTGCTTCGCTCAAAGCTTATCTTCGGCGTTCTACCGAATTCACCGGTCACCACCACCAGCACACGCTTGTCCAATCCTCGTGCGTAAAGGTCCTCGATCAACGCGGAAACGGCCTGGTCGTAATTCTTCATGCGGAAACGCAACGCGTCAAAAATATTATGATTCACCGCGTGATCGTCCCAATTTGCAACGCGGCCACACAGTGCGCCATCGAGGCTGCTTGTCACAATCTCGACCCCAGCCTCCACCAATCGCCGCGCGAGTAGAAGCTGCTGCCCCCAACGGTTTCTCCCGTATCGGTCCCGCGTCCGGGCATCCTCTTTGCTCATATCGAAGGCAGCGCGCGCCTTCGGATTAGTCAACAGACTCATGGCCTGCGTCTCAAATTGATCCACCGCCCCAAGCTCCCCCGCACGGTCAAAACCGCGCTCCATCCGGTCCAAATTCCGACGCAGCGCCACGCGATCGCTCAAACGGCGACTCTCCGAGGGGTCGGACAAGCCCACGTTAGGCACCTCGAAGTTTGGGCGGTTGGGATCGTCGCCCACAACAAACTCGGCATAACCATCTCCAAGGTAGGTGGGACCATGATAGGTGCCGTTAATGGAGTTGACCGCAATATAATTGGGAAGAGGGTTGTCGCGGCCGCCTTCTTTGGACCTCAAGTAATGGGCAACCGACATCCAGTCCGGATATTTTGGCTTGGGTTTGTCTCGCGTCTCGGGGTCTCCGGAGAGCAACTGCACGGTCCCTGCGGGATGCCCCGGACCGGTCTGATACATCGATCGAAGGATTGTAAACTTGTCCGCGATCTTTGCCTGCATCGGCATCAACTCGGTTAAGTGGGTGCCTGGGACCTTCGTTGAAATGGTCTGAAACGGGCCGCGGTACTCGCTGCCGATCTCGGGCTTGGGATCGTATGAATCGATGTGTGATAGACCGCCCGGAAGGAAAACCATGATGATCGCAGTTCTCTCTTTCTTGTTTTGGACCGGCGCTTCCGCCCGCAACCGCATCACGCCGGGCAAGCTCAAACTAGCAAACCCAGCCAAGCCCATTTGCATGAACCCGCGCCTCGGAATCGGACCTGAACATTGCCTCAGAAAATTGGGAGTCATCGAATCAGACATATGTGTTTTAGGGGTGGACTTAGGTTTTTGGTGTTAGAAATTGTGCATGCGGAAGGGCGATGTCATCAGCGCCTTTCGAAAGAAACCAACTCCTTGCCGTTGGTTCCATCCCACACGCGCAGGACGCTGTCCTCACCTCCGCCCACCAACTGAGCTGCCGACGGCGTGCTCACGGCGGACTGCATGAATTCGGGAAGTTTCGCGATTGCCCTGACTTGCACTCCCTCGTCGGTGACAATCCTAATTTGGTTGTCTCCCGCGGCTGTCAGCAACTCCTGAGTGTTACCGATGTACTGGATTGAAGTCACCTCCTTGCTCCAACCCTCGATTTTCTTTTTCCGTTCCCCGCGAATCATGTCCCAAATCAAAACCGCCCCATCGCCACCCGCTGTGGCAAGCACCCGCGCATCCCCCCGGAACGCCACGCCAAGCACATGGTGCGTGTGCCCCTCGAGAATGTGAAGCGAATTGCCGGAGGCAACCTCCGTGACCTTTGCGAATTTGTCAGATCCACCCGACGCCAGCCAAAGGCCGTCCGGTGAAAAATCCAGACACAACACCGCATCGCTGTGGCGCTCTTTCCAATTCTGCAGCAAGCGGCCGGTGGAGATCTCCCAGAGGGTGATGTCTCCCGCCCTCGAAGGTTCCCCCCCGCCTACGGCCAGCGTTTTGCCATCCGGGCTGAAACGGACTGCATTCACACGGTCGGCAAATACATCACCCTTTTCACCTCCCAGTTTACGCGCCAATACCCAGCCCCCGCGCGGGGCGGATTCAAACACTGAGCCGGAAAAACTAACCGCAACGATCCGCCCGTCCGCCCGATACTCCATGTGCCCGCTTTGAAGCGTCCCGTCAGAGACCACCCCGAGCGCAGTTGAAAAACCGGTGGAGAGCGACCACTCACGCACACGGCCATCCGAACCCAGCGCCCCGACCTTTTGACCGTCGGGACTAAATCTCACGCCGAGGGATCGGTACGGCTTTTCCGATGGGGACTTCTTCAATGCCGCTAATTTTTCCGAGGCCTTTGAGTGAGCCTCCTTGGATCCCTTCAACTTCGTATTCATTTCGGAGAGCGCTTGGTCGTTGGCCGCTTTCGAGGTTTGAATCCGTGCGATCTCCGCGTTGGCATCGGAGACCTGGTGTTCCGCAGCGTTCAGCGCAAAGACGGCGGTGGTTTCGGCCTTAAGCGCGGCCGCCAACTTGTCTTGAGCGTCCTTCTCCTGCTTCTTCAACGCAGCGTCCGGCATCCCTTTGGGAGCGGCTTTTACCAAGGACACAATCCGTTCAAGCTCCGTCTGTGCAGCCTCCCTGCTTTGCTGCGCAGGAGGCACCGCCTTTTGCTTCTCTGGGGTGGCCTTTTTCGCCGCCTCGATGGTCTGGTTCGCTTTCTTCAAAAGTTCGTCCAACGCTTTGTTCTCTCCTTCCACACGTGCCAACTCTTTCGTGAAATGCGCCACATCTAAACCGAGGCGGCCGAAGTCCAGATGAGCCTTCTCAATCCGTTTTGCCGCCTCCAAGTCCACCCTTAGCTCGCTAACGACCTTGCCCGAGTCCACCTCGAGCACCTGCGTGATCCCGTCAGCGCCTCCTGCAGCAATTTTTTTTCCATCCCTTGAAAACGCTGCGGTCACAGCACCCGCAACGCTAAACTCCCGCGTCACTTTTCCCTCCGATACGCTCAAAATTCGCAACTTTCCATCCTCACCAACCCCCAAAAGACGCCCTCCCTCCGCGTCCCAAGCCAATTCCGAAAGCGCCGCGCCCAAATTCCATTCCACGGTTTTCGTCCAGTCCGTGGATCTGGCTGCCGGTCGCTTCCAAACCCGGACGATCTTATCTGCGCCGGCTACCGCAACGCTCTGAGCGTCCCCCGACCAACGCGCGATCCCGCCCTCCATAAAATCCCGTGTTCCCACCCAAGCGGAATCATGCAGGCTCCAAACCCCGCTCTTGCCCGTTTCCAATCCAACCCAAACACACGAACCATCCGGCGAAGGTTCGAGGCGTTTCGCCCCCGCGGCTACCCCGGCACACCGACGCCTTTCTTTTCCGGACCCCGCTTCGATTACAATCAAGTCTCCTTCGGCGTTTGCCCCCACGATCTCTCTCGCCGAGTTCATTCCGACGGCCAGTTTCAAACCCACAGCCGGGTCCGGATTCCATCGACTATCAGAAGTCTCCTGCCTTCTCCAGAGTTTCACCTCGCGGAAACCGGCGCTCGCGATCCACTTCCCATCAGGACTGCACGCCACCGACTGGATACTGGATCGATGTGCTGGCTGGCTTCCCTCGCCAACCGCACCCACAAAGCTCCTCGTGGTCAGGTCGTAAAGGTGCAATTCGTTAGCCCGACTGCATACCACGGCCCGACCCTCGTCCAAAAGCGCCACCGAATAAATCGGACTGACGCTCTTCGATATGCTGTGGAATTTCACCTCCCGCGCCTGTTGTACGGAATCCTTCGCTCCCTCATCGATCCAGGATTTGAGCACCTCGATCTCTGCCGCCGTAAGATCAACAGCGCCTGACTTGTTGTTCTTTGGAGGCATCACTTCGTCCTCCAAGTGCTGGGCAAAACGAACGAGAGGGCTTTCCGCACCCTTGCTCGGAATGACCGCTGGGCCGGACTCACCGCCTTTTCGCAGCAAACCGGGAGTCTCCATGTTCAAGCCTGCCTTCGTGGTCGTCTTGTTATGGCAGGCCACACAGTTGCCCCGCAGGAAGGGGTACACATCGCGAAAATAATCCTTTTCAGCGCGCAACGCTGGAGCTTCGCAAAGCCCAAGTAACGCAGCACCAAAGAAACATAAACGAACTTTCGTGTGCCTCATTGTTTTTGGAGGGTCAAATAATGCCTGCGACCGGAGTCCTGATCGTTGCACCTGATTTTCACAACGCCGTTGTTTCGGTTTTCCGAGCCGCCTCCAAGCGCGTGAAATCCAGCCTGGGCCACCGCCTGCCCACGGTTGATGCAGGCTGGGATCTCGCGCCCATCGGTTGGCACGATTCGAGAAAATTCCTCGCGATTGTTTTCGAGTAAAAGGGACATCGGTCAGTGGTTGTAAAAGAACTCTTTGGCGTTCATCAGCGCCCAGATGAGATCTTCCAGCGAAGTGCGCTTTGCCTTCAATGGATCCACGGGTTCGCCCCGAGCGTCCGTGAGCGGGCGCGCCAGATATTCCTCCGCTTCTCGAACCTCTTCGGGGGATGGCGGGCGTGAAAACGCTGTAAAGTAAAGGATCCGGATTTTGTCTGCATCCGTTCCCGCCGCCTTTACGAGACGTTCTGCCCTGCCAGTGGCCCCCGATAACTTGCTCTTAATGTCCGGCGAATTCAGGAGGTGTAGACTCTGCGCAAGACTCGCAGCGTCCACACGTTCACACTCGCAAACACTCAGTGCTTCCGGCCGCCCGAAAACTTTCAGTAAAGCCGTGGTGCGATTATAGCTGTTATCAGGAAGAGAGACCGCGCGGGTGCCCGGGGGTAAGTCGGGGAAACTCGTTGGCATCCCCGTCAACCCGTCTATGGCATCGAGAAGAACTTCCGCTGGAAGCCGCCTAGGGTAGTAGCGTGAAAAATTCTGCTGATCGACTCCGTTGTGTGCGTTCGGCACTGAACTGAGTTGGTAGGTTGTCGATTGCGTGATCGTGCGAATCAAGGCCTTCAAATCATAACCGCTTTGCAGGAAACTCGAAGCCAGCGCGTCTAGCAGCTCTGGGTTGGTTGGCGGATTTGTTTCGCGAATATCGTCCTCCGGATCCACCAATCCCCGACGGAAAAAATGTTTCCAGTATCGATTCGCAAGTGCCTTCGCAAAAAAGGGATTCGTTTTGTCCCGCATCCATTCCGCAAGACGCAGACGTGGATCTTCATCCGGGGCTATCTCGAGCGTTTTGCCGCCGAGTCCCGCCGGCAGAACCTGCTGTTTGGTCTTCTTGTTTTCAGCCTGTGCGATTCCGCGTTTGTGAAAAATGACCTCCTCTTCCGGCGTGCTGGAGGGCTTGCGCCCGATCTGACTAAAGAACGCCCCCAGACTGTAGTAGTCCCGCTGAGCCCATCGTTCGAAGGGATGGTGGTGGCATTGGGCGCATTGCATCCGTACCCCGAGGAACAACTGGGCCACATCCTCGATCTGCTGCTGCGGTTCCTTGACCCGCTTAATCCAGGCCACCGCCGGATTGGTCCCAATTTCACCCGTGGACGCTAGCAAGTCCCGAACCAGCACGTCGTATGGGGTGTTATCTAAAAGGGCGTCCCGAATCCAAGAGTGAAACGCAAAGTTCGAGACCGTGTCGCTCACCAAGTCCCGCTTGTTGTGAAGCAGCATGGCCCACTTGCCCGCAAAGAAATCCGCGTAACCGGAGCTGCGCAGCAGCGCCTCAATCACCGCGTCGCGCTTGCCCGGATCTTGATTCCCCAGAAACGCCCGCGCCTCCTCCTCCGTCGGTAAACGCCCCGCGACATCCAGTGAGACACGCCGCAAGAAGGTGGCGTCATCGCAAACCTCGGAAGGCGGGATGCCGATGCGCTTTAAGTTCGCAAAGACAAGATCATCGATGAAATTTCTCGAGGGCGGAAGCTGCTCCACCGGCGCTCCCAGCGGAATCGAAATACTGCAAACGGAAACTAATCCCGAGTAGCGCACCATCACCGCCACATTTCCCGGCAAGTCCTGCAAGGTGACCAGTCCCTGCTCCGAGGCCTCCGCCATACTCTTGTCATTCGCCTCATAAAGTGCCGAGCGTGAAACGTCACGAACGCTTCCATCCGAATAACGGGCCCGAACTACCAACTGCTTTCGGCTAAGAGCCTTCAGCGAGATCCGCGCCGGTTCGACCTCCAATGACAATATTTTCGGATCGGACTCCCGTTCAAAAACCATGCCCTCGCTGATCCAGCGAACCATCGTTTGGAACTCTTCCGATCCCGGCTCGATCCTCTTGCCGCCCCCGTGGGGTACGATGTTGGCGGCTTTTAAAAGCAGCAAACTTTGGTCCGGGGCTGCGGAGAATATGCGCCTTCCTTTGCCCTCTTTGACAATGTGCTCGTAATCCTCCAGCGGCTCAAAGCCCAGTACCGACAGCCGGAATCCTCGCTGTCCGATTCCTGCCTTGGCATGGCAGCCCCCGGAATTACAGCTCGCCTTCGTCAAAATGGGTTCGATGTCGTTTACAAAATTCAATACGCTCGCCGCGTCCGCCCCAAGGGATTTGCCAGCCGATCCAAACCACACGGCTGCAAAAAAACAGAGCGCCAGACCGCTCCATCTTCTGAGATTCAAAACTCCAGAAGCATTCGAAAGCTTCCGACCTAAAGCCCGCCCTTCACCGATGAGTGCCTCGCGATTTCTAGCTTCAAATCGTTTCATACAAATAAACCTTCATTCCTTTTCCAGTCCAACGCCCGACCCAAGTCTTACGGTCGAGACAGAGGGAACCGGGGGCTCATAAAGTCGCAAATCATCAAGGTGATTCATTTTTTTGACGAGACCGTCGTTGCTGCTGGGGCGGTCCCCGGCGCGGTCGGTGTCTTTGGGGTGGCAGCCTGGACGGAAGGGGCCGCCTTCACCGAAATTGGGATCGGCTCGGAAACAATAAAATCCAAGATATCTTTGGGCGCAGCAGCGTCCGTCAAAGTCTTGAGGCGCTTTGTCACTTCTGCCAATGCAACTTCTGCCGCTTTGTGTTTGTCGGTCGCAGCTTTTGCAACCTTCGTCGCCTCGTCTTTTTGCTCCGCAGAAGCCGCCCCCGCTTTCTCTGTCTGAGCTTTGGCCGCGGCGGCAAGGCTGGCGACTTCCTCTCCAGCCTTCTTTTGCTCGTCCTCAGCCATCTTTACCGTGTCCTCATTCGGACGGTGTTTGATGACGGCGATTCCACTAAAAGCGAGCGTGTAATCGCCCGGAGGAGTCTTCAAGGAAGCCGTGTCCAGGACCACCTCCGAGGTTGCCGCCTTGATTGGGAGGTCGATCTCTTTCATTGCGCCGAAAACCGAACCGAAGGGCTTGATCTTGATGGAGGCGCCGTTGAACTCGCTGCGCCATGTAATCCGAAGCGGGATCTTCAATGTTCCCCCAGCAATGACCTGCCAACTGGCGTTTCCATCCGCGGCAATCGAGGCGGGCGCCTTTTCAAAATCGGTGACCGACACTGGCACATCCGCGACGAGACGTGATTTCGGAAGTTCAGTCGGAGCGTAGTCCACCGGCCATAGCACCGAGGCGAGGCGGCATGAATGAGTCACCGCAGTTCCATTAATGGACGCGCGGCCTACGATATTTGCGATAGAAAAAGCTGGGGTCGCGCTTTCCGATGCCGTGATGAAAAGCATCCCCTGCAGTTTACCCGCCGGAATCGTCAAACCGCTGGCAGTCACGCCCGGCGGTAGGTTCTCCATGCCCAAGCTGATCTCGCCGTCGAAGCCATCGCGACGCACCGTCACCACCTCGAAAGCCATCGTCGTGCCCGCCCGTAGTGCGATGGGCTTGGAGAGCGTTCCAAAGTCGTTCTGGCGCAGCCTTTGATGCGCCGCCCATGCAACCAAGGCAAAGTCAGGCTGTGCTTTCCGGATGATGAGGCGATAGGTGTTCTCCGTCCGGTTACGCCGGTCGCGGGTCAAATTCCGGAGTTGAAGCCGATATAAACCGTCCTCCTTCACCTCGAATTTGCCCAGCACGTCCGGAGATCCCGCCTGATAAGCCGGCCCGCTGTAGGCAGCCGCAGGCTGATAAGTTCCCATCTTCATGGGAGAGGGGATGTCGTCCAATTCCGCGATATCGGTAACCGTCTCCTTTTCGTTTTCCCTCACGACGCGTTGAATCAAGGCCGCCGGATCCGTGTTCAGCCCGAGTCGTTCAGAGGCCACTTCGACCCACCATACCTCTCCTTTCTTGGCCTGAAATTCGAAAATATCAGGTTCGTCTTTGGTCGTGAAACTTCCCGCGAGATCACACGGCAGCGTGATCTGCTGCGCATGCGAAGGTTGATTGTTCGCATCAATTTTACGACTTGGCGCCAGCGGTGAAAGGCCCTCGGGAGGCCATGAAAACGCGCTGACTCTCGCCGTTGTTTCCTCACGGGGAACCGTCCCAGAACCCGACACCTCTCGCATCGCTAAGCGGTAAAAAAATTCCGTCCCGCCCTGAAATATCAGATCGTGGATTTTGATGAGGTAGGTTCCATCGCTTTGGGGCGTATAGTCGAGGACTCCACTGGTCCGATTGACGAGCAGATCTTCTCCCTTTGAATCCGCGAGAATCACTACGGGGGTCAGCTTGGAATCAATCTGCGCAGCGTTGCAGTCCACAACCACCCGCTGACCTTTGGTGCCTTTGAAGGAGTAATAGTCGACGGCCCGCTTGCTCGTCGCCGCGTTGCAAATGGAATTCGTCTGCAACCCCCACGCGGTTTCCACCGACTGATTTTCCTTGGCGCGGGTCACCTCTGGCAGCCTGCCCACAAAAAACGTTCGCGCGGCTGAGACCCCGAGATTTGTGAGGAGCCTGGCGTCATGAACCCCAACCGGCGCATCGGGCGCGATTGTCACCCGAAACCGGTTCGGCACCGGTTTGCCATCTGCACCTGGCAATGGGATTGCGGATATCTTCGGCGTCGAAAACAAAAGCCCCCGGATGCCTTCTCCGTTCTGGTGCGTGAGGGTGACCTCCACCGTTGTGCCAGCCTGCCCCCCCGCCGGCGTCACAGTGAGGAGCCTCGGCGCGGGAAGGCCGACCTGCTGGGCAAGGGCCGAGCTGGCTACGGCAAGGCCCGTCAGGAAAATTGCAAAAAACAGGGTGGTTCTTCTGGACATGGGGTGGTGAACCTTTGGAAGACCGCGTTCCAGTGGAAAAGTTAGAATCTTTTGGCGGTTCAGAGGGGTCAATGAGCGAGTTTTTCGCTGCAATCCCACACGGATGCGCTCGAAAGCGTCTGAAATGCGCCTCAGCCCTGGTCGGCAGTTTATCCTCACTTAACCCTACTTCGCGGACTCGCGTCTAAAAACGGCTATTTTCGGGAGTCTTTTTGTTGCAAGCTCCTCATTTGCAGGCATCGTTTTTTCAAAAGTGCTTGTAGTGCCGACCTACCCCCTTGCGGGTCTTTTTCAGAAAGTGGTTTCA
>CANJZW010000016.1 GCA_947479475.1 Chthoniobacteraceae bacterium
ACCGAAGAGTTCTACGGTCTTGCGCCAGTCGGCCTACTGGCTGCCGTTGATTACGCCCAGGTAAAGCACCTGCCGTTGAAGCACACGCTGGCCTGAGACGCGGCGGTTTTCCACGACACTCCAGTAGAGGTGTTCTTTGCCATCCTTGCGGCGCTTTTTACAACGGAGGAATATTCCTCATGAAACCACTTTCTGAAAAAGACCCGCAAGGGGGTAGGTCGGCACTACAAGCACTTTTGAAAAAACGATGCCTGCAAATGAGGAGCTTGCAACAAAAAGGCTCCCGAAAATAGCCGTTTTTAGACGCGATTCCGCGAAGTAGGATTAGACTGGAACCTTTTTAGGGTGCGGCTTAGGCCATCGCCTGCGGTCTTTAGACAAAAAGAGGGGCTTTTTATGAGGGGGTTTTAAGCATAGGGGTCGGATGTTTCGGCCGTGTTTGGCTGCGCTTGCTTTCGTCGCACTGGGTTCGTTTGCACCAGGTCTTGTGCTTTTGAAAGCCTGTGTTGTGGGCTGGCGCCTTTTGGAAAGAGTGGTAACCTGCGCCATGAGTGAGTTTCTTGTGCGTTGGCTCTTGGTGGGTGGAGTTTGTGTTGGGGCATTGGCGGCTGCCGGTGTCAGGGCGGGCGGGTTTTTAGGCTGGCTGCTTGCCGGACTTTGGCTGGGGTTTTGCAATGCCGCGTTGAGGCCGGTGGTTTTGCGTGTGAAATGGCGGGCATGGGCGCTGCCCGCCGCTCTGCTGGTTGTTCTCGCCGCGCTGAACACGCTGCTTTTTGTGAGCGCCAGCTCCTGGCTTCCGCTTTCTGGATCACCGGAGCCTCTGGTTCTGGCACTTGCGATCGCTGCCGTGACGGCGTGCAGTTTCGGCGTCTCCGTGCGTTTTCGAGCCCACGACGGACAATGGCACTGGATCACCTACCACGGTTCCGTTACGAAAAAGGGATGACCCACGGAGCCCCAGTTTTAGCCGCCCCATTGGAGGCGAAGGATTCGTCATCCTCCGCTGGCGGGCCTGCCCCTTTGCAGCGGGTGCGAGTTAAAATTTGCGGCCTTACCACCCCGGCGGACGCCGAGGCGGCCATCCACGCTGGGGCCGATGCGCTAGGCTTCAACACTTGGTCTGGCAGTCGGCGTTTTCTCAATCTGGATCAGGCCTCAGATTGGATCCGCGGTCTTCCCACTTTCGTCACACGAGTCGCCCTCTGCGTGAATGCCTCGCTGGAGGCCGCTTCCGCTTTCGCCAGACTCCCATTCATCGATGTCGTGCAGCTTCACGGGGATGAAAGTCCTAATTTTTGCCAACAGCTGGCGGACCTTTCCGGAAGGCCGCTGATTCGCGCTGTGCGGTTGGAGTCCTTTGAGCAGGGGGCGAACCTCGCGCTTTGGGGGACCCGGCACGTTCTCATCGATGCGGCCGTCGCCGGGGCTTACGGCGGAACCGGCGCCCGCCTGGATCTGGATCTCGCCTCGCGCACGGTCGCGCACTGCAAGGGCTTGTGCATCACCCTCGCGGGGGGCCTTGATCCGGATAATGTCGCGGAGGCGGTTCGCCGCGTCCGGCCTTATGCGGTGGACGTGGCCAGCGGCGTCGAAAGTGCGCCGGGACGCAAGGATGCCTCCAAAATGAGGGACTTTGTGCAGGCGGTGGCCGGGGCGTGTGTATGATTTTCAACCCTGGCGGGTGCCGTGTGCCGCTGCGGAGCGTTCCTTCTGGGATTCCGGAATGAATCGCGGTAGGCTTAGGAAATGCGAGTTGAACGTTTGAAATACATCATTTGGGCGAAGGATATGGCCCGCGCGGTCAAGTTTTACAGGGAGGTTTTTGACGGCGAGATGATCCGTGAAAACGAGGTGGTGTGTGAAGTCCGGATCGCGGATTCCATTGTCGGGATCCACTGCGGTGGCGAGTCCGAGCGGACGTGGACGGGCATGGCGTTTCAGGTGGCCGATCTTTTTGAGGGGTGTGCGTTGATCAATGCACACGGCGGACAGGTGCTTCGCGAGCCCATCGACACTCCCGAGGAGGCCGCCCATTTGGCGATGTGCGTGGATCCCGAAGGAAACGAGATTATGCTCACGAAGGCGCGTCAGCATTAGCCGGCGTAGAGGTATGGAACCCCACGAACACACGCATTCTGAGGGGGAGGAAGCGCTCCGTTTGGAGGGCGCTTTGGAAGTGCTCCGAGGCGCGGGCCATCGAATCACCTCGCCGCGAAAGGCCCTTTTAAAGGTGCTGATTCACGAACACGGCCCCTTCAGCGCGGATGAACTGCACCGGTTGCTCCCTCCTGGAATGTGCGATCCCGTGACCGTTTACCGTTCCATAGGGGCGCTGGAGGAGACCAACTTGGTGAGGCGGTGCGACTTTGGGGATGGGACCTACCGGTATGAGTTCAATACGGGGGAGCACCATCACCACCACATCATCTGCCGCCAGTGTTCCAGCGTGAAGAATCTGGATGTGTGTTTTGCTGATGGGTTGGAACGTTTGGTGCGTCAAATGGGATACGCCAACGTGACCCACACTCTCGAAATTTTTGGCACCTGCGTGGATTGCCAGAAGGCCAAGTAGGCGCCGTTCGCTGGAAAACTGGGATTGGGGGGTTGGGATTGGGGGGCTTCACAAGGGCACCTGCGGCGTCCTCTGGACACTTTGCTACTGGCTCTACCTCCGGAAGGTGTTCATCCGGATCTGAAGAGGCAGGGAGAACACAATCTAAAGACATCCGTGGCACGACTTGATCTCAAGATAGACGTTTACTCCTTTTTGGTAATGTATCCACCTTATAACAAACGGTCTAAATCAGACTTTCAAGTAATCCATACGCATTCATGATTTGATTCCAAATTTTGCTGGGGAACGTCTGTTGAATGGGCGCGATTGCGCGGCTCTCCCGTGGCGGACTATTGCAGGACTGAACCTGGTGTAGCTCCCTGGATAAGATATTCTACGAAAGCAGCTTGCTGAGTAGTGGGACCTGTAAGCCCCAGCCGAAAAAGCCGGACAGCCCCATCACGGCGCCGAACACCACAAACACGACGGCCAGAGCAAAAAGCGTCCGGCGCCGCACCAGTGCGGCAACCCCGGAGAGCGCAATGCCCACGGACATCGTGGCATCCGAAAGGTCGAATTGATCGTCCACTTTGTTCAGATCGTCGTACGTTGTCTGCCAGGCTTCCGCCTTCGTTTTGATCTCCGCTTTTTCGATCTCGTATTTTTGGACCTTCTTCTGGAAGTCGGCGATTTTTTTGTCCAACTCCGCCAACGCTTCCGGGGTGGCCGTGCTGGTGAGCATCTTCAGGCTTTGCAGTTGTTCGAGGGTGCCCTCGGCGATGTGTTGTTTGGTGCTTTTGGCCTGGTAGTAGGACCATTCATTGATCCGTCTCGCCTGGGCGTCTTGCATGGCCTGGTTGATGTTGCCGTCTTTGACATTGGTGAAGGCCATGAAAGTGCCTGCCAGAGCCACCGTCAGGGAGATGCCTGTAATCAGTGCGGAATCTTCCGCCTTTGTTTCCGATGGAATGTGCGCTTCAGTTTTGTCGGTCATGGTCTGATGGGGTAATTTGCCTGATCTTAAATTAGAGTAACAAACGGGCGCGTTCGAGGACTTCTTGGGTGAGGCAGGCCGGTTGAATGGCACTCCCTAAAAGAGAAGCAAAGTCCGAGGCCTGCGGAAAATTGGAGCTGCCAACTTGGATGCTCCCCTGATGGAGCAGTCCGGCGCGAGTGCGGCGCTGGCCGGCTCCGGCGACCTTGACGCACCCAAGGAGAAGGTCGTCTGTGACTGGATTTTCAAAACACGAGCTGGAGCATTGTGGTGCGTTTTCTTGCGCCGTGGTGACGCCGGGGAAGGCGCCCCGGAGCGCGTGCGCCAGAGCTCCATGAACGAGCCGATAAGACTCTGCCGGTCTCACGGATGCAAACGCCTCCGCGCGCGGGACGATCAATGAATAGGGCGCGTCCTCCGTGTGCAAGACGGTTCCGCCGCCTGTCCAGCGGCGCACCACGGGCAATCCGGGGTATTGGGTGACGGCTTTCTCGAGGGACTGAAAGTAGCCGATGGTCACGCAAGGGCCTGCCCATCGGTAAAAGCGCAGAATGGGGAGTGGTGTTGTCTCAAGTAACACCTTGTCCACCGCCATTTGGAGAGCTGCCTCCCGGGGCTCCAGATCTTCGAGAACCTGCAGCAGTGTGAAAATCGGAGCCTCGTTGTGGCGCTCGGGGCTCACACCGCAGGGGTCGTCGCCTTCATCTTTTCCAGCCATTCTTTGTGGATGAGGGGGGAAATTTCAGACGGTTTAATTTCACTGCGGCCGCCCCAAAACACGTTGGTGTAGCTCACTGGGATGCCGCAATTCACAAGGTGCGCGTCGATGGCCGCCTTGTGTTCCAGGACGCGGCCCTTGTCGGTGCCGTGGGCCACGGACATGATGTTGACGTTGTTAAAATCCGGGCCGCCTTCGCGCCAGTAGCAATGTGTTAGGATTTCGTGCCGGCCCACTTCGCCACCTGCTTCAATTTCGCGGCCCTGCGGAACCGCCCAGTGGAAGAGCGCGTTGAAACGGGTGACGCGCACTCCAGTTTGTGAGGGTTTGACGTGTTCGAGGAAGGTTGAGAAACGGCCGATCACCTTGCGTGATTGCAGGTTTTCAGCGATTTGGAAAAACTCCTCCAATTCCACTCCCGCAGCTTTGGCTCGGGCTGCCCACGGGTTGGGTGTGAGTTCGTGCGGTTCAAATTCGCGCTTTATTTCCAAAAGGACGCGCCACTCCAGTTCGTTCAAAGGCACGTTGTGGATGGGCATCATCTGGGCCGCTTTTTCGATTCGGTCACCAGGTTCGATCGTCTTCCGGCGCACATGGCCCACCCCAAGGGCGAAGATGCCGCGGGCGGGCATGAGTTTGTATTTTTCGCAGCCGGTGTGGCGCATCAATTCCTGGCAGTGCACGTCCATGGAGGTGCCCACTGGAACCTTCAAGGTGGTCCAGAGGCGGTACTCCGAACCGGGGGTTTGCTGGTCGGTGGAACGCACCACGACATGTCCGCTGAAGGGGTCCTGCTGGAACATGAAGTCAAAGGCGCTGTTGAGCTTGTCTTCACTCACGCGCCAGGCCACGAGCGCCCCGTCTGCAAGATTTGGGGCGATAAGGGTTTGGCGAACGCGGCGGATGGTCCCCGCTTCGAGCATGGTCCGGATTCGCGTCAGAACGGTGTCGAGATCGACCCCCGAGAGGCGCGCGATTTCCGCAAAAGGTTCGCGGACGAATCCCTGAATTTTGTCCTCGGAAATCGCGAGAATCTGCGAGTTAACGGGGTCTGTATGTTCGACGGAAATGGCGCTCATTGTTTGGGATGGGTCGGGGTTGAAAGAGGGAAGGGGATCCGATGGGGGCCGATCGCGGCAGACTTCTCTTTGGGGTGGCCGGTTAGTAAGACTTGGCGAAGAGAACCCTGCGAGCGCTGGGTTCTCCAGTGATCACGCAATGACCGGGCTCTTCGGCCCCCGGAATTTGCCCGGGAGTGGGGATGCAGCGGATCGTGACTTTGAGGTCTTCTTTGATCTGGGTTTCGACCTCGGCAGAGCCGTTCCAATGGGCCAGGGCAAAGCCGCCGTGAACCTCCGGCTTGTCCGGATTCTTGGCGGTGAAGAAGGCGTAAAACTCTTCTTTAGTGTCAATCCGCACCGTGTGTTCGTCGCGGTGCGCTGTCGCCCGGTTGAGAAGGGTGGCCTGGATATCGTCGAGGATTGTGGCGACCGTATCCACGAATTCGGCGTTTGTGGGAAAGCTCTTTTCCTTGTGCGCGCGGTCGCGGCGGGCGACGGCCACGGTTCCTTTTTCCAGATCACGCGGGCCGATTTCGACGCGGAGGGGGGCGCCTTTTTTGATCCACTCCCAATTTTTCGTGCCGCCGTTCACATCACGCGCATCGACTTCGACGCGCAGCGGGTCGCCATGATAACGGACTTCGCGCAGTTTTGCGGCAAGCGCGTAAGCGGCGTCGAGAACTGCGGCCCGCGTTTCCTCCTTGGGAACCACGGGGAGAATGACCACGTGTGAGGTGGCGACGCGGGGCGGCAGCACGGCGCCGTCATCGTCACCGTGGGCCATGAGCAGCGTTCCGATAAGGCGTGTGCTCACCCCCCAGCTCGTGGTCCACGCAAACTCCTGCGTGTTGGTGCGGGAAAGGAATTTGATCTCGCTGGCTTTGGCGAAATTTTGTCCAAGGAAGTGTGAGGTGCCCGCCTGGACGGCTTTGCGGTCCTGGACCATGGCCTCGATACAGAGGGTCTGCACAGCCCCGGGGAAACGCTCTCCCGCGCTCTTTTCCCCCGTGTACACGGGCAGCGCGAGGTGTTCGCGGGCGAAGGTCTCGTAGACTCCGAGCATCTTTTGAGTTTCCTCCAGAGCCTCGGCTTCGGTTTCGTGGGCCGTGTGGCCTTCCTGCCACAAAAATTCCGCGGTTCTCAAAAAGAGCCGGGGCCGCATTTCCCAACGCACCACATTGGCCCACTGATTGATCAAAATCGGCAGATCCCGGTAACTCTGCACCCATTTGGCGTAGGTTGCCCCAATGATGGTTTCGCTTGTGGGGCGGATAACCAGGGGTTCGGCCAATTGGGAGCTGGGCGCCGGGCGCAGCGCACCGTCCGGACCCGCTTCCAGCCGATGATGGGTGACGATGGCGCATTCCTTCGCAAAACCCTCCACATGCTGGGCTTCTTTGGCGAGATAGGAGAGTGGGATAAAGAGGGGGAAGTACGCGTTCTTGTGGCCCGTGGCCTTAAACATACCGTCCAGCGTGTGCTGGATGTTTTCCCAAAGGCCGTAACCCCACGGCTTGATCACCATGCAGCCGCGGACGTCCGATGGTTCTGCAAGTTCAGCGGCGCGGACAACTTGCTGGTACCACTCGGCAAAGTCTGCGGCGCGGGTGGGGGAAATGGCGGAGGTGGGCTGGCTCATGGGAAAAGAAAAAGGGGCTGGTAACACGGGGGGCTTCAATCCCTCCCAGGCGGTGTCGCCAGCCCCGCAATGGGTGTTTAGGCGGTGGCGACGGTGCCGACGCGGTGGAAGGTGGCGTCGGCAGGCAGGATGACCCTGTCGCAGAAGTCGCCAAATCCCTCGCCAGAAAGCCGTTCCGAGCCATAACGCTGGATGATTGGCGTGAGCATTTTCACCGCGTCATCCAGGGTCACGCTTGGGGACGCCAACCGGTTAAGCCTCTCGCCGTTGTATTTGGCGCCAAGATAGAGCGCGTATTTGTTGGGGGCGCGCCCTACCAGGCCGATTTCCGCGAGGTAGGGCCGGGCGCAACCATTCGGGCAGCCCGTCACACGCAGGCTGACCGCTTCGCTGGCGACGCCGGCCGCAACAAACACGGGTTCAAGTTTTTCGAGAAGCTGGGGCAGGATGCGTTCGCTCTCCGCAAGCGCGAGGCCGCAGGTGGGAAGCGCCACGCAGGACATTGAATTCAGCCGCAGCCGGGAGCGTTCGTTCTCCTTGTGCAGTCCGTGTTTGGCGAGGATCGCCTCGATCTTGGGCTTCTGTTCGGGCGTGACTCCAGAGATCGTCACATTTTGGGAGGGAGTCAGGCGGAAGTCCCCCGTATGGATTTCGGCGATTTCGCGCAGAGCCGTCTTCATGGGCCAACCGGCTTCGTCCTTGATGCGGCCGCTGAGAATGTGCAGGCCGTAAAAGGAGGTGCCGTTGGTGCATTCGTGCCAGCCGTGCGGGTCCTCAATGGTGGTGAAGTGGGCGGGACGGGCAGGGCCGAATTTCACGTGGGAACGCTCTTCGACCTGGGCCTTGAACCATTCGATGCCGCGGTCTTCGATGGTGTACTTCAGCCTGGCGTGTTTACGGTTGGTGCGGTCGCCGTGGTCACGCTGCGTGGTGAGAACGGCTTCTCCGACGACATTGACGTGTTCTGGGGTGATGAAACCTAGCGTGTCGGCCAGGCGGGGGAACGTTTCCGCATTGCCGTGGCTCATTCCAAGCCCGCCGCCGACGGTTACGTTGTATCCGACCAGTTTGTTGTTTTCGACAATGGCGATGTAACCGAGATCCTGAGAATAAACGTCAACGTCGTTGGAGGGCGGCAGGACGAACCCGGTCTTAAATTTGCGGGGCAGGTAGGTCGGCCCGTACATCGGCTCCTGCTCGCCTCCGGCAACCAGTTCGTCATCAAGCCAGATCTCGTGGTACGCGCGTGTTTTTGGAAGGGCGAATTCGCTCCAGGAACGCGCGTCGTTGTAGACTTGCTGCAAGGATGCAGAGCACTCCGGGTTTGGGGGCGCCATGACGTTGCGGTTCACGTCGCCACAGGCGGCGATGGAGTCCAAGAGCGCTTTGTGCATTCTCTGGACGAGGGGTTTCACGTGTCCTTTGAGAATCCCGTGGAACTGGAAAGTCTGTCGTGTGGTCAGGCGCAGCGAAGGACTGGCGAGTTCCCCGGCAAGGGTATCGAGCACGAGCCATTGCGCGGGAGTGGCAACGCCCCCGGGCAGGCGTACGCGGAGCATGAAGGAGAACGCCTTCTCTTTGCCTTCCTTCTTAAGAGCATTGCGCAGGTCCCGGTCATCCTGCAGGTAGAGGCCGTGGAACTTCGTCAACTGGCCGTTGTCGTCGGAGATGGCCCCGGTGGAGGTGTCCTGCAGGTCCGCTACAAGCGTTCCGCGCAGCAGGTTGGAGGCGGCCTTGATGGTTTCGTTAGCGGCGAGTGGCTTTGAGGCGGAGGAGTCCGAGATCATGTCAGGGTGTTAAAAAAGGAGTCGTTGCGCCGGGAGGTTGTGGGCTGGGACGTTTGAAAATAGGAATGCTGGGGCGTCGATGAAAGCGCCGGCGGGTTTATCCCTCAAAAGAACGGAGAACGAGGGAGGCGTTGTGTCCGCCGAATCCAAAACTGTTGTTGAGGCAGGTCGTGACTTTCCTCTCCCTGGCTGTTTTAGCCGTGAAGTCCAGATCACAGCCTTCGTCGGGATCTTCCAGATTGATCGTTGGGGGAATGACGCCACTGGCGATCGCAAGAGCGCAGACAACGCTTTCGACAGCCCCTGCCGCTCCCAGAAGGTGCCCGGTCATCGACTTGGTGGAAGACACAGACAAAGACTTGGCGTGTTCGCCGAAAACCGCTTTGAGGGCGCGCACTTCACAAAGATCACCAACGGGGGTGGACGTTCCGTGGGCGTTTACATAATCCACCTGCTCGGGATTGATACCTGCTTTTTTGAGGGCCATTCGCATACACCGCTGGGCGCCCTCTCCATTTTCAGGGGGAGAGGTCATGTGGTAGGCGTCCGCGGTCAGACCGTAACCGATCACTTCCCCGTAGATGCGCGCGCCGCGTTTGGTCGCATGTTCGAGGCTTTCAAGAACGACCACGCCCGCGCCTTCGCCCATGACAAAGCCGTCGCGGCCTTTGTCAAAGGGGCGCGAAGCCTGTTCAGGGGCGTCGTTGCGGGTGGAAAGTGCCTTCATGGCGCTGAAGCCGCCGATGCCAAGGGGGACGATCGCGGCCTCGGAGCCGCCGGCGAGAAAGGCGTCCGCATCCCCGTCGCGGATCATCCGCCAGGCTTCCCCGATGGCGTGCGCGGAAGTGGCGCAGGCGGAGACTGGGGCAAAGTTGGGGCCTTGGAGGCCGAATTCCATGGAGACCAGACCGCTGGCCATGTTGGAGATCATCATCGGGATCATGAACGGGGAAATCCGTCCGGGCCCTTTGGTGATCAGGTTGGTGTGTTGGTCCGCCAAAGATTTGAGCCCGCCGATACCGGATCCAATGATCACTCCAAAACGTTCGGGGTCTTCCGGCGAGCCCGTAAGGCCGGCGTCGGTCATGGCGAGTTTTGCAGCGGCCATCCCTAGTTGGGCAAAGCGGTCGGCACGCTTGGCGTCTTTGGGGGCTTTGAACCAGGCTGTGGGGTCAAAATCCTTAACCTCTCCGCCGATTTGGGTGTCGTACCCTTCTGGATCGAAAAGGGTTACCTTACCAATACCGCTCCGGCCGTGGGTAAGATTGTCCCAAAAGGAGCGTAGATCAGATCCTACCGGACTGACCACTCCCATGCCTGTAATCACAACTCTTCGCGATGAACTCATAGATGCTCGAACCATTCAAAGTTCCTGCCGAGGGCGCGCGATGCAAACCCAAAGTGTGGTTTGTCGCAGAAGAGGCCGGGTCGGGAATAACCGTTTTGGGTGTAAAGTAATGGAGAAGAACAAAATGAGCGTTAAACGGTCGCGGGATTGAGGCGCGCAAGAAAACCCTCCAAATCCGGGGGAAGCGGGATCTCCCAAAACTGTCCGCTCTCCTCAAGGTAAAGTCCGCTGGCGTGGAGGGCGTGGCGGTCCAGCAGCAGGCGGGCCTCCAGAGAGGGGGTCCAGCTGGTTTGGATGAACTCCAGGTAGCAGCCTTCATCGTGCCCGTAGATCTTGTCTCCGACCAGCGGATGCCCCGAGTGAGCCAAGTGGACGCGGATCTGGTGCATGCGGCCGGTGCGCGGGGTGGCGCGCACGAGAGCGAAGCGTTGGGAAGAAGCGGGGCCTGTTTCAAGGCGGGCGAGCGTCTCGAAGCTTGTGAAGGCCGTGCTGCCTTCGGGGTGGACACACTGTTTGAGCCAGATCCGCGAGGGGCTGTGGATGCCCTGGCGCAGGATCGGGGCGTCCACTTCCCAGCGGTCGGAGTCGGGCCAACCAATGACGATGGCTAGGTAAGTTTTGCGGATGGTGTGAGCCGCCATCTGCCGGCAAAGGGAACGGGCGGCCCCCCGGTACTTGGCGACGAGGGTTAGTCCGCTGGTCTCCCGATCCAGCCGGTTGATCATCGAGATACCGCCCCCGTTGACACACTCGAAGGCGAGGAGGTCGCACAAATAGTGCCAGAGCGTTCGCATGTCCGCCGGTTTGCTGGGGTGGGCGGCCATCTGCGCAGGTTTTTCCACCACGAGCCATTCCTCAAACTCTTCAACGATCCGGGGCCGGCTTCTGGGCACGGGGCGAACGCTCCCGCCGGGCGGGGTGGCAAACGTTTGCGTTAATGGGAGGGCTTCCATTCCTGTTCGCTATAGCGGGCTATTTCCGGCAGCTTTTACCAGACCGGTTCCTAGAGTTCGTTTTTTTGCCTTCAGCTCCCAAGCTAATACAGACAACCCTTCACAAAACCAGTAGTCTTTAGGCGACACGGACAACTTCTCCCCCTCGCAAATGATAAAAAAAATCGGAAAAACCGCCCTTTTGCCCCTGCTGTTGTGGTTTGCCACCGCCTGTTCGCCAGAGCTTCAGGCAGCTGAGGACAAGGTCCCGGCTGTGCATCACAAGACGCTTTGGGAAACCATTTACGAGGGCGGCTGGGTCATGGTTCCCATCGGCGCCTGTTCGGTGCTGACCTTCTTTCTCTGCGGAGACGGCTGGATGCGGACCTCACGCAAGCGCGTGGCTCCCCTAAAAATGGAGGCTGCGGTTAAACAGCTTTTCCGAGAAGGCGACTACGTGGGGGCCTATAACTACTGCAAGACGCACCCCAGCCCGCTAGCAAACACGCTCCGGGCGGGCATCGGGATGCTTGGAGAAGGGAAGATTGCGGTCGGAGAGTCCATTGTGGCAGCGATGCAGCAGGAGAGCTCCCGCCTGAACACGTACATCAGTTACCTCTCTGTCATCGGAGTGTGTACACCTATGATCGGCTTGCTAGGGACGGTCACGGGGATGATCAAGGCGTTTGGAAACATCGGACAGGCCGGCATCGGCGATCCTTCAGGGCTGTCGTCGGCGATTGGCGAAGTGCTCACGGCGACGGCGAGCGGTCTGCTCATCGCCATTCCAGCGTTCGGCATGTTTTATTTTTTAAGGAGCCGCTCGGCCGATTCCATGCACCACATCCAGGACGTCATTCAGGAACTCTTCCGCAAGATGCCTTACGAACACATGGCTGGATTGCACATCAGCGGCGAGGAACTTTACGCGGCAACGCCCAACTGGGTGGCCCAACCGGAGAGCCAGTCCGCCTAGCCGCGGGAGATCCCGGGCTTGAGACTCTAGTCTTTAAAAACAACGCATATGGCTGGTGGCGGCGGAAATATGGAGTCGGGTGAACCCGACTTTCAAATAGCACCCATGATCGACGTGTTGTTGGTCATGCTCATTTTTTTCATGACCATCACCTCCGCACAGGTGCTGCGCGTGGACAAAAATATCCTGCTACCTGTGGCCCCCAATTCCAACAAGAAGGACAACAGCCGCGCCGAGGCGATCATCAACGTGCGCTGGGAGGCCGCGTCTCGCACGGCGGTTTTTACGTTCCAGGACAAGCCCTACAGCTCCCCCGCGGATTTCGTGCAGGAACTGCGTCAGGCTCGGGAAACGAGCTCCGCTCTTTTGAGCGCGGATCAGAATCCCAATTTCCGGGTGGTCATCCGCGGGGACCGCGAGGTGCCGGCGCTGCACATTTCCCGGGCCATGAATGCCGCGGCGGAGGCTGGGATTGCGGATATTTCTTTCTCCACTTCAAACCGCGAATAACTCTTGAAAGCATTTGTTCCAGAAGAAATTCCCACGGGTGGATTCCAAATCGCGCCGATGATCGACGTGGTGTTTGTGATCATGCTTTTTTTCATGGTCATGGCCGGTGCCGTGAAAGTGGAAAACGAGTTGAATACGACGCTTCCCGGAAGCACGGAATCTTCAACGGCCACAGATTTTGTAGATGAAATCATCATCAGTATCTCGGATTCGGGAGAAGTCGCTCTGAACGATGAACCGCTGGACGCGCCCGAAAGCCGCGACCTGCCGCGGTTGCGCGACACGCTGATGCGACTCAAACAGAACGCTGACAATGCAAAAACACCCGCGGTTGTCACGATTGTGAGCGACCCCAACGCAAAATATAGCCGGACCGTGGATGTGCTTGATGCGCTCGCCGTTGCCAAGATAGAGACGGTGACGTTTTCGGTCAGCGACGAATAAGCGCAGCGGAGTCAATGAGACTCCACGCGGTTCGCTGGCGGGTGCTTTTGAATCGGTGCAGCACGGCAGCACTGCCGTGGAGGCGCCTACTTGCTGGCTTCGCGAATGAAGCGAACCGTGTCCTGGCGGAACTTTTCGGCATCCGGCAGATGAAAGTACATCATGTGACCGCTGGCGTACTCCTCAAACCGGATGTTGGATTGGAGTGACTTGGGAAGAGGTAGTTGGTTGACGCTGAAACGCATCGCGTCCTGCGGCACCACAAGGTCGCTACGGCCGATTTGCATAAGGACTTTTAACCGGGGGTTTTTGACCACCGCCTCTGCCAGGCGCTCCTCCATGGCAACAAAACGGTTCGCGTACTGGTTGAAGTTCCAGGGAACCGGGGCCATCACGCGGTAAGGGTGGTCGCTTTCAAACTGGAGGGTCTCACGCACGTATGCGTTGATGGACGAGGAGACAGGGCCCCGCACGAAGTCTGCCGAGGGGTCAAAGCTCGGAGCGGCGGAGTCGCTTGCAACATCATCAGCGAGAACGCGTGCATCGTATCCGCCGAAAACTTTACCCTCCTTTTTGAGCAGCAGTTTCCGATACTGCCAACGGTTCACTCTCAGGTTTTGATCAAGAACCTGTTCCTCCGAAAGGCCAAGGAACCCGGCCACCTTGGCAGCGATGCGTTTCTTGTCTTCTGCTGGAAGACTGTTTCCGCGGAGCAATGCGGTGGCGTACTCGCCCGTGGCAAAAGCGCGGGCGTCGGCTTCGGTTTTCGCGCGGTCAGCCTGTAGCGGCGCGGCGAGTTTTCCGTGGTAGTGGGCGATGTTGGAAAGCGTGGGCAGCGCGAGGATGTAGGGAAGGTCGTTGCCTGTGCCTTCGCTGATGGTCTGGTAATTTAAGAGTCCCGAGACGATTTGAAGGCCGTTCAGATAAATGCCGTGTTTGGCCTGCAGGTGCTGGGCAAGGCCTGCGCCCCGGATGCCGCCGTAGCTCTCGCCGCACAAAAACTTGGGAGAGGTCCAGCGCTTTTCTCTTGAACAAAACATCCGGATGAACTCTCCAACGGCTTCAATATCCTCCTCGACTCCAAGGAATTGTTTTTCATTTTCGCCCTTCGACGCACGGCTCAACCCGGTGCTCACCGGGTCGATGAAAACGAGGTCAGTGACGTCCAAAACCGAGTTTGGATTTTCCACAAGCGGGGCAATTGCTCCGGGGCTGCGTCCGTCCAGGAGAGTGTCCACGCGGCGCGGGCCAAGCCCCCCCAAGTGCAGCCATACGGCGGAGGAACCGGGCCCGCCGTTGAAACAAAAGGTGATGGGGCGGCTGGCGGCGGCTCCCTTGGCTTCCCGGTAGCCATGGGCGTCAACCACGGCGTAGTAGACATAAAAGACGGTCGCCTTCACGGCGCCGTCGTCCTTAAAGATGGGCAGTAGTCCCGTTTGTGCGGCGTAGCGAAGCTCTTTGCCCTCAATGTGCACCATTCCGTTGGTTTCCTTGGGTTTCACCTCGGGAGTCTCCGAGGGTTTTGTGACCGCCGGTTTTTCAGCCGCTTTTTCTCCTGGCTTGGTTTCAGGCGCGTCATCGGCGGCAACCGCGGCAAAAAGGCCGAGGCTTAAGAGGGGGAGTGAACAGGCGGAAAACAGTTTCATGGGTGGAGCGGGATCTGGAAAGAGGCAGTCAAGGGGAAGCAATTGCGGATTAAAAGCAAATGAGAGCTGGAAAATTGTGCTTCCTTAAGTGCCGCCGCGCACGCTTCTTTAATTCCCATTCCCTTAGAGCCGCGCCCTGGCTTAAAATCACCCCTTTCATGGATACGCCATCTCGTTCTGCCGCATTGTTCGCCGAAGCCTGCACTTTGATTCCAGGAGGCGTGAACTCTCCCGTACGCGCTTTTCGCGGGGTGGGTGGGGAGCCGTTCTTTGTGGACCGCGCGCGGGGCGCTCACATCTGGGACGTGGATGGCAAACGGTACGTGGATTTTGTGGGAACCTGGGGGCCCGCCATCCTAGGGCACGCTCCTCAAGTGGTCCGGGATGCGATCGCGCAGACGGCCGAGCGTGGCGTGAGCTTTGGGATTCCAAATCCGTTGGAGGTGGAGATGGCGCGCACAATCGTCGACTGGGTGCCGTCGGTCGAAAAGGTCCGGATGGTGAGCAGTGGGACCGAGGCCACGATGTCGTCCATCAGACTGGCGCGCGGGTTTACGGGCCGGGATAAAATTGTGAAGTTCGAGGGCTGTTACCACGGCCATGTGGACTCGCTTTTAGTGAAGGCGGGCAGCGGTGCGCTCACCCACGGGAGTCCTGACAGCGCGGGCGTTCCTGCGGCTCTCGCGGCCCTGACACTTACCGTGTCATTCAACGATGTGGACGCCCTCCGTGCGGTTTTCGCCGCGAACCCCGGCGAGATTGCCGCCGTGATAGTCGAACCCGTCCCAGCTAACGCAGGGCTCTACCTGCCGCGCCCCGGGTTCCACGAACTCTTACGCACACTCTGCACGGAGAACGGGACCGTTTTGATTTTCGACGAGGTCATGACTGGGTTCCGCCTCGCCAAGGGAGGCTATCAGGAAATCTGCGGCATCACTCCCGATCTCACGGCATTGGGCAAGGTCATCGGCGGGGGATTCCCCGTGGGTGCCTTTGGGGGGCGGGCCGACATCATGAGCTGTCTCTCTCCGGAAGGGCCTGTCTACCAAGCGGGAACCCTTTCAGGAAACCCGCTCGCCCTTGCCGCCGGCCTCGCGCAGTTGCGTGAGATGGAGCGAGTGGATGGCTGGCGGCGGCTCGAAGAAATCGGGGCGGCTTTCGAGTCCGGGGTGAGGCGGGCACTCAAGGCATCGGGGAAAGATTACAACTTCCGCCGGATTGGATCCATGTTCTGCCTCTATTTTACCGCCGGTGAGGTAAATGACCTTGCCTCGGCCCAACACAGCGATAAGGCGTCGTTTGCGCGGTTTTTCCACGGCTGCCGCGAACGCGGCGTGTACTTTGCTCCCTCTCAATTTGAGGCCGGTTTTCTCTCCGTGGCCCATACGGAGGTGGATCTGTCGGAAGTCGAGAAGATTACGACTGAGGTGCTTTCGGCTTTATAGACACCTTAGGAGGCTGGTTTTTGAGGCGCTTTAGCAGGGTGCTAACGGTCCGGTTTTCCCACAGACGGGAGCTGCCTTGCCTACCCAAGTGTCTCCGGCTACATTTATCTTCTTTCCCTTAGCTTGTCCATGCTGCACCCCGATCCGATCCTCAGCCGTGAAACCGGCGCCGAACCGCCTCCAGAGCCTCTCAAGCCTATCGAGGTGCGCGCCAAATTTCTCTTTGAGGGCGAAAATAAGTTCTTCCTAAAGGGGGTCACCTACGGTCCGTTCGCTCCGGATGCGGAGGGTTTTTTCGTGGGGAACGCCGAGCGCGCCCGGAAAGATTTTGCGCTGATGGTGGAGATGGGAGCGAATCTTCTGCGCATTTATCACGTTCCACCCCGCTGGTTTCTGGATGTCGCGAAGGAGTTTCGCCTGCGCGTGCTCATCTCCATTCCCTGGGCCGAGCATGTCGAGTTCCTGAACCACTCGGGAATGCGCAATCAGGTGGTCGACACGATTCGCAAGGCGGTTGCCACGCACAAAGGCCACGAGGCCATCTTCGGATACCTGGTCGGAAACGAAATCCCCACCTCAATGGTGCGCTGGCTCGGCGCGCGCCGCGTGACCGAATTTGTGGAGCACCTCATTGCGGTGGCCCGCCAGACGGATCCCCGTCCCCTCTACTCTTACGCCAGCTATCCTCCGACAGAGTATTTGCTACCGCAGAATGTCGATTTCTACACCTTCAACGTCTATCTGGAACGCCAGCGGGACTTTGAGAAGTACCTCGCCCGTCTGCAAAATCTCGCCGGCGACAAGCCCCTAGTCTTTGGTGAATTTGGTTTAGACACAATGCGCAAGGGGCAGGATATGCAGGCAGATGTCCTAAAGTGGCACCTCGATTCCGTCGTGCGCGGCGGCGCTGCCGGCACCGTCTTTTTCTCCTGGACCGATGAGTGGTTCACGGGCGGGCAGGAGATTCTGGACTGGGAATTCGGGTTGGTCACCCGGGAGCGTGTGCCAAAGAAGGCCTTCCACATGCTCGAGGAGATGCTGGGCGGCGGAGTGCATGTGCAGGATCGCGTGCGGCTGAATCACTATCCAAAGGTTTCGGTGATTGTCTGCTCCTACAACGGGGGCAAAACGCTGCCCGCCTGTCTCGACTCGCTTGACCAGGTCAATTACCCAGACTTTGAAATCATTCTGGTCGATGACGGTTCCAAGGACAACACCCAGGAGTTGGTTCAGGCCTACGAGGAGGCCCGGGTCAAGCGCGCGGCGCGCACGGGGCAGAAGCTCCCGGACTTCGTAAACATCCGCCAGAAAAACATGGGCCTCAGTTTCGCCCGTAACGAGGGTGCGCGCAACGCGCGAGGCGAGGTGTTCGCCTACACCGATTCCGACTGCATGGCCGATCCTGATTGGCTTTATTACCTGGTGGGGACTCTTCTAAGCGGCGATTTTGTCGGCGTGGGCGGACCGAATATCTCGCCGCCCGCGGTGAATTGGATTCAGGCGGCGGTGGCTTCCGCTCCCGGTGGGCCTAGCCACGTCTTGCTGACGGACGTGGTTGCCGAGCACATTCCGGGTTGTAACATGGCGTTTCATCGCTCCGCCTTTGAGAGCATTGGAGGCTTCGATATCGAATATCGCAAAGCCGGGGACGACGTGGATTTCTGCTGGCGTCTTCAAACTAACGGCGGCGTGATTGCGTTTAGCCCGAGTGCGATTGTGTGGCATTACCGTCGCTTTACGCTCCAAGCCTTCCGCAAGCAGCAGGAGGGCTATGGTGAGGCCGAGTCGATGCTCCGTTTCAAACATCTGGTTTTCTTCGGTCCCACAGGCACCGCGAAGTGGAAGGGGCAGATTTACGGTGCGCCCCGTTTCACGTGGTTGCTCAACAGTCCGATCATTTACCACGGCGTTTTTGGTGAGGGTCTTTTTCAATCGATTTACCCCACCCCCCAGTCCGAGGTTGCGGCTTACGTTAGCAGCATTGAATGGGTGGCGCTGACCCTCTTCATGGCGGTGCTGGGCGTCCCGCTTGAGAAACTCCGGATGGTGCCGCTCTTCATGCTTGGGGCGACATTCCTTGTGGCGCTTTCGTTCATGATTCACGCTCGGATCGAGCCCGCCTTCGACACGGTGCGCGCCAGATTACTGGTTGGATTTCTCGCTCTGGCGCAGCCTCTTGCTCGCGGATGGGCGAGGTACTTTACCTGGATGAAGTACAAACACACTCCCCCTGAGGTCATTTCCCAGAAGGAGGAGGGGGTCACCCGGGCGAGCAAGCGCGGCGGCATTTCACGGCTCAATTTTTGGAACGAAACGGGGCAGGGGCGCGAGAGGCTCCTGGCCGAAATCTTCGCCCTGCTTGAGCGTGAGGGCTGGCGTTATTCCGCCGATACGGGTTGGAAAACTTGGGATCTCCAGATTTACGGCAACCGTTTTTGGAGTGTCCAGGCCAGCACGGTCACGGAGTATCACGGGGGGCCGAAGTGTCTGACTCGCGTGCAGTTGGCGTACCGGCCCGTCGTGACGACCGTTTTGCTCAACACGATCGCTTTGTGCGGACTGCTCTACCGGCGCGTGTTTATGGACCGCAACGACCCCTGGTTGTGGGCGCTCTATGGTTTTTTGGCCCTGTGGATTTTGCTGCGCGGCCTGCGCTTGAAGCGCCGCGTCGCGGAACTGGTAATCGCCGCCGCAAACCGTTGTGAATTGGTGCGTGTTTCCGGCAAGGCCAGCCGACCCGTGCCCGGCTCGTAGAGGGGCGTTTGGTTTCGTGTTTTCTGGGGTATGGCTCGAAAAACAGGGTGTTCCTGAAAAACAAACAGACCTTCACCGTGTGTGGTGAAGGTCTGCTGCTTTTCTACCCTTCCACAAGTGGTTGGGATGCCGGAGTAAATTGCGGCTCGGCTGTTTTTAGAAAGCGAATCGCACGCCCGCTCTGGCCTGGAAATTGTTGATGTCTCCACGGCCGTTGGCATCCCCGTAATAGGTCCAGCGCACGTCTGTGAAAAGTCCCACCGCGTTGGGGACAAGCCGGTATTCAATCCCGAGGCCGCCGTGCGCGCTCGCCCAGTTTCCGGCCCGACCCGTGACGCCGCCTCCCACGTAGGCATAGGGGGCGAGGTTATATTCTTCGTAAGGGACGCGTACGATGAGGCTGCCCGTGCCTTGGATGAAAGTTTTGTCTGCGTTGCTCTTCAATGGATTTTCGCGACCGTGCTGGCCTGCGACGTCGATCCCGAGACCGAAGTTTTCGGTCCAGAAATGGTTGAGGCCGAGACCGCCGCCCCAGCCGTGGTCTCGCAATAGGCCGACGTGGTCTGTGCCCTTGCCGTCCAGGTAGGTGCCGAATACGTCGAACTGCGTTTCGTTTGCCCCAAAAGCTTTGGCTGCAGTGGTTTGAGGTGCTGCGGTGCGGGTGGCTGCCGTGCCAGCGAAAGCGCTGGTGGCAAGAATGGAGAGAGTCGTCGCGCTAAGGACTGAGTATTTCATGGTGTAGAAGGTGCCTTTTCAAGAAGGGAGCCCACTGGGGGGGCAGGAGGATCCACGCTTGCCCAGTGATTTCGTCTCTGGGCGGTTCGTTGGATGGGTTTAGGATCCAAAGCGGACGCATGCGGATGGCTTTTTGAGCAAAACTCGTTATGCTTTGTCACACTCAGCGCCCTTTATTTTATGAAAAAACTCTCTTTTCTTTTTCTTCTCAGCCTCGCCGTAGCTTCTCTTTCCGTGAACGTGGCCACGGCGGCCGAAAACGCGCCGGAGACCGCGCCTTACCCGCTCAAAACGTGTGTGGTTTCGGGCGAAAAGCTCGGATCGATGGGGAAGTCTTTTGTGCACACCTATGAAGGCAGGGAGGTGCAATTTTGCTGCAAGGCGTGTTTGAAGGATTTCAACAAAGACCCCCAGAAATACCTGAAAAAACTCGCCGAAGCTGCTCCAAAGCCCAAGAGCTAGAGTAGGTTGCGATAATGAGTGGAGGTTGCTCTCCCGGCGTTGGCGTGGCTCGGGCCGCGCTGATTTCAGTGCCGCAGTCCGAGCAAGACGGCGAGCAGCAGCAAGCCTGCGCCGGCAAGCCTGCGGCCCATGATCGCGTTTCCAACGGAACGTTCGGTATTTGAAAACCAGTGGCCCGCCGCCCACACTAGCAGAACGCTCCAAACGCCCCGCGTGTTGTAGAGGATGTTGGTGAGGGTGACCTCGTGGAATTCCGCAATGCTGTAGGCGATTCCCGTCGCCTGCAAAGAAAGGAGTATCCCGCCGCCAACGGCCCACACCACGGAGCGGCGTGGCATCGTTGAAAGCGGTTCGGGAAGGAGCGGGATCATGGAGAGAGAGAGGGCTCCGACCGTGGCGAACATCACTGGGGCGTAGTGTCCAAAGCCCCAACCCGGGGCCCAGTTGAGTTGCTGAATGTCCGCGCTGGCATAGGCGGTTGCCGCGCTGAAGCCGAAGAGAATGCTTGGGAGAACGCGTGCCCGGTTGGTGCGAATTTCTCCCCCTAGGAGGGCTGTGGCGAGGGTGGTGAGCAGGGCTGCAATCCAAAGCGTGGGCGTGAGGTGTTCCCTTGCAAATAAGACGGCGAAGAATGCCACGAGAATCACTTTGGTGCCGAGCACGGGGGTGGTGATCGAAACATCTCCGCGGCTAAGCGCAAGAAAAGTAAGGATTTGCCCGATGAAAAAAGTGACGCCAGACAACAACGCGTGAAAAAAGTGCGACCATTCAAATGGATTTCCGCCTTTCAGCCACCAGGGCGCGAAGAGAAGTGCGGCCGTGCAGTTCACAATCACCATCACGCGCCAGGGGCCGACGCCGCGCTCCGTGGCGCGTTTAAGCATCAAGGCTGCAAATGTATAACCGAGTGCGGAGCAGAGGGGGAATAGGGTGGCGGCAATCGGGCGCATGGACTCTGGAGGCTCTCATGGATGGGAGAGCGAGACACACTTTTTCTATCACCCGTGCATTCGCCAAAGAATGAGCCGGCTCTAGGTGTAAAATTTCTTCACCGTTTCAACCACGTAGGCCTGCTGTTCTTCAAGGAGTTCTGGGAATATAGGGAGGGCGAGAGTCTCCTGCGCCGCCCGTTCGGATTCAGGGAAATCGCCGGTAGAATAACCGAGATGACTAAAACATTCCTGCAGATGCAGGGGCAGGGGGTAGTAAATTTCCGATCCAATGCCCGCCTCGGAAAGGTAGGCGCGCAGGGCGTCGCGTCTTGGAGCGCGAACCACAAACTGGTTGTAGATGTGGTGGTTTCCAATGCCCGCGTCCGACCATGGTTCGATAGGTAGAGTCAGCACTTGGTCCAGGCCGGCGCGTGCAAATGCCCTGCGGTAAAACGCGGCGCGCTCACGGCGCCCGGCGCCCCATCCGTCTAAGTGCGGGAGTTTGATGTTGAGGACGGCAGCCTGAATCGCGTCGAGGCGGAAGTTCCCGCCAATGGAGTGATGATAGTACCGGGGTTCCATCCCGTGGTTGCGCAGGCTGCGAATTTTTGACGCGAGGCTGGCATCCTTACACGTGACCATCCCGGCGTCGCCAAAGGCGCCCAAGTTTTTGGTGGGGTAAAAAGAATACCATCCCGCCTCGGCAATTGCACCCGCTGCGCCCATGGGGTGGGAACACCCGAGTGCCTGCGCGGCATCTTCAAGGACTGGAACGCCGTAGGTTGCGGCGATCTTGCAAATGGCCTCCATATCGGCGCAGCAGCCGTAAAGGTGGACAGGAATGATCGCCTTAACCCCTGATGTGTTTGCGAGCACCTCCTCAAGCGCCGCGGGGGACAGGTTGTAGGTAAGGGGATCAATGTCAGCGAAAACAATACGCGCCCCGAGTCGCTGGACGCAGCCTGCGGTGGCGAAGAAGGTGTAGGGAGTGGTCACAACCACGTCTCCCGGTCCAATGCCTAGGGCCATCAATAGAACAAGCTGTGCATCCGTCCCGGAGGAGACTCCGATGGCGTGTCCGGCGCCGGTGTAAGCCGCGATGTCGGCTTCCAGTTTGTCCACTTGCGGCCCAAGAACGAGGTGCTGCGAGTCGGCAACCTGCTCGATAGCGGCGAGGATTTCGGCTTTAAGGGGGGCGTATTGAAGTTTGAGGTCGAGAAGAGGAACTCTCATGCAGACTCTCTGAATGCCAGCCAGCCGCCCTTTGGGCAATCGCAGAGGCGTTGTCTGGTGCATTTTTAGGAGTCGAGCAGGTTGGGCCGCCGGAAACGTCTTCTCTGGTATGTGGCTAAATCAAAGCGTTCGGTTGAGTTGTACGTGAGTTCTCCGTTAGCTTACTCCTCTATGAGCCACCCCGCCTGTCCCGAATGTACGATGAATGAAGTTTTAGACCACGCTGAGCGCTGGGAGTGCGTGACCTGCGGGCACGAGTGGGACAAGGAAGCGCAGGCGGCTGCAACCCGCGTGGTAAAGGACGCTTACGGAACGGTGCTCAATGAAGGAGATTCCATCACCCTGATCAAAGACCTTAAATTGAAGGGTTCCACACAGGTCATCAAAGGCGGAACCAAAGCGAAGGGCATCCGTCTGGTGGATGGTGACCATGAAATTTCCTGCAAAATCGAGGGCAGCGCGATTGGGTTGAAGGCCTGTTTTGTGAAGAAGGCCTGACGTGGCCAACCCGCGGCGGGCGGCGAGTTTTTCTGACTGCGTGGCTAGGCTTCGTGCACCGAGAGGGTGTCCCGAGCGGCTGTTTTGAGCGCTTCCCAGCGCGGCCACTCGTACGCGGGGGCGTGCGCGATGTGGCGGAGCAGACTGCGCCACTCCAAAAGCGCGCGCTCAATGTCCCCCATTCGCAGCGTATCGCTAAGCAGTTGCTGGCGCGGAAGACCGTGCTGGATGATGCCTCGCACCGCTTCGCTCGCGCCTGCTCCATATTCGGAGGGGATGCCGAAACGCAGATACCCTTCGTGGTCGGCGTTGCGATACGTGCGCTGGCACACCATTGCCAAGCGTCCCGGTGACTGCCCGTCCTCTTCGGAAAACCGGGGGCCTCCGCGCAAGTCGGCGATGTCAAAAACGAGGTCTTCCACGGCGTAAGTTGGGTCTTCAAGCGCCGAGGCAATGGCAAGCCCCTCGCCGTGTTGAAAGAAAGAAAAAAGGATTCCACGGCGGGTCGGGTTACCGGCGGGATCAATCAGCCCTAGGGAGCGCCATGCAATCGCTGCAGAGTCAGTGATGGGAACGGTTCCGCACCAATCGCGCTGGGGGCAGCCTTCGCAAACGGGTGGCGCGATTCTCCGTTGCTGGGGCTCTAGGACGGCTTTGCCGGCGCAATCGCGGTGCGCCTTCTGGGCAACGGTCCCGTAACTGATCTGCACAAACAACTGGTCGCCGCGCGGGGACAACGCGCAGGCGGCGCCCCCTGTCAGAGCTGGTAGTTTCGCCAGAACGTGCGAGCCGATATCCTCGGCTGAAACAACTTTCGTCGCCAGAGCTTCGCGCAGTTTCGGGGCGAGCTGCAGCGTGCCATCACCTCGGCGCATTCCGAGGTGCAGTTCGCGTCCGTAGCGTTTGGTGTCGCCAGGAAGGCGGCAGAGAGGGCCCTTTCCAAACTTTTGCATGAAAACTGCGTTCGACTCCGCAGGAACCCAGCGGCCCGGCGCGTCGCTTTCACCTTTGATCTCTATCCATACCTCGGATAAAGGCACCTCGGATACAGGGCTTTGCGGCTCCCATGTTCCCCCGGTGCCTAGCATTTCCAGAGCTCCGCGGCGAAAAAACCGTGCGCGTTCAGCATCGACGCTCAGGCCGCAGGGCATGGCGCCCGTTTGCATGGCGTGCTCGCAACCGATGGGAACGGTGCCGAGGGAGAAAAGCCGTTCGTTCAAACGCACGGCTGCGGGCAGTGGAGGATATCCCTGCAGGCAGGCGTGATGCATGACGGCTAGAAGCGTGGTCCAGTCGAGCTGTGAGCTGCGTTTGAGGGGAAGCGGCTGTGCATCTCCCAGTCGTGGGGGGTGCTGTGTGACAAGAGCGTAACCAGTCTCGTCCAGACCGCGCCGGCCCGCCCGCCCAAACATTTGAAGAAGCTCTGCTGCGTTCACTCTGCGCTCGAACGCGCCAACCAAATACGAGGTGCCAGAAACGGCTACGGAACGCATCGAGAAATTGATCCCGGCGGCAAGGCCCATGGTTGCCACAACCACCCGCAACTGTCCTGCTTTAGCCAGGGGTTCAACTAGTTGCGAGCGTTGGGCGAAGGAAAGCCCGCTATGATGGAAGGCCACACGGGCCTTGAGCAGGCGAGCCAGATTCCTCCCCGCAAGTTGGGTTTGTGCTTCCGTTAGCGGCAGAGGCTGGCAGGGCGGAAGGACCGCAGCGATTTCTGTCGCGAGTTGTTCTGCCGCTTTGCGCCGCGGAGCAAACAAAAGCACGGGCCCCAAGTCCTCCGCCAACGCATTGCGGATCATCCTGGGCCACCAGGAACGCATCGCTCCGGGTGAACGGTCGTTCAGGTTGGGGAGATCGATTTCTTCAAGCGGAACTGGCCGTTGGGTATGGGATACAAGCCGTGCCTTGCGGCCGATTCGGTTTAACCACGCCACCACATCCTGAGGGTTGGCCACCGAACCACTGAGAAGAAGCAACTGCGTGTTTTCTGGCGCGAGAGCGATCGCCAGTTCGTAATGAACTCCTCGGACTGGATCGGAAATCATCTGGTACTCGTCGATGACCAGCAGTCGCGGCCCGTGTCCGGCCAGCAGACGAGTGCGCTGGGTTTCGAGAGTCGCCACGACCACCCGGCGGTCGAGCCCTTCGGCAAGGTCGCCCGTGGCGATTCCCACGTCCCACCCGCGTTTGCGCCATTCGGCGAGTTTGTCGTTCGCGAGCGCGCGAGTGGGCACTGTAAAAACGGCCTGCCCCTTCAGGCTTCCATAGAGGAGCTCGAAGATGAAAGTTTTTCCCGCACCGGTGGGGGCGTGCACGACCACGTCAAAGCCCGCGCGCAGCGCAAGAACCGCCTGCTGTTGCCAGAGGTCCGGGATGGATAGGGTCTGTAGGGGAACTGGGCGTTGCATGGCTTGCTGGGCACGCTTCTGCGGTTGGGCGTCTTACGAGCGTCTCAAAACGGCTCCGAGTTCCGGGGCTTGGGATTCTTCGGCAGGTTTGCACTCGCTCATTGCCTTTCGCCTTGGTTTATATTCCATCCTCTGTGGGTTTGATTTCTTGCGAAAGAGTGCCCGCGTCTGCACCGATGAGGGCTACTAGGGCGCGGCGATGTCCTGCGGGCAGGGCAACCTCGTCCAGAACCGAACTCAGAGCAAACCAGCGTTGGTTTGTAGGAAGCACCTCGGGCGCGGATGCTTCGTAAACCCGTAATGTGACTTTGTGGTGGGTAAACGGATAGACGGTTTCAAAGAGGGGCAGAGGGGATGCTTTGTTAAAAAAGGTTGGAAATTTCCAAAGCCCGCGCGAGCGGCGCCCCATTTGTTGCTCCAACAGGACGTCCTTGCCCGACGTTATCCAAGCCGCGTTTTCCTCAAGGGCAACCGTGCTTCTTCGCGGTGACTTGCGGGGGAGTGTTTCCGGCTCGGTTGCCCTGCATTCCCTCTGGATGGGGCAGAGCAGACATTTCGGATTTTTTGGCAGGCAAACCAGAGCCCCCAGCTCCATGAGAGCCGAGGTGTGTTGCCTGCCTCCCGAGCCTTCGGGAAGGAGGACCTCGGCCAGTTCCCACAAAAGCCTCGCGCCTTCCGCCGTGTCGACCTGCGCTTGTTGGTTGGAGAGGCGCGCCAGCACTCTGGCGATGTTCGCATCTACGGCGGGAGCCGGCCGATCGTAGCCGAAACACGCGATGGCGCCTGCAGTGTACGCGCCCACTCCGGGTAGGGCGCGAAGGTCGATCGGGTTGTTGGGAATACGTCCCTCAAAGCGGGAGAGAACCATCTGTGCGGCGCGCTGAAGATTTCTCGCACGCGAATAGTAGCCGAGCCCCTGCCACAAAAGCAGCACTTCGCTCTCGGGAGCATCGGCAAGGGTCTTCAGGTCGGGAAACCGCTCCATCCAGCGCTTGAAAAACGGGATGACAGAAACTACCTGCGTCTGCTGGAGCATGAATTCCGAGACGAGGACCGCATACGGATCCGGTTTGCTGCGCCACGGGAGGGTACGGCCGTTTGCAACAAACCACAGTGCTAGCTTATCGCGCAGAACCTTTGCGTCTTCGGTTTTCACGGATGGGGTGGGCTGATACGAACCGGACGGAAGCCGGCTTGGCCTTAAAGCATTTGCTCCACAAAGCGCCGGGAATCAAAGAAATCAAGATCTTCAATTTTTTCTCCCGTGCCGGTGAAGCGCGTCGGGATGCCGAGTTCGTTTTGAATCGCGATGACGCACCCCCCCTTGCCCGAACCGTCCAATTTGGTCACGATGACGCCGGTGAGCCCGGTGGCCTCCTTGAATTCGCGCGCTTGCACGAGGGCGTTGCCTCCCGTTGTGGCGTCGACCACCAGCAGCGTTTCGTGTGGGGCGGTGGAATCTGTTTTTCCGATCGCGCGTCGCACTTTCGTCAGCTCCTGCATCAGGTTGAACTTGTTGTGGAGACGCCCGGCGGTGTCGCAAATTAGAAACTCGGCATTCCTGGCGACAGCCGCACGGTACGCGTCGTGGCAAATGCCCGCTGGGTCAGCGTTGTAAGGGCCTTTCACCAGTTCACAGCCGATGCGCCCGGCCCACACCTCAAGCTGCTCGATCGCCGCCGCCCGAAAGGTGTCCGCCGCCGCCAGAATGACGCTGTGGCCCTTGCGTTTGAGCAGGTGAGCGAGTTTGGCCGTCGATGTCGTTTTGCCCGTGCCGTTCACGCCCACCACAAGGATGACTTTTGGGCGGTCGGGCAGGGGGCGCAGCATGTGCGTATCTCGGGGAAGTATTTTAAGAATCTCTTCGCGGGCGACTTCCACGACCTTCTCGGCCGTCATTTTTTCAGGAAGTTCCTGCAGGTGTTTGAGGATCCGCATCGACATGGGAACTCCCAAGTCCGAGCGGATGAGCATTTCCTCCAATTCTTCCCAGTCCACCGGCCGACCGGTGAAGCGTTGAACCAGAGCCTTAAAAAATCCGAATGCCATGGAGAGAATCGGTGGAGGTTAGAGAACGCCTGCGGAATCCGCTGAAGCGCCCACTTGCGCTGAGGGTTCTTCGACAACGCTCGAAATTTGTGCAGGGACCAAAACCGTTTGGCGCGAAGCGCGGGGCACCTCTGCCCGAATGCGATCTAGCAGGCCGTTCACAAAACGCCCTGAGTCCTCGGAGCCGAACTCTTTTGCCAGTTCGATCGCTTCATTGATGGCCACTACAGGAGGAACCTCCGTGTTGTAGAGGATCTCGTAGACCGCCAGACGCAGGATGTTCCGGTCCACGGCCGCGAGGCGGGAGAGTTGGTAGTTGCGGGCGAAGCGGGTGATGAGTTCGTCGATCTGAACGCGGTTCGTGCAAACGCCCACGATGAGGGATTCCGCAAAGGTGCGCGCCTTGGGTGGAATGGGACTCCGTGCCGGAATGGGATTGAGTTCATCCGGATCTTCAGCCCCGGTTCGCAGCTTCCAGAAGTCCGCATCGGGAGCGGTAGATTCCGGCTTTTGGAAATCCAGTTGGAAAAGAAACTGAATGGCGGCTTCGCGGCCTTCACGACGCAAGCCGGCCTGCGGGCGGTCCCTTTTTGGGATGGAGCGGGAATCACTCATACAATTTGGGTGGAGTGCGGCAGGCGAAGGGCCTCGACGGTGCGAAGCATCCGGACTGCGGCGCGGGCGGCCTCCGTGCCCCGGTTGAGGTCGGCTTCCAAACAGCGGGCGGCGGCCTGTGCCTCGCCCTGGACAAGAAGGACTTCGTGTAAAACGGGCAGGTGATGCGTGAGCGAACTCGCGAGCAGGGCGTTCGTCACGGCCTGCGCGACCAAGGTCGCGTGGGCGGTTTCGCCGTTGAGAAGCACACCAAAGGCGGCGATAGCGTCGACGTCCCTGCTGGCCGCGAGCAGCTCCACGGCCAGTGGCAGTTCAAACGAACCGGGAACCCTGTGGAGTTGAACTTTGGCAAGCGGACAAATCGCCCGCAATTCGCTTTCAAAATGAGAGACCAAACCCTCAACCCAGAGTGGGTTATAAAGGCTGGCGACAATCGCGACCCGCCATGGGGTGGAACACGATTCGGGACGAGGCGGCATTTGGCTGGACATGATTAAAGAGCGGCCCGCGGGAAGTCGCGGGTTTGGGACTTTAACGAGATACGCGTGGCTCCGCAAACCTCAAATCAGGAGTGTGATCTTAATCAAATGTGGTAAAGGATGATTCATGAAAAAGGCATTCCTAGCCGCTGGGGCGCTAATCCTCATTGGTGGCCTGCTGGAGGAGCCACTTTGCGCGGCGGATACCAACCGAGAAAAAAGAGGTTCAAACCAAGCCGCCAAAAACGCTCAGAAGTTCCCGCCAACGGGCTTCCCTCTTATTTTGGAAGATCGGTTTGAGTCCAAAACCTTGAACCGGGATCTGTGGAGCACCAGTTTACGGGTGTTCGGTCGCTGGGGTGACCGTTATCACAACGACAGTTACCTCAACTATTTGAGCGATGAAGATGTTCTCCTCGAAAACGGTCGCCTCCGTTTGCGTGCGGAACACATAAACGTTGAGGGCGATAACCCTCCGGGAGTTTACGACTACAGCGCAGGAATGGTCTCCTCGCACGATCACTTTTCATTTCAATACGGGTACATTGAAATTCGAGCGAAGTTCCCCGGGGGAAAAGGCGCTTGGCCCTGTTTCTGGCTGATGCCCCAAGGCCACCACTGGCCGCCCGAGTTTGATATCGCCGAGTATTATGCCGGCCGAAAGATGATGCACCTCGGACTTTGCCACGGAAATTTTCCCGAAATCAACTGGGACAGTGATGGAAACACGGACGTGGATTTTGAGGGGTCGTGGAATACTTACGGTCTCCTCTGGACCCCGGAACGTGCGGCGTGGATTCAAAACGGCGTCGTTAAACGCGAGACCAAGGGACCGCACGTGCCTGCTGTGCCGATGTATGTGATTCTCAGCAACGGGGTCAGCAGCAGAATAGGGCCTTCCGATGAACCGGATGCGAACACGGTGTTTCCCAATTTTTTTGAGATCGAATACGTGAGGGTGTGGGGATTGCCCACTGCTGTTGAAAAGGGCAAATGAAAATTCGGCGGAATCCAGAGTAGCAGCGCAAAAAACGGGAGGCGCGGCGATGGGCTTTAACCAATGCCAAGTCTTCCAAAAACCCGGCAGCGCCGGAAATTTTTCTGACGTTGGCACGAAAAAAGGTTGCCAATCTTCAGTCTTCCCTCATTCTTTCCAGCCCGTTCGTCGGGACCGCAGGAGAACTTGGCACTTAAGCTTCGTTCGATCGCACTGCATAAACCTATGGCAATCAAAAGATCAAAACGTTATCGCGCCGCCGCTGAAAAGGTGGGCGCTCCACGGTCGCATCCGTTCGCGGAAGCTTTGAGCACGCTCAAAAGCCTTCCCGAAACAAAGTTCGACCAAACTGTCACGCTCTCCTTTCGTTTGGGCGTCGACCCCCGCCAGTCCGACCAAATGGTTCGCGGCACCTGCCCGTTGCCACACGGCTCTGGGAAATCCGTGCGCGTCCTTGTTTTCGCGGAAGGTGCATCAGCTGAAGCAGCCCGCGAAGCTGGCGCTGAGTTCGTTGGCTACAAGGACCTCGTTGACAAGTGTGTCGCGGGTTTCCAGGACTTCGACGTCGCCATCGCAACCCCAGCCTGTATGGCTGAAGTGCGTAAGCTTGGTAAGGTTCTCGGGCCACGTGGCTTGATGCCGAACCCCAAGACGGGCACTGTGACCGACGACACGGCGAAGGCTGTTCGCGAAGTCAAGGCTGGCCGCGTAGAGTTCAAGCTGGACAAAAACGGTAACATTTCCGTTCCCGTAGGAAAACTTTCCTTCTCCGAAGTGGCGCTGTTGGAAAACGGCACTGCCGTGATTGATGCAATCGTGAAATCCCGGCCTTCTTCGGCCAAGGGACGTTTCGTGGAAAACATCACACTCGCCTCCACCATGTCGCCCGGCGTTCGCGTGGATTCCACGCCATTCCTGAAATTCTAAGGAGGACCATTACAATGCATCCTGCAAAAGCCTCTATTGTTGAAGACATCGCCAGCCGCCTGAACGCTTCGCCGTTCTTGTTTGTCGCTGACTACACGGGTCTCAAAGTCACGCAGTTCTCCGAATTGCGCAACCGCCTGTTCGCTGTGGGCGCCCAGTTCCATGTCGTGAAGAACACGTTTCTTCGCCGTGCATTGGTGGGTGCCGGCATGCCCGAAATTCACGATCTTCGTGGACAGACGGCCATTGTCACGGGTGAGAAGGACGTCGCCGCCGCCGCCAAGGTGGTGAAGGCGTTTTCTGCCGAATTCAAGAAGCCTTCGATCCGTGCTGGTATCGTCGACAGTCTCTCCGTTTCCGCAGAACAGATCAACCAGATCGCCGATCTGCCCTCCCGCGATGTGCTTCTGGCAACCCTTCTTGGGGTTCTCCAGGCACCCGCGACCCAGTTGGTCCGTGTGCTCAACGAGCCCGCCGCTTCTCTCGCCCGCGTCTTGCAGGCGAAGGTCGACAAGGCAGGGCACGAAGCCCCGGAAGCTGCGGCCGAGCCGGCCGCTGAAGCAGCCGCCGAACCTGCGGCAGAGGCAGCTGCCGAATAGTCGAATCGTCCCATTTTGGAGCGGTGGGTTTCATGGCCCGCCGTTCTTAAGCCACTTTGCCGGTGCAAACCGGTAAAAAACCGGAGTCTTCTTCTTTTGAGGCTGGCTCCACTTTAAACCCAAAATAAAATAGGTTCCTCGTCGGGGGAAGGGCCCTTTCCCTTAATTGATCCGGAGCTCCGGAAAGCGACGATACCATCCCGTAATATATGTCCGATACACACGCATTGGTTGAGCAGCTCAGCGGTCTCACCATCCTCCAGGTAGCCGATCTCGTCAAGCAGCTCGAAGAAAAGTGGGGCGTTAGCGCCGCCGCTCCCGTAGCTGTGGCCGCTGCAGGTCCTGCCGCTGCTGCAGCTCCCGTGGAAGAAAAAACGTCCTTCGACGTCATCCTGAAGGAAGCTGGCGCTAACAAGATTGGCGTCATTAAGGAAGTGCGCGCGGCTGTTGCCGGCCTCGGTCTGGCGGAAGCCAAGGCCCTGGTGGAAAGCGCTCCCAAGGCACTCAAGGAAGGTGTCACCAAGGAAGAAGCAGAAGAGATCAAGAAAAAGGTCGAATCTGCAGGCGCCAAGGTCGAAATCAAGTAGCCATTTTTGGCTTTCCGGCGGGATCTTTTCCCGACGGGTTCATTTGCGCGCCCGGCAGGCCTACTTTTTGCTTGTCGGGCGTCGCCCTCTTCCCGAAGATCAAAAACCCACGGTTCTGATAAACTTATTGATTACCGCAGAGTCGCGCGCAATGGCGACCATCCCAAGTAGACCTTCCGCCACAAGGCGGTTCACGGCTCCTCGGGCTGGGTCGTTCTGCGCGCGCCTCTGCGGTTTTTTGCCCGCAGCCTCCGTATCCACCGAACCCACTCATGTCTGAGCGCATTAATTTCGGCAAAATCAAGGAAGGCGCCGAGCCGCCAAACCTTATCGAGATCCAATTAAACTCCTATGTGGAGTTTCTTCAAAAGGACGTCCCCCTAAGCCGGCGCAAAAGCACCGGCCTGCACGCCGTCTTTTCAGAAGTCTTCCCCATCTCCAGCTACGACGAAAAAGTCGTGCTGCAGTTCGATTCTTTCGAAATCGGGGACCCAAAAATGTCCGTGCGTGAGTGCATGCGCGAGTCGCAGACTTTCTCCGCGCCTCTGTACGTCACCTTTTCCCTCAAGGAGGAACGCGCTACGCGGGAAGAAAAAGTCTACATGGGTGAAATCCCACTAATGACTCCCCAGGGGACGTTTGTGATCAACGGCGCAGAACGCGTCGTCGTTTCCCAGTTGCACCGTTCACCAGGGATCGCCTTCGAATCCTCCGTTCATCTCAACGGCAAGGTGCTTTATTCCTTCCGGATCATTCCCGATCGCGGTTCCTGGATGGAAGTCCAGTACGACACCAACGATTTGCTCTACGTCTATCTCGATCGCCGCAAACGCCGTCGCAAATTTCTTGCGACAACGCTTCTGCGCGCTCTCGGCTTCGGCACGGACGAAGAGATTATTGCACTCTTCTACGACATCGAAACCCTCAAGCTGAGCGACTCTCTCGAAGAGGAAGCCTTTTCAAGCAAGGTCATGGTCAACTCCGTTTTGGACGGTGAAATTACCGTAGCGCGTGCTTTTGAGCCACTCACCAAAGCGACCATCAGTCAGATTCTAGCCCTTGGCACGAAGTCTGTTTCCGTAGTCGACCTTAAGGGTGACGATACCATCATCAAGGCCCTCAAAAAGGATCCTGTTGATACGGAAGAGGAAGCGCTCAAGGAAATCTATCGCCGTCTACGTCCTGGCGATCCACCTTCAGTTCCGAACGCTCGTGGTTTGCTCAAGCGCCTCTTTTTCGACCCGAAAAAGTACGATCTCGGTCGCGTCGGTCGTCACAAGATCAACTCCAAGCTTGGCCTCAAAGTCAGCCCCGATGAGCGCGTGCTCACCAAGGACGACTTCGTGGGGGCGATGAAGTATCTCATCCAACTCCGCACAGGCGAGGGCCGTCTGGACGACATCGATCATTTGGGATCCCGTCGTGTGCGTACCGTGGGTGAACTTTTGGCCAACCAGTGCCGCGTGGGTCTAGCCCGTACGGAGCGATTGGTGAAGGAACGCATGGCTCTTTTCGATATGAACATCGAAGGGATGACCCCGCAGAAGCTTATTAATCCCAAGGCATTGTCCGCGGTGATTAGAGATTTCTTCGGTCGTTCCCAGTTGAGCCAGTTCATGGATCAGACTAATCCTCTGGCTGAATTGACTCATAAGCGTCGTCTTTCCGCACTTGGGCCAGGGGGCTTGAGTCGCGACCGCGCAGGCTTTGAAGTTCGTGACGTTCATCCTTCGCATTACGGCCGCATTTGTCCGATTGAAACTCCTGAAGGTCCGAACATCGGTCTGATTTCGTCGCTATCTAGCTACGCACAGATCAATGATTTCGGCTTCATTGAGACGCCCTATCGCAAGGTGACCAATGGTAAGGTGACCAGCAAAATTGAGTACCTCACCGGAGACCAGGAAGAGAACTTCCTCGTAGCTCAGGCTAGCGTGCCCGTGGATGCCGATGGCAAGTTCCTCACCGACAAGGTTGCTGTTCGCTCCGGCGGAGACTTCCTCGAAGTGGAACCTGACAAGGTTCATTACATGGACATCTCGCCCAAACAGCTCGTTTCCGTGGCGGCCTCGCTGATTCCGTTCTTGGAACACGATGATGCGAACCGCGCTTTGATGGGTTCGAACATGCAACGGCAAGGTGTACCGCTTCTCATTTCCGATGCTCCGCTCGTGGGAACAGGGATGGAAGGAAAAGTTGCCCGAGATTCTCGTGCAGTGATTGTGGCCGAAGGTAAGGGCATCGTTGCCAGCGTGACTGCCGATCAGATTATCATCACTCCGGATGGCGAGATTCCTGAGACGAAGAAAAAATTCCGCCACGATCCGGAAGAAAATATTTTCATCTACGATCTTCGTAAGTTCATGCGTTCTAACGCTGGGACGTGCGTCAATCAGCGTCCGATTGTTCGTAAGGGTGACAAAATTACCGAAGGAATGGTCATCGCTGATGGTCCGAACTGTGACAATGGCGAACTCGCTCTGGGTCGGAACGTGCTGGTCGCGTTCATGCCTTGGAACGGGTACAACTTCGAAGATGCTATCACGATTTCGGAACGTGTCGTGAAGGAGGACATCTACACCTCCATTCACATCGATGAATTCGAGTGTGGCGCGCGTGACACCAAGCTAGGGCCTGAAGAAATCACAAGAGACATCCCCAACGTTTCGGAAGAAGCTTTGCGGAATCTCGGTCCAGACGGCGTCGTCCGTGTGGGGGCAGAAATCCGCCCCGGTGACATTCTGGTGGGTAAAATTACTCCGAAGAGTGAAACTGAACTTGCTCCAGAAGAGCGCCTCCTGCGCGCGATCTTTGGTGAAAAGGCCGCCGACGTCAAAGACACGTCCCTGACTGTGCCCTCCGGCACTTATGGGATTGTCATGGATGTGAAGGTTTCGAGCCGCAAGGAAGTTGCCAAGATCAAACTCAGCCCGAGTGAATCTAAGCGCCAGCAGAAGGAAGCCGAGGAGCATCACCAGAAGAAACTGGATGAACTCCACGAGGAACTGACTGAAGCGCTGGCGAACATCCTGTTAGGTGAAAAAATTCCGCTCGACGTGGTGAACGCGCAAACGGGTGAGATCATTATCCCGGCCAATCGCAAGATCACCAAGACGCTCCTGCGCAAACTCGCCCAGGTGTACGATCACGTGGACATCGATCCGTCGCCTATCCGCAACAAGATCCGCGATATCATTGGAGAATTTGAGCCGAAGTTCCAGGAATTGGAAAACGAGCACGAGTCCTCCATGGATAAGCTTGAGAGCGGAGACGATATTGATCCCGGCATCATCAAGCAGGTTAAGGTTTACATCGCCTCCAAGCGTAAGCTTTCGGTTGGGGATAAGATGGCTGGTCGTCACGGAAACAAGGGCGTCGTCGCTCGCATCGTTCCCGAGGAAGACATGCCGTTCCTATCCGATGGAAAGCCCGTGGATATCGTGCTCAATCCGCTCGGGGTGCCTTCTCGAATGAACGTTGGACAGGTTTTGGAAACCCATCTCGGTGTCGCCGCCAAGGCGCTCGGGTTCAAGGTTGCAACGCCGGTTTTCGACGGCATCAAAGAAGAACAGATCTTCGAATTCCTCAAGGAAGCCCGCAAAAAAGAGGGCTTCACCTGGGTGACTGAAACTGGGAAAGCCACAGTTTATGACGGTCGCACCGGTGATGCGTTCGATCAGCAGGTGGTGGTTGGGTATATTTACATGCTCAAGCTCGGCCACTTGGTTGCGGACAAAATCCACGCCCGCGCAGTCGGTCCTTACTCTCTTGTCACCCAGCAGCCGCTGGGCGGGAAGGCGCAGTATGGCGGACAGCGTTTCGGGGAAATGGAAGTCTGGGCGCTCGAAGCTTATGGGGCGGCCTACACCCTTCAGGAACTGCTCACCGTCAAGTCTGACGACGTGCAGGGCCGCACCCGGATCTACGAAGCCATCGTCAAGGGCGACAACGCCCTGGAAGCTGGCACGCCCGAATCCTTCAACGTGTTGATCAAGGAAATGCAGTCTCTGGGTCTCGACGTCAAAGTCGGGCCACGCACCGAGAACTCCGGTCCCTTGATTCCTCACGTCACGTTCTAAATCCACCCTCTTTGGCCATCCGGCGTCCCGCCACGCCGGATGGCCTCATTTTCTGGCGCACCGTCTCTGTTCTGTATGAGTGAAACTCCTTCCTTTCGCGAATTAGTTGGTGATCAGCATCTTCCTGGCTTTGACCAGGTCGGCATCACCGTTGCGGCTCCTGACACCATCCGGCAGTGGAGCCTTGGTGAAGTTAAGAACCCGGAAACGATCAATTACCGGACCTTCAAACCGGAAAAGGGCGGCCTTTTCTGTGAAAAGATTTTCGGCCCTACCCGTGACTGGGAGTGTTCGTGCGGCAAGTACAAGCGCATCAAACACAAGGGCGTGATCTGCGACCGTTGCGGAGTCGAAGTAACCCTGGCCCGCGTCCGTCGCGAGCGCATGGGCCACATTGAGCTCGCCGTCCCTGTCACTCATATCTGGTTTTACAAGTGTATGCCCTCGCGTATCGGCTTGATGCTCGATATGTCCGGCAGACAGCTCGAACGTATCATCTATTACGAAGATTACCTCGTGATTGATCCGGGCCACACCGGTCTTCAAAAGGGGCAGCTTCTGAGCGAAACAGAGTACCGCGAGGCGCTCGATTCGTTTGGAGAAGGCACTTTTGACGCTGGTATGGGAGCCGAGGCGATTCGTAAGCTTCTTTCCCTCATTGACCTCGTGGGTGCCCAGAAGGAGCTCGAAGAGCAAATGGGCAACACCCGCTCCAAGCAGGTGAAGAAGAAGCTCTCCAAGAGACTGAAACTCGTTCAAGGCTTTGCGAACAGCAAGACCCGTCCCGAGTGGATGATTCTGGAAGTACTCCCCGTTATTCCGCCGGATTTGCGTCCGCTCGTGCCTCTTGAAGGCGGACGTTTTGCGACGTCCGATCTGAACGATCTGTACCGCCGCGTCATCAATCGTAACAACCGTTTGCGCAACCTGTTGCAGCTGAAAACTCCGGATGTTATCATCCGGAATGAAAAGCGCATGCTTCAGGAAGCCGTTGACGCCTTGTTCGATAACGGCCGCCATGGCCGTGCTGTGACCGGGGCCGGCAACCGTCCGCTCAAGTCTCTTTCCGACATGCTTAAGGGCAAGGGCGGGCGTTTCCGCCAGAACTTGCTTGGAAAACGCGTCGATTACTCCGGCCGTTCCGTCATCGTCATCGGACCGGAACTCAAGCTCCACCAGTGCGGTCTTCCCAAGAAGATGGCGCTCGTGTTGTTCGAGCCTTTCATCATTCGGGTGCTCAAGGAGCGCGGCTACGTACACACTGTGCGCAGCGCCAAGAAGATGATCGACCGCCAGACGCCCGAAGTTTGGGACATTCTCGAGCAGGTGACCAAGGGGCATCCAGTTCTCCTGAACCGTGCTCCGACCTTGCATCGTCTTTCGATCCAAGCTTTCGAGCCTCTTCTTATCGAAGGGGAAGCAATCCGGATTCATCCTCTCGTTTGTACCGCCTACAACGCGGACTTCGACGGCGATCAGATGGCTGTGCATGTACCGCTATCGGTCGAAGCGCAGATGGAAGCCCGCATGCTGATGCTTGCCTCCAACAACATCTTCTCTCCCTCAAGCGGGAAGCCAGTGACCACGCCTTCGCAGGACATTGTGCTCGGGTGTTACTACCTGACGCAGAATCCTCGTAAACATGCCGATACCGATGGAATGCGCATGCCTCTCTTCGCCGATTCGGCGGAAGTGGAGTTCGCACTCTCCGATGGAGCGGTTAAGGTTCACGATCGGATTCGGTATAAGAATCCGAACTTGGGTCAGAAGACTGTTTTTGGTGACACAACCACCCGTGTGATTGAAACGACTGTGGGCCGGGTGATCTTTAACGAGATTTGGCCCGAGCAGCTCGGTTTCTTTAACAAGGCTGCTGGCAAAAAGCAGATCTCAGACATCATTTTCCGCACCTACAACTGTGCGGGCCACCAAGCTACGGTGGATTCCTTGGACCGGCTCAAGAGCCTTGGGTTCACCTGGGCGATGCGCGCCGGGGTATCCATCGGGATCAAGGACATGATTATCCCCAAGGAGAAACACATTGAGTTGGCCAGTGCGCACAAGCAGGTCGCCCAAGTGCTTCAGCAGTACAAGCGCGGGATCATCACCGATGGCGAGCGTTATGCCAAGGTCGTGGACATCTGGACTCACGCGGGTGAAGAAATCGCCAACGTCATGTTCCGGACTTTGGAGCACAATGAAGGGCGCAAGGAGTTGAATCCTGTGTTCTTGATGGTGGATTCCGGTGCCCGAGGCAATCGTCAGCAGGTCAAACAGCTCGCAGGGATGCGCGGTTTGATGGCCAAGCCCGACGGTTCGATTATCGAGCAACCGATCACTGCCAACTTCCGCGAGGGGTTGTCCGTGTTGGAATACTTCATCTCGACGCACGGCGCTCGTAAGGGTCTCGCCGATACTGCACTCAAGACTGCCGATTCCGGGTATCTCACCCGTAAGTTGGTGGACTGTTCTCAGGACGTCATCATCTCGCTTGAAGATTGCGGCACTGTAAACGGCATCATGGTGCGTCCGATCTACGAAGGGGACGAAGAAGTTGTTGATTTGCGCACCCGTCTCATTGGACGGACCAGTTGCGAAACCGTCAAGGATCCTGTTAACCAGAAAATCATTGTTAAGCGTGGCGAAATCATCAGCGAAGACGCCGCTACCTCGATTGATAATCTTGGGATGGAACAGCTGAAGATTCGCTCTGTGCTGACGTGCGAAAGTAAACGCGGGGTTTGCGCCCTGTGTTATGGTCGCAGTCTGGCCACAGGCCAGCGCGTTCGTATGGGCGAAGCTGTCGGGATCATCGCGGCTCAGTCCATCGGCGAACCGGGAACACAGCTGACGATGCGTACCTTCCACATCGGTGGGGTTGCTTCGCAGACCTTCAAACAGCCGGTGGTTAAGGCAAAGAATGACGGTAAAGTGCGTTACAACGACCTGCGTGTCGTGAAGAGCATTGAAGGGGACTTCATTGTGCTCAATCGCAATGGTTCAATCACCCTGCACAATGAAACTGGCCTTGAAACCGAGCGCTACAACATGGTGCTTGGTACGGTGATCAGCGTCGCGGATGGCGGCTCTGTGACCAAGGGCCAGTCCTTCGCGCAGTGGGATCCGCACAATGTGCCGATTCTAACCGAACATGCCGGGAAGATTAAGTTCGTGGACATGGTCCAGGGTGTAACGGTCAAACGCGAAGTCGATGAAGCAACAGGCCTCATGGGTACTGTTGTGATCGAACACAAGCAGGATCAGCACCCGCAGATCGTCATCATGGACGAGAAGACGGACGAAATTCGCGCCAGTTACTCGATCCCAGCGGGAGCCGTTGTGGTAGTGACCGAAGGCAAGAAGGTTCAAGCCGGCCAGTTGCTTGCTAAAACACCGCGCAAAGTTGCCAAGACGAAAGACATCACGGGCGGTCTCCCGCGTGTGGCGGAACTCTTCGAAGCACGCCGTCCAAAGGATGCCGCAGAGATTGCAAAGATCGATGGGCAGGTGCAGATTGGCGCCAACGTGCGTGGCAAACGCAAAGTGGTCGTAATTGACCCTGAAACAGGTGCGGAAGAAGAGCACTTGGTGCCTTTGAACAAGCACCTGATCGTGCTGCAGGGGGATCTTGTGAAGAAGGGCCAGCAGCTGACAGAAGGGCCTATTCCTCCACACGATATTCTTGAGGTCCTCGGGCCACAGGCGTTGCAGGAGCATTTGGTGAACGAAGTGCAGGAGGTTTATCGTCTTCAGGGCGTGGAAATCGCCGACAAACACATCGAAATCATCATCCGTCAGATGTTGCGCAAAGTGAAGGTAAGCGAGCCCGGCGATACCCAGTTGCTCTGGGGCGACCAGCTCGACCGCCTGACCTTTGAGGACGAGAATAAGCGCGTGGTTGAAATGGGTGGTAAGCCTGCTGAAGCCGCGCCTGTTCTCCTTGGTATCACTAAGGCTTCACTCGAAACGGAATCATTCATCTCCGCGGCGTCCTTCCAGGACACGACGCGGGTATTGACTGAAGCCGCCACATTGGGCCGCGTTGACCGCCTGCGCGGGTTCAAGGAAAACGTCATCATGGGTCATCTTATCCCAGCTGGGACGGGGTTCCCAACCCACCGTGATGTTCAGGTTTCGGGGAATATCGACCGCGATGAACCTTCTGCTGAAGACGTAGAAGAGGCCGCTGAGGCTTAACCGAATTGACAGGCGTTTCCCTGCCCTTTTTAACAATGGGGCAGGGGCTCGCTGGACTTTCGCGCGGAGACGCGGAGACTCTTAGAACATGGGTGTTATCCCACAATTCAAGGGTCTTTGTGTCTCCGCTTCTTTTTGCCGTGGTAGCAGGCATCAGAAACACGGGGCGGCGCTGGTTCTCGTGTTGCTGATGACCAGCGTTCTAGTGGTGCTTGTTACCGTTTTTTTGGCGTTGAGTTCCAAAAACGTCTCAACCTCAGCGTCGGCTGTGGCTCTTCAAAAGGTGGATCACCTTTCCGAGACGGTTTGGCAGCTTCTGGTCTCAAATCTGCAGACGGAGATTCTTGCTGGCTCGGTTAATCCCCAGGCGCCTACCTTGAGCCCCGCTGTTCCAATAGATACTCCTGCGGGTCCGGGAAAGTTGCTCTTTCCCTCAAACGAATGGGCTTCAGTGCCTTCTAGAAACGCTCCGGTTTTGCAACCTAATCTCCTAAAGTGGAGCAGTCGTAGTTCGGCGTTTTATCAGGAATCGATTCCAGGAACTTACCCATGGAGTGCAAACCTGCCGCCTCCCTTCTCGGCGGTGCCAGTTTCCTGTTCGGACGCATCTGCGAACGGGATCGCTGTTCTTGAAAAGCGCTGGAAAACATCGTGGTTGTTATCCGAGAGCGCTCCGATACCGACGCCAGATTGGTGCCTGCTCAACAATCGTGGTGAAAACAGGCTCAATCTTCTCACAAACACGGCGTATCCCATCGTTGCGCGTTATGCGTACATGATTTTTGACGAAGGGGGTCTTGCGGATGTTTCTGTAGCGGGTTTCCCCTCCGGGACGGAACCCTGGGTAGTGGCTGCGAAAGGAACACCGCGTCTCATTGACCTGAAGCCGCTTCTTGTGGCGGCTGGTATGACCGATGCGGAGGCGGTGACCTTCAATGACGCGCTCGTGAAGTGGCGTGATTTTGGAACATTGGCAAGGGGAGACTACGCGATGGAACTATTCGCCAATCCTCTTGCCGTCCCCGGGCGATTGAATTCTGCCAATCGGTCTTGGGTGGGACGCTCGGGGTTGATTCGCATGGTTCGCAGTTATCTCCCAGGCCCGCTGGATGCGCGGCAAAAGTTTCTTCAGTACGTGGGTACGTTTAGTCGTTCGATCGAGCAACCCTCCTTGCAACCGCCTCAGCCGGGAAGTGGTGCGAATACCCCGCCTCCCATTCGAAGCTTGGATGATGGCGGTAACGACGGTGCTGGATGGGATTCTGATCACAAATATTCGAATCCCCACCAGCACCTGAATCCGCCATTTTTGCAGGTCCGCGTAGGGATGCCTTTTATCCGTCGCGATGGGACGCAAGCGCTCAAAGGGGAGCCTTTGGTGCCGCGACGCTTTCCCCTTAGTCGGCTAGCGCTAATTAAAAATGAAACCGTCGCCGGATCTGGTAGCGCGATCGCAAACGGGTTTGGTCTGACACGTGAGTCCGCTGGGGATCCGTGGACTTATCGGCAGGGCCAAGGGAAAATTAAGACGCTTTACGAAGTCGCGAATCCAGCGCAAGGCGCAGGCGCACCTCGCGACCCTGATTTCATCGAACTTCTAAAGGCTGCAATTCAAGCCGGTTCCCTCGCGCCTCGTACTGAACCCGAAGGCGAGGAATGGAAGAAGTCGTTGGACTGTGCAGTGATCCAAATCGCGGCAAATCTAATCGACCAATACGACGCGGACGATATTCCAACGCGGATTGCTTTTGATGCGGGCAACGGTACGGAGGAGTTCAGTGGTATCGAAAATCTTCCGTATTTCCATGGGATCAGGACGTGTGTAAGCACTTTGGAAAACCATGATCCGGTGGCTGGATTTGTGGCGGCAGAGGGCAAGCCCCCCTCGCTCTTTATCAGGACAATGAATGTGCCTGAAGTAGACACGTTGATTTGGCAGAAGGTGGAGCTTTGGAATCCTCATAGCTTGGGCTCGGGCGGCGTTTCTGGGAGGCCTCCGCGTTTGTGCCGGCTTGTGGTTTCTGCTGATAAACCTCTGGGATTGCGAGCGAAACAGGTGAAGCCAATGGAAGCGCCCGGAGTCGGGTTGATCCCGGGTGAAGGTGAAAGCGTTTTTAGTGCGGCGAACAACCGAAAGCCGGACGGTGAGCAGTTTCGCTTCACGGACGACGCCGCTAGCCGCGTTGTTTTCCACCAACCCGTCTGGATTGATTCGCTTTCGGAAGCGCCTGAGCTTCAGGTTGTGCGTGGGATGGAAAACCTCTTTCCGGAAGGCTATATCCTGGATTCTGATCACCAAAGCATTTTCGGGGTGGGATTAGCACGTGTTTCGAGGGCGTTTTCCGTGACGGCGGGGGCGCACAACTACAATGTTCTGCCCTCGGCTTTTATCATGGCGCCCGGAAATTCAATTAGCTACCGGCTTGATTTCCTGCAAAGCGCTCCTGGGGAGGAAGAAGTATGGGTAAAGTACGATGAGAAAACAGTACCGCTTGAAGTTGAATTACCCGTCGATAGTTTTGATCTCAACGTCGAAGGTGCCCTACACCTTTTCCCCGATCCGCGGACGTCCCGCCTTGGCCCCGTGATTCAACAGGGCGAGCAGTCGGAGGCGGATTTACGCACCTTGTTTTTTAAAAATTCGGGAGCCGACCCAAATGAGTACTCCGACGCCGATGGTGTGGTGCGAAGAGGCATGGGCGCGGCATCTCCAAGTGCCTCTCCTCTTGATGAGGTTGCCCGTCCGCGTTTGTTGAACCGGCCATTTCGATCCGTTGGGGAGATGGCGTTCGCTTTCTCTGGCAATCCATGGAAACAGTTGGATTTTTCCACTCCTGAATCCGGGTTCGGTGGTTTGCTGGATGTTTTTTCTGTCGCCGAATTTCAGGCGCCAGGAGCACTCGCTTCAGGACGTATCAACCTTAATACGAGGCAACTCCCGGTGTTAAAGGCCGCTCTTTCTGGCGCTGCACGCACGGTGGATGCTCCGGTTGTCGATTCGCTCTCCCTCTCTGAACGGGATGCTTTGGCAGTAGCGCTTCTCGCGCACACGACCAAAAGTCCGTTTCGTAATTTAAGTGATCTAGTGGGGCGTTGGAAAGGGGGCGCAAGTTTGAGTGGAAGGAAAGTTGGCGGTGATCTCTACGATGGGTTTGCGTCTGACTTGGGTGCGTTCCTCGTTGGCGAGCAAGCGCGGCAGGCTGGCGTACGGGCTTTAGCAGATGTGGGCCAGACGCGGGTTTGGAATCTCTTCATCGATCTGATCGTCCAAGCGGGGCGTTATCCCTCTTCTGCTGATGCGAAGGGGAATCTCCGTGGCTTTGTGGTTGAGGCGGACCGCCGCATTTGGGTGCATGTGGCGCTGGATCGGCTTACCGGCGAATTGCTCGATAGCCAGGTTGAAATCCCACCGGAGTAAGCTGAGCCCCTTAGGTCGGCTGTTTTCTATTTGCGGACGCGGACATTCGGCTTTGCGGGGATCCCACCTCTTGGTCCATACTTGCCCACTATTCCCATGCCCAAAGTCTACTTAAAAACGTACGGCTGTCAGATGAACGAGCGTGACTCCGAGCAAGTGGCCCGCGACCTGGTGGCGCGCGGATACGAACTTACAACGAGCGAGGCTGACGCGGACGTTGTTCTCCTGAACACCTGTAGTGTGCGGGACATGGCCGAGCAAAAGGCGATCGGGAAAATGGGAATGCTGAGCCGCCTGCGGACGGGAAAGCCGGAGATGGTATTCGGTTTTTTGGGGTGCATGGCCCAGAGCCGCGGTGCTGAGCTGGTGCGAGACATGGGTCATGTGGACCTCGTGGTGGGGACTCAAAAGTTTCACAAGGTGGCTGACTACGTTGAAGAGCTTGTGCAGCGCAGGCGCCGGATGCGTGATTCCCTCATGGATGACGCCCGTTTCTCCATTGTCGACATCGAGGAAGAAGCGGGCTCGCAGGAGACGATTCGCGAGCATATTCTCAAGGAGCGCCAGTGCAGCGCTTTCGTGTCGATCATGCAGGGCTGCAACATGCACTGTACATTTTGCATCGTCCCGAGCACGCGCGGCTCGGAGCGTTCCCGGGGTATCGCGGAGATTGTAAACGAGGTGCGGGACCTTGCTCAAAAAGGGGTGCGTGAAGTGACCCTCCTCGGACAGATCGTGAATCTCTACGGGCGCCATGAATTTGAAAAAGTTGAAGGCAAGAGCCCTTTTGTGCAGTTGATTGAGGCGGTTCATGCCGTCGATGGTATTGATCGGATTCGTTTTACTTCTCCTCATCCCATCGGGTTTCGGCCGGATTTGGTGGAGTGCTTTGGGCGTCTTCCAAAGCTGATGCCACATGTGCACCTGCCTCTCCAATCGGGCTCCGATCGCCTTCTCAAGCAGATGCATCGGGGCTACACCGCTGCAAAGTATCTCGCCTTGACGGAGTCAATCCGCGCCGTGCGCCCCGACATCGCCCTCACCACCGATGTCATTGTTGGATTCCCTGGAGAAACCGATGAGGATTACGCCCTGACACGCGCGCTTGTGGAGCAGGTCGGCTTTGATAACGCCTTTATTTTTAGATATTCACAGCGCAAAGATACCCCGGCGGTGGATCTTCCCGGGCAGATTTCCGAGGAGGTCAAGGAGGCGCGAAATCAGGATCTGCTCGCGATCATCGATGATCTCGCGAAGGCAAAAAGTGAGGCTCTTGTCGGGCACTTGGTGGAAGTGCTTTGCGAGGGGCCCAGCAAGACCAATCCTGAGCGACTCTCCGGAAGAACCCCCGGCAACAAAATTGTCGTGATGGAGGGAGGCGTGCGCCACATCGGGCAGATCTTCAACGTAAAAATCACCCGATCCACTGGGTTTACATTGTACGGGGATCCGGCTGTTTTATAGCGGGCACGGCCCGTTATTGGGAGGCAGGGCGGTGGGATGTTTGAGCAGGGAGAATGCCGCTATCCCGCAGCCATTCCTGAAAGCGAAAGGGCCAGTCTCCGGCGGCGGTGGTTGTGCCAGGGCGGTACCCGAAGCCGTGCCCGGCGTTTGAGTAGATGTGCAGTTCAGCTTTCACTCCGGCCTGTTTGTATTTGAGGTAGAGCGACGCCATGCCTTCTGAGATGTCCGGGCGATCCCCATAACCGCAGGCAATGAAAAGTGGAGGCATGCCTTTCTCAACGGTAAAAAGCGGGGATGTTCCCGGGTAGATGAGACCTTGAAAATCAGGTCGGCAACCGCTTTTCTCGATGGGATCGGGATCGTTGGGGTTACCCGAGTCGGATTGCATCGCGGCGAAGGCTGCCAGTTCCCCACCCGCGGAAAAGCCCAGGATGCCGATTTTATCGGTCTGAATACCCCAGAGTGCGCCTTTGGAACGGACGGTGCGCAGGGCGCGGCGGGTGTCGGCCATGGCATGTTCCTGAATCGAGTAGGTGGAATCTTTTTCACGGGCGAGGCGGTATTTCAGGACAAAAGCGGCAATGCCCCGTTCCTGAAACCATTCGGCAAGGGCGTATCCTTCGTGGCCGAGGCAAAGTTTGGAATGGCCGCCACCCGGGGCGAGAATCACGGCGACTCCCGTGTTTTTTTCGCGAGTGGGCAGAAATGCGGTGATGGATGGGTTGTGAACGTTGGAGACGTTTGCACCATCGACGCGCTCGGCTTCTGTTGCTCGTGACTTGGATCCCGGAGCGCCTCCGGCCCACAAGGGTTGAGGCGTGGGAAATGGCTTTTCAAGGGCATCAGCGCCGAATGCGGAGAGTGCTACAGAGGCGAAGAGGGAGGCGATAGTTTTCATGATCGGGTGGCTGATGGTTTAAGCGGTTGGGGCAGGGAGGTGCTCCGTATTATTTACAGAGACGACTCACGTCGACGTGCGAGCACGAGCGCGGCGAGTCCACAGCCTGCAATCCAGAGGTCGCCAAAACGCGTGTAGGTTGTTTGAAGGGGCTGTTCTGGAACCAGGACGGCCAGTGTGTCGATGCCTTCTGTGAAGGCCTCCAGGCGCTGGTCTACGCGTCCCATGGGATCTACGGAACACGTTTCACCCGTATTGGCGCACCGGATCATCGGGAGGCGCGTCTCAATTGCCCGGAATTTGGCATTCGCCAGGTGTTGTGCCGCTCCTGCGCTGTTTCCGAACCAAGAGTCATTGGTGAGGTTGACCAAGACTTGCGCTCCCTCGAGTACGAGCGCGCGCGTTTCGCGGGCAAGACTGTCTTCAAAACAAACGAGCGCGCCGATGCGCACGGCCGGTTTTTCAAGAAAGAGCAGGTTCGCGGCCTTCCCTGGAGCCAAATCGCCGGGAACGAGCATTCTGACCCAGCGGGGCAGCCAGTCCCTGAACGGAAGGAATTCCCCAAAAGGCACGATGTGGCGTTTGCGGTAGCTTTGAAAGGGTTTCTCCTTGGAAGTGATGAGGACTGCGGAGTTGTATTCGAACAGTTCACCGCCGCCGTCCGGCTCCGAGGGAACTGGCTCTAGGGTTCCGAGCAGCAGCGGCGCGTTGGCCAGGCCCGCCTGGCGGAGTGTAAATTCATGGTTGGCTTCATCCGCAAACATTCCCCGTGGAGTGGCTGCCTCAGGCCAGAGAACAAGGTCCGGTGGAGGTTGAATGGCGGCAACCACCTGCATGAGGGCGGCGATTTTTTCAAGGACCGCGTTCTCCTCGGATTCGTCAAATTTTTCCTCCTGCGCTATGTTTGGCTGAAGGGCAACGGTTCTAAGGGGGATTGTGGAACCTGTGTTTTTTTGAACGACGCAACGTACGCCGTAACTCACCGAAAGACCGACAAGCAAAAGGGCCGTCATAATCTCTGCTCTCAGATTGGGGAGCTCCCGAATAGAGGCGGTCCGGATCACGCGCCGTACCACCAGAGCGAGGATCATATTTGAAAAGACCACCACAAAAGTCACGCCGTGGACCCCGAATAGGTCCGCGATCTGGATCAGGGCCAGATTGTTGTGGAGCGCAATTCCTGGGGTGTTCCAGCCAAAGCCTGTGAATAGCCAGCCGCGAAGCCAATCCAAAGCCACCCAGGCGCAGGTTGCGCGGACTGCGAAATTGATGTTTGCCAGAGATGAGGCCGCGTTCGTGCGTCTTGGCGCCGGCGGGTGCGCGACCAACCAGGCCCACAGAGCCGGGTAGAGGCCGAGGTACACGGCCAACAGAAGCGGGAGGCCGTACAGGGCAGGGCTCTCGAAAAGGTCGGCAAGTTCACTCAGCCAGTAGAACGTCGAGGTGAAGAACACAATGCCGGTGGTATATCCAAGAAGCGGCGCCTTCCATTTCGAGGCGTCCTTTGGGGTGGTCCATAGCGCCGCAAGGAGAGGCAACAGTGCGAGCCATATCAAAACGGGCTGGTTCCAGGGGGCAAAACAAAGCGCGAGCAGGACGCCAGAACTTGCGGCGGCCAGCCATGGCCAGTTCTTTCTAAAAACGGCGGAAGTGTTCATTTGCAGACTGCCCACTACAACGAGCGCCGCTTGGATGCGAGCGATGATTCAGGCATCTGATAAGTTGTATTTGTCCGTCTGGATGTTTTTCCTTATTCACGCTATGAGTTTTCCGATGAGAACCCCCAAGATTTTAGCGGCAGGCTTCGCCCTGTTTCTTTGCGGTGCTGCGGGACATGCCGCGGAGGAAGCGGACTTCCTGAAGAACTCCAGGCAATTGATCTTCGAAGGCGTTCGAAGCGGGGAGGGTTATTTCCGTCCCGATGGTAAAGCGCTGGTGTTTCAAAGCGAACGCGACCCGGCCAATCCCTTTTACCAGATTTATTCCCTCGATCTTCTCTCCGGCGATACAAAGCGTGTGTCCCCGGGAATTGGGAAAACCACGTGCGCCTTTTTCCAGCCCGGTTCTGACCGAATGCTTTTTTCCTCAACGCACGAGGATCCTCAGGCTGAGGCAAAGCAAAAGGCCGAACTGGAGTTTCGCGCCTCGGGAAAGACTCGCCGGTATGCGTGGGACTACGACCCCGCATACGAAGTCTACTCTGCTAAAACGGACGGCACGGAGGTGAAGCGGCTCACACAGTCTCTGGGTTATGACGCAGAGGCGTCCTTTTCTCCGGATGGGACGCTCATTGTATTTTCCTCAACACGCGCAGCGTACCCGCTTGAAAAGCTCTCTAGCGAGGACCGTGCCCGATTTGACAAAGACCCGGCATATTATGCGGACATCTATGTCATGAACGCGGATGGGAGCAACGTTCGCAGAATCACGGAGACTCCCGGGTATGATGGAGGGCCGTTTTTTTCTCCGGATGGTCAACGCCTCCTGTGGAGGCGTTTTGATTCCGCCGGCATGAATGCCGACCTTTACAGCGCCAAGCTGGATGGTACGGACGTGCGAAGGCTCACAGACTTCGGGTGTATGTCCTGGGCGCCGTATTTTCATCCTTCCCAGAAATACATCATTTTCACTGCTAACAAGTTGGGATTTGATAACTTTGAACTCTTCCTCGTGGACGCCCAGGGGAGCCACGAGCCAGTGCGGGTGACTTACACTTCGGGATTTGATGGGTTGCCCGTTTTTTCACCGGATGGACGGCGCCTGAGCTGGACGACCAACCGTGGTGGGGATGGGAAAAGTCAGGTGCACATTGCGGATTGGAACGACGCCGAGGCGTTGAAAGCGCTTGAGAAAAGTCCACTGCGCGCAAAGGCGACACTGGCCTTCTCGGGTGAGATTCGTTCCAGCGCGCTGCAGGAACACGTCGAGTGGTTGGCGTCTCCGGCGCGCGAAGGGCGGCGCACGGGAACTGCGGGCGCAAAAGCTTCGGCCGATTGGATTTCACAATATGCCAAAAGCAATGGAATGGAACCGCTGGAAAAGGGTTTTGCTCAGGAGTTTGAATTCCCGGCCGGCGTCGCTTTGAAACCCGAACATAACGCCCTGGCCCTCTTTTCCGGAGGCAAAGAGCAGGTGTTTACTTTGGAGAAAGATTTTCGTCCATTGCCCTTCAGTGATTCAGGAACCGTAGAGGCTGAAGTCGTTTTCGCCGGCTACGGTTTGTCAGTTCCGGAGGCGAAGGAAGCGTTGCGGTACAATTCTTACGACGGGCTGGAGGTGAAGGACAAGGTAGTCCTGCTCCTGCGTTATGTTCCCGAAGGCGTTGACCCAGCTCGACGCGCTCAGCTCAACCGCTATGCTGGCCTGCGTTACAAGGCGATGCTCGCCCGCGAAAGAGGGGCGAAAGCGGTTCTAGTGGTTTCTGGCCCCGCGTCCTCGCAACCGGGTGAGTTGCTTGGGTTGTCTTCGGACAATACCCTGGCCGGATCTGGAATTGTGGCGCATTCGGTGGGATTGAATGTCGCTGAGGCACTTCTCGCGGGAACTGGCAAATCCGTCAAAGACATCCAAGCGGAGTTGGATAACGAAAATCCGCACGTGCCCGGAGGCTTCGTGCTGCCAGGGGTTAAGGTGCGCTTGGAGGCTGGTGTCGAGCATCGCCGCGGCACCGACCGCAATGTAATCGCGGTTATCCCGCCCGGGCCGAACTCCACGGGCGAGTGGGTTCTTGCTGGGGCGCACTACGATCATCTTGGGAAGGGTGCGGAATCCAACTCTCTTGCGCGCTCGGGTGAGGAGGGGGGCGTGCACCACGGTGCGGATGACAATGCCTCTGGAACTGCGCTACTCATGGAAGTGGGTGCCGCGCTGGCATTGGAGCGTAAGACACACCCAGAGCGGTTTAAGCGTGGGGTGATCCTGGGGTTTTGGTCGGGTGAGGAGATCGGCCTGATTGGATCCGCAGCATTTGTAGAGAAGCCGCCGGTGGACTTAAGTCGGATTGTTGCCTACTTGAATTTCGACATGGTGGGCCGTCTCCGAGACAACAAACTCAGCCTGCAGGGAATCGCATCTTCGAAAGCCTGGAAAAAGCTGATCGAGAAAAAAAACGTGGCTGCTGGGTTTAATTTGGCACTCCAAGATGACCCGTATTTGCCAACGGACACGACCAGTTTTTATCCGCGTCACATCCCCGTTCTAAGTTTCTTCACAGGTTCCCATGAGGATTATCACCGCCCCAGTGATACCCCGGAGAAACTCGACTTTGCCGGGCTGGAAAGGATCTCGCGTTTTGCAGCCTCAATGATTCAAGACCTTGCCGAATCACCCGAGCGGCCGGATTTTGCGCGGGTGGAGAAAACGGCGCAGCAAGAGTCCGGCTCGAGGGAGACGTTGCGCGCCTACATCGGTTCCATTCCTGACTACGCCACCGAGGTTAAAGGAGTGAAGTTGAGCGGTGTGCGAGCGGGAAGCCCTGCAGAGAAGGGGGGATTGCAAGGTGGTGATGTGATTGTGGAATTTGGAAAGCAGAAGGTCGCGAACATCTACGACTATACCTACGCCTTGGACGCGGTGAAAATCGGGCAGCCGGTTGAAGTGGTCGTGGAGCGTAAGGGGATTTCCACTCGGTTGAGCGTGACGCCCGAGTCGCGCAAGTAAATGCGACAGCCTTTTGGCACAAATGCGAGGCAGAGTGCGGCCCTTTCGCAAGACTTGCTCCAGACGGGCGGGCTCGTGCAAACTCGTTGGATGCGTTTACCCTCAATCATTGGACTTGGATTTGCGGTCGCTTTTGCGCCTCTGAGCGTGTTGGCCCAATCCGCACTCATTAAAGGAGAAACATTCCTCAAGCAGAATGCCAAGGTGGAGGGGGTTAAAACTCTTCCCAGCGGCCTCCAGATCAAAACGATCAGCGAAGGGAAGGGTCGGAGCCCGAAGGCCACCGATACCGTGGTGGTTCACTACAAGGGCCGTTTGATTGACGGAAAGGAATTCGACAGTTCCTACAAACGTGGGCAACCCGCCGAATTTCCGCTTAACCGTGTGATCAAGGGTTGGACGGAAGGCCTCCAGCTTCTCAAGGAAGGTGGAAAGGCTGAACTCTATATTCCGGCCAACCTTGGGTACGGTTCGCAAGGGGCGGGCGGGTCCATCGGTCCGGATGAGACCCTAATTTTTGAAGTGGAACTGGTCGCGATCAAGTGAGTTGAGTCGCTGTCCTCTGGTGGAGTCCCTGGGCGCCCGTGGCGCCGGTTAATCCATTTGGGCGGGCTTCGGTGTTTTTTTTAGACCTCGGAGCCAGCGCTCCGGTATCTCATTTTCCATCCCTAAGAGAGCTCCGACCACAGCCCCCCGGTGGCAGTTGTCGCCGCCGCAGTGCGTATTGGCGATGAGGCCTGCCGAAAAGTTGCCGGCGTATTTCCAGCTCAGATAAAGGGCCGCAGGAAAAGCGTCTTTGATGTAGCAGGCGGGGCTTAAACGTTGTCCGATTACTGCCTCATCCGGTTCCTTGCTCCATTTTAAAAATTTGGTTTTACCGGCCCATCCGGAAGCATGCTCGAAAATTGCTTCGCGGAGCCCCGTTCCTGTTTCGACAGCACTTAGAATCCGGGCGAAGGCCATTGCGGCTTCGAGCACTTCGGGGCAGTTGTGCGTGAGCGCGACATGCCTGTGAACAATTCCCACAAACTCAGCCCCTCCGCTGTTTAATGCGGCGAACAAGGCGGGAACGCTGGCAAGTCCGCCTATATGAACGTCGGCTACTCCGCAGTCCTCGAGTTTTTTTCCTCGGGCCAGATTGGTGAAAAAGGCCCTGTGGTATTCTTCGACGTAGGTGTCGCGGTGCCAGCCAGGAAGGCGCATGCAGTCAACGTAGAGACGGAGCCAGGCGTGGGCGTCGTAACGTCCCGTGGCTTGCACCTGATTGTAGAGCGCCAGGCTCAATTGGAGGTTCAGCGTATTTTCTCCAGCGCTGAGTTGCTGGTGGTAGTGCACGTCAGGCAGGCCCCAGTATTTTGCCTGGTCGTGTAAAATGTCGGCCACTGGAAACTCAGGGGTGTAGCTGCAGCGGTGGAGGATGCTGTCGGGATGGGGATTGCGCGGAGGCAGGTAGTGGTCCACGAGGCCGTAATCCCGCTTCAAGGCGATGCGGTCGTAGTACCAGTGGGCTGGCATCGCGAGGGCGTCTGCGACTAGGGCACCTTCGAGAGCTTGGAGGCGTGGCCACATATTTGGAGAGGTAAAAGAGAAAGGGATTCCGGCGCGCCTCACGCCTCGTAGCGGTGGGCGATCGGCATTCGGCGACCCAAACCAAAAGCTCGGGTTGTGACTTTGAGCCCCGGCGCGGCTTGAGCGCGTTTGTATTCGTTCAAACGCACGCGGCGCAAGACCCAACGGACGATTTCCGGATCGAATCCCTGAGCAATGATCTCCTCACAGGAACGTTGCTCCTCGACGTGGAGGCGCAGGATGGGGTCTAAGATTTCGTAGGGTGGCAGTGTGTCCTGGTCTCGCTGGTTGGGCTTGAGTTCAGCGCTGGGTGGTTTGTCTATCGTGTTTTGCGGGATGATTTCCCCGTTTCGATTGATCCAGCGCGCCAACGCATAAATTTCTATTTTTGGAACGTCACTGATGACGGCTAACCCCCCGCACATGTCCCCGTAGAGAGTGCAGTAACCGACGGCGAGTTCGCTTTTGTTGCCAGTCGACAAGACGAGATGGCCGAATTTGTTAGAGAGTGCCATCAACGTCATGCCTCGCAGTCGTGGCTGCATATTCTCTTCCGTCTCGTTGGGCGCAAGGCCTGCAAAAATGGAAGTGAACTGCTCTTGAAAAACATCAAACGAGCGCGCGATGGGAATGTTGAGGAGCTGGATTCCGAGGCTGTAGGCTAGTTTTTCGGAGTCCTCGATGCTGCCGCAGCTGGAGTAGCGTGTCGGCATGGTGACGCCGAGAACGTTTTTTGCTCCGAGCGCTTCCGCCGCGATACAGGCGGTCACGGCGCTGTCAATGCCGCCGCTTAGGCCCAGGACGGCTGTTTTGAAGCCGCATTTCCTGAGGTAGTCACGGACGCCGAGGACGAGTGCCTCATAAAGAGATTCGGAGGCTTGCGGAAAAATAATTTCTCTGGGGGACGATTCGAGGTCTCCGGTTTGGGTGCTTTCACAAAAGGCGGGAAGGGCCAGTCGCGGCAGGCCATCGGCCCCCATGAGGAGGGAGTTGCCGTCGAATACGAGTTGATCGTTCGCTCCAGTACAATTGCAATAGGCGATGGGCACGTCGAACTGGCGTGCCACGCTTGAGATAAGGCTCAGGCGTTGCTGTGGCTTTCCAAGAGTAAAGGGCGAGGCGCTCAAATTGAGGATGAGTGTCGCGCCTTTGGACACCAGTTCGCCTACGGGGGAGTGCGGGTAGTAGGCGCGCGGAAGGTGTGCCTCGTTCCAGATGTCTTCGCAGAGCGTGATTCCAACCTTCTGTCCGCGTATGACGACCGGCTCCACATCGGCAGCGGGCTCGAAGTAGCGCGCTTCATCAAAGACGTCGTAGGTTGGGAGAAGGGATTTGAAGACGCGCGCGGTGACTTGCCCGTTTTCTAAAACAGCGGCAGCGTTGCGAAAGGCGTTTCCCGTACCCTCGTGAAAGTCAGCGTATCCCACGACGAGGGGAACTTCGCCTATGGCTGCGGCAAGATCCGCCAAGGCAGCCAAATTGCGGGGGATAAATTCTGATTCAAAAAGGAGATCGAGCGGCGGGTATCCCGTGAGAGCAAGTTCAGGAGCGAGAACAAGATCAGCGCCTTCTGCAACGAGGGCACGATAGGCCGTGAGGATTTTATCACGGTTGGCGGGCATATCGCCAATGGTAGGGTTGATCTGAGCAAATCCTATTTTCATCCGGAGTACGTCTTTTGGGAAGAGGGTCAACTAGCGTAGAAGCGTTTGGAAACGACCCGGCTTACTGGCCAGAGGCTTAAAAAAAGAAAGGCAAAGGCCGGCCCCAGGCTTTGCGAGGCGCCAAACCAGCAGGCGGCGGCCTGGAAGGGCAGCAGAAGACGGATGTGGCCACCAATGAGAGGGGGCAGGGGATTGGGACGCACCAGCAAGAGACGCAGGAGGCTCAACCCTCCTAAAAGGGTCAATCCGAACAAAATGGCGGCAGGCACTTTGTCTGGCGAATAAAGCGCGTTCTGGACCCCAATTGCCATTCCAGGCAGGAGCGCAAGCACGGGCAAAAAGCGGGGTGCAAGCGCCAGAGTCGTGCGCGTTTCAAAGCGGGCTAGATTCGTGACTGCCGCAATGTACAGGCCTGCGGTAACGGCCATCAGCGCCGCGATTGGGACCATGGTTGGACTTGGGCCGGCAAGGGCCCCTGTGATCATGCTAAGACTCCGGCAAAGGCCCATGTTGAGGGCTCCAACGACGGGAATCTTTTTTGTGAGGCAATTGTAGAACCAAACGGCAAGGACGGTTGCAGCGCCCGCGAATACGGACCGGGGGCAACCCGTGGCGCAGAGCAGAAGCAGCCCTAAAACATTGAGTGACCAGAGGACCCGTTTGACTGCACTGGGCGAGGCGTGGCCTGCGGGCAGGGGGCGCGAAGGCCTTTCCTGACGGTCCTCTTCAAGGTCGACAAGATCGTTCAACAGCAATCCTGCTCCGTAAAAACACAGGCTCGCCCCTGCCACCAGCAGAAGGGAGGCGTCGGTAAATCCCGCGTTTGAAATCAGATAACCCGCGACCGGATCGCCGGGAACGGTAAACAGATTTGGAGCGCGCAGGAGTTGGAGCCAAGTTCGTGCACGACCGGGAGACTGAGCAGGGGCGGACGAGGGCATTGGCGCAATCTTCTAGGCCGCTAGGCCTTGTGCTGGCGATAACGTTCGCCGATCACACTCCAGTTGAGAATTTGGAGGACTGCTTTGAGGTAATCTGCACGCCGGGTTTGGTACTTGAGGTAGTAGGCGTGCTCCCAGACGTCCACACACAATAGGGGATAGGCGCCGGTGCTCAGGGGGCAGTCTTGATTGGCCGTGGACTCGACTAAAAGTTTTCCTTCGCGCATCAAAAGCCAGGCCCAGCCGCTCCCAAATTGTTTGAGGCCGGCTGATTGGATTTGCTCCTCCATTGCTGCCACTGATCCAAAAGAGGCTGTAATGGCCTTGGAGAGGTCTCCCTCGGGGGCAGAGGTGTCCTTTTTGCGAAGTAACTGCCAGAACAGAGTGTGGTTGTAGTGTCCTCCCCCCTGGTTTCGAATGTCCGTTCGGACGGATTCGGGAAGAGAGTCCAGATTTTTGAGGAGGTCTTCGATGGAACGGGTGGCGAGGGACGGTTCCTTTTCCAGAGCTTGATTGAGCTTGGCCACGTAGGCTGCGTGATGCTTGTCGTGGTGCAGTTTCATCGTCTCCGCGTCGATGAAGGGTTCGAGCGCGTCGTAATCGTATCCGAGAGGCGGCAACTTGTGGACTTCACCAGCGGGTTGCTGGGCTCCTGAACAGGCTGAACTCAAGGCAAAAGCGCCCGTTGATAGGGCCATGGTTTTGAGGGCGTCGCGGCGGCTTAGCATAAAAAGGTGATTAACGTACCCTACTTGCCACTCTCCAGCTTAGATTGCAACCGCGCGGAGTGCTCAATGACTGCACCGCGCAAAAGAACCAGACTGAGGAAAAGCAGGACAGCGTCCTCAATCATCCTTCTGGCTGCGGTGGTATAGAGATCCGTCGTGCCAAAACATCCACAGCTCACGTCAAGGTTCCTGGCGAGGGCAGATCCGAGGGCGGTTAGAAAAAGGAGGTTGAGGCAAACGCAGAGTACAGCGGCACCGAGGCGCACCCGTGGAATCCAGAGGGCGAGCGCCATCGTTATCTCAACAAAGGGCAGAAGTGTTCCAACAACTCCGGATGCTTGCCAGGACAAGAGCTTATACTGGTATACGGCGATCAACGTCGCATCGGCATCGCGCAGTTTGAGAATGCCAGCCGCAAGAAAAAGGCCGGAAACCAACACGCGGAGCAATGCGAGTGCGAGGGTTTTTAGGCTGTTGGGTTTTAGCTTCGCGGCCATGCTGCCCAGCCTCCCTCTAAAAGGAGAACTTCCTTGGTCCGAAGCTCTTTTTTGATCAATCTCGCCACCCGAAGTGCCCGGTCGCTTCCAGAGCCTTCCCCGTAGACGACGATTTTTTTGCCTGGCATCCAGACGGTTCGGATCCGATCGATTCCCCGGTCGGGCTCTGTCTCTTTTACGGACAGAGCGCCCGGAATGTGCGCTTTTTCATAGCGCTCCTCGTCGCGCACATCGACTGAGACAAAGTGGTCGAGGTGCGCGTGGACGTCCGCCGCTTTGGCTGCGTGGAACTCAGCGGGCGGTTCCCATTTCAGATCAAAAAACAGAGTAGCCGCAGCGGGAAGTGAGGCGACCCCGAGGAGTAGGACCGCCTGTTTTAGGGCCGGCCCCAAAGCTTTGAAGACCCGGGTTTTCAGAGGATCTCAACGATTTTGCCCGTTCTGGCACTCTCATAACAGGCCACAATGATAGAAATGGCGCACCGCGCCTCTTCACCTGGGATCATCGGCGCGCGTTTGTCGCGTATTGCGAGCGCGAGATCTTCCACCAGCCGGCGGTGCCCTTCTACGCTAATGGCCTTGGGATCGGCGGTGCCACCCCCAATTTTGCCGCCGTCTTCATTGGCTAGAACATTGGCGTCTGAGGGGAGAGTCTCGGCGAAATCCCAGCGCACAATTTTGTCATTCACCAGAGCTGCAGATCCTTTGTCCCCAGTGATTTCAATGCGCAAGTCTGAACCCGGAAAACTTGAAGTGGCCGCTTCAATCACCCCCAACGAACCATCCGGAAACTGAAGCGTGGCGGAGAGGGTATCCTCTGTTTCGATCATCGCATGGGCGCGTGTGGCAGCGAAAGCTCCGACGCGCTTTGGCATACCCACCAGCCACTGGAGCAGATCCACCGCGTGAATGCCCTGGTTCATGAGGGCGCCCCCGCCATCAAGCTTCCAAGTGCCCTTCCAGCTGGAGGTGGTGTAGTAGGCGTCTGTGCGCCACCATTTGATGTAGGCACTGCTCAGGCTCAACCTGCCAAAACGGCCTGCCTGCACCGCTTGTTTGAGCAATTGAGCGCCCCGACCAAGCCGGTTTTGAAAGACGCCCGCAAGCAATCCTCCCCCCTGACGGGATGCCGCGATGATCCTGTCTACGGCATCCAAAGTCACATCCATGGGCTTTTCACACAGAACGGCTTTGCCAGCGGCGAGCAACGGAACCGCAGCCTCCGCATGTGAGCCGCTCGGGGTGGTGATACAAACGGCGTGTACCGCTGGATCGCCCGCGAGCTCTTCAATGCTGGCAGCGGCTTTGGCTCCGACTTGTGCTGCGAATTCGCGGCACTTCTCGGGCTGCCGCGAGTAGACAGAAACCAGGCGGGCTTCAGGGACTTGAGAGATGGCCCGGGCGTGGAATTCTGCAATCATTCCAGACCCGACAATGGCAAATCCGATGGGTTGACTCATAAAAGGGATAAAAACTCATACATTGCCTGAAATGAGGCTTTTGAAAAGAGCCGACAGCCTGGTGGGTTGATAAAATTGGAGTGCGATCGACCCTCCGTTCCGGAACGGCGCCGTGAGCTATGGACACTAACGGCGGTGGTTTTGCTCTGGGAATGTCGCATTTGGCGAGTGTTTTGTCGTGTCGGTGGGACTTGAAAATTTGCTAATCTGGCCAGATGAAAAATCCCCCACAGACCCGCCGGCAGTTTTTTAGCACCACAACCGCTGTGGCAGCGGCGTCTGCAGTCTTACCTGCGCGCCCGGTAAACGCCGTTCAAGGCGGATCCCATTCCAAAACAATCAAGACGGACGTTCTTGTGTGTGGTGGCGGTTGTGCGGGGACCGCTGCCGCTCTTGCGGCAGCACGCCGCGGGGCGAAGGTGCTTCTAGTGGAAAAGGCTCCTTTTGCTGGCGGGATCATTACAAGCGTGGGGCTGCCTTATTTTGACGGCATTGCTCATATCACCACACGCCGGGTTGTGGTGCGTGGGATTGCGCTTGAACTGTTGTCGAAGTCAGGAGTTTGTGCGCCGGACGCTCAGACGGTGGCAAAACACAATCCCACCATTCCCAACACATTTGAGTTTAAGCTTCTTTTGGACAGACTGTTTCAGGAGCACAGCCAGAATTTGAGCGTCCTATTCAACTCTTTTGTGTGCGGAGTGCAAACACAAGGAGATCGCATTACTTCGGTTACGGTCGCAAACAAGGACGGGATGGTGTCGATCCAGCCAAAGGTGGTGATTGACTGCACGGGCGATGGCGATGTCGCCGCGTGGGCAGGAGCCCCCTATGAACAAAACGCAGAGGTCCAACCGCTGACGTTACATTTTCGGATTGGGAACGTGCACTCGGAGCCAAATTTGAGTGCCCTGTGTCGGGCGGCCCTTTTAGCGGCGCAGGAAAGGGGCGAGTTGCCTTTTTACTACGGGCCGGGAGTGATGTTTCTTTTCGCTAAAAATGAAGTGTATGTGCATGGGGTCCGTGTGCCAGCGAACCCCACTAATGCGGCGGACCTCAGCCGCGCCGAAATGCAGGGGCGGGCTGATGCGCATGCCATGTTCCGGGCATGGAAAAAGGATGTGCCCGGGTTTTCCGAGGCGTATTTTCAAGAGGCTTATCCATGGATTGGGGTGCGGGAATCGAGGCGGATCCTTGGCGAGCACGTCCTCACTGAAGATGATTTGATGACGAGTCGCCGTTTTGACGATGCAGTCGCCACGGGCTGTTGGTATCTCGACCTGCATCCCAACAAAACAACACTCAACGGCGCTAACGACTTTGACCCAAAAAAGGTGCAGCCCGAGCCGTACGACATTCCATATCGCTCACTGCTGCCACAGAAAGTTGCCAATCTGCTTGTGGCTGGACGCTGCCACTCGGCGACGCGTGGGGCGCACGCTTCCACGAGGGTGACGGTCACTGCAATGGCGATGGGCGAGGCGGCAGGCGTTGCGGGCGCATTGAGCTGTAAAAAGGGGGGGGTGCCTCAGGAAATAAGCGGACTCAAGTTGCGCGAGATTCTTTCTGGAGTGGGCGCAGGCCCATTCACAGATGCATGAAAAAGAACAGGGGTCGGCTAAAATTAGCCTTCGTCTATCGGCAAAAGTTGGTAGTTCAATCGTATGCGTTGCCCCAGCAGTTCATTTACCATGCTCGGATTGCTCCTGAGCGTATCCGCTTCGACGGCTCTTTCGCAGGCGCCTCCACCTTCCGCAGGCGATTCGAAGGTGCTCCCGGTTGCGAGCGCCCCCAAGGCAGCGAGCACCAAAAAGCCGCGCCTCGTGACTCTTCAGATGGCTGAGGGGCTCCGTTTTGACCCGCCACGGTTGGAGGCGCAGCCCGGTGAGGTGCTCAAGTTCGAACTGGAAAACGTGGATATTTCCCACCAACCGCACAACTTCGTCCTCGTAAAACCAGGTCAGGTACAGGAGGTGGTAAAGCTTTCGATGGAAATGGGGGAGACTGGTCCCAACAAGGGCTTCATTCCGGAGCACCCATCGATTTTAGCCAGCAGCGGTAAAGTTGTTGAGCCCGACGGCAAGGTGTCTCTTACCTTCACCGCGCCCATGGAACCGGGAATCTACGGGTATGTGTGTTCGGTGCCTGGGCACGGAATGGTGATGTATGGGGCGCTCTATGTGGGGACGCCGATGCCGCCTCTTGCGAAGGATCTGAACATCCCGCAATTGACGCTCGAAAAGGGTTTGGCGGGTGGTGGCCGGCGTCCGTTCGTTCAGCGTATTTTCATGCCTCAATCTGGGCCGGCATCCATCGCGGTGGCCCTTCCTGGATCGCTCAACTACTGTTTTGATGCCGGAAATTGCCGTGTGCGTTATGTTTGGAGTGGGCCCTTTTTGGACGGCACCAAACATTGGAGGGGCAGCGGGAAGGAGCTCGGGGAGATGGGGGATCAGGCGTGGTGGAGATCCACAGCCTCGCTTTTACGCTTCGGGGGCGGCAAGGAAGACCCTTCTGTAGAGACGAAGTTTCTTGGTTACACTTTAAATGACGGGCTTCCTGAGTTTCACTATCGCATTGGAAAGCAGGAGGTGTTTCAAACGGTAATTCCTTCTGGAAAAGGGGTTGAGATGCGCTTCCGGCTCCCGCAGGTGAAGTCGAAGGTTTCGGTCGCCCCCGATGGCGAAGGGCTTTGGAAATGCCCCGACGGGGTGGAGCGGAAGGGGGTGTTTGAGGTTCCCTCGGGCAAGGCCAAGGGGTTCAGCGTGTTTCTTGAGCGAAAAGACCAACCGCCTCAAAAGGAGGCGAGCGCCCCCACTTCTAAAAACAGCCATTTACACACTCCCTGATCATGAAAATCCGAGTTTCTATTCTTAGTCTTCTGACAGGGGTTGCGGCTTCCCCTATCGTTTTTGGTGCGGAACAAAAAACGGCGCCTAAGCCGGTTGTGGTTGCCTCTCTTTCCGCGGCGGGTTCCCAAGGCGCGTCGGAGCGGGACGTTTTGATGGCCAAGTTTTACAAGGTCACGGAGGTCAAAGGGCCTCCGGGAGTGGATCCTCAAGTGGGAGGTTTGTGTCCGATGCCGGATGGTCGGATGGCGGTGGCCTTTCACCGGGGCGAAGTTGCTTTTTATAACCCGTCTAAAAATGAATGGTCCATCTTCGCCGAGGGACTCCATGAACCATTGGGGCTTTTGAATGAGCCTGACGGCAGCCTTTTGGTGATGCAGCGCCCGGAACTCACCCGTTTGCGCGACTCCAAGGGCACGGGTAAGGCCGACACTTTTGAGACCGTTTGGGATGGGTTCGGCATGACTGGAAATTATCACGAGTTTGCATTCGGTCCGCTTCGGAATGCGCAGGGCAAGCTGTTCGTTGGACTCAACCTGGCCTCTTCGGGCGACACTGTAAACGAAGAGGTGCGCGGGCAGTGGCTTCCGATAGGACTTGAGCGCAAGGAGTTTTACGGGGACTGGAAGAAGAACAGCAAACTTGCCGGACGGATGTATTCGCGGGTGCCGTGGCGGGGCTGGATCATGGAGGTTGATCCCACCAGCGGAAAGGCAACGCCTTATGCGAGCGGCTTCCGTTCCCCGGACGGACTGGGGCTCGATGCAGAGGGCAACCTCGTGGTTTCTGACAATCAGGGAGACTGGCGCGGTTCGAGCGAACTTCACGTGGTGCAAAAAGGCGGTTTCTACGGTCACCCCGCTTCTTTGCCCTGGCGGGAGGATTGGGGTAAACAGTTGCCCTTGGAAGTGCCTCTGGAGAAACTTAATAAATTGCGCACCCCTGCAGCAGTGTGGTTTCCGCATATGTCGTACGCAAACTCGCCTACGCAGATGGTGAGCATTCCAAAGACACCGGCCTGGGGCGCCTACGGGGGGCAGTTGCTTATCGGAGAAATGAACGTTTCAAAACTCCTTCGCATCACGACAGAGAAGGTAAAGGGCGTGTGGCAGGGGGCTTGTTATCCATTCATCGAAACGGCTGCATTGAAGCCGGGGCTCCATCGGCTCGCTTTTTTGGGCGATAAACTCTGGCTTGGCCGCACGCATCTGACGTGGGCTGGCGGGGAAAACCTTGGAGTGGTTGAGCCCACGGGTTCTGTTCCTCTCGACGCGTTGGAAATCAACCTTACGAAGACCGGGTTCAAGGTTCGTTTCACCAGCCCGCTTTCAGCATCGTGTAACAATAAGGCGTTGTGGAATATCCGCAGCTACACCTACGCGTACCATGTGGAGTACGGATCCCCCGAACTGGAGGAGGCCTGGATCACCCCCACGGATGTGATTCTGACTGAGGACGGTCGCTGTGCGGAACTCATCATAGGCGAGTTGCGCGAGAATTTCGTGTACGACTTTTTCTTCGACAAGTTGTACACGGCAGCAGGTCAGACGCCCTTGAATATTCGCGCTGCGTACACGTTGCGGAAGAAGTTCTAGGTTCTCCTCCAGCAGACTGGAATTATGAACGGTGCCCCATAAAAGGGGCGCCGTTTTTCATTACCGGGGTCAGCTCAGAATGGCTTTCACGACCTTGCCGTTGCCTTTTGTGAGCCGATAGCGCCGGCCCTGACGCTTGTAGTTTAGCGCCACGCACCATATCAAGCTTGTCGAGAATCGTGGCTTGGATGTCGTGCACAAGCCCGCCGTTCGGTACCCCATTGTAACTGAGTTCATCGGTCTCGCCATAAACCATGCCGCCTATGCCGCCTCTTCCCGCCATCTACATTGTGAAACAGCGGGGATGAGGGTAGCGGCCGAAGTTTGCGGGGGCCGATATGAAAGTGGCGTGATCCTGCCGGTTTGAAAGTGCTGCCGAGAACGGACTCCGGCGCGGGGGGCTTCTTCTTTTTCTTCCCACCTTCCTCACAGATCGT
>CANJZW010000017.1 GCA_947479475.1 Chthoniobacteraceae bacterium
AGCGTGCCTGCGCAGAGCCGATTTTCGCGTGTTTTCGCCTGGTATTGTATTTGAGGCCGGAGATGAGCGCCCAAATCTCGAAAAAAACGCGGATTCCAAACCGCGCGGATCGAACGTTTGTGAAAAACGGCTATTCACGGACAGGCTCTACGCTAAGCCACGGGCAGGCCGAGGCTACTTTTGCGTCGTTTGGAACGTCCTGGAGTGAGAACGGGAGGGAATCGAAATGGTATACGCTGTGCCGTCAGAGCGCACGGAGCATTTTAACCCATGCGCCTCGCAGGCTTCGCCAAGGTCGCCATGGTTGGCGATGTATTCTTTTGGCGCGTTAGGCGCCCCCTCGCCTGCGAGGTTTTCGTGGACTTGGTACATGGCTTGGAGTCCAGCGACGGCTTTGAGGGCATCCATTGCTACTTTGCTCGTGCCTTTGCGCGGACCGTTGTTCATCACGGAAACCGTGGGGGACAAGCTTCGGACAAGGACGGGATTGTTGCTCACATGAAGTCCGTGATGGTTGACCTGATAAAGATCAACCGTCCCAACCACGTTTTTTGGACAAACCAGCTTCTCCTCGGCGTTCCAAGTGAGATCGCCGCCATCAAAAAAACGAAACGCTCCAAACTGAAGAAGCAACACGACGCTATTGGCGTTGTCGGAGGTATCCGGGGGCTGTGGATCGGCGCTCCCGCAACACGAGTTTTCAGAAACCTGCCCGGATGTGGCGCTGATAAATTTTTGATTCGCGCCCAGGCAGCGCAGCGAAAGTTTGGGATCTCCAGTTCCCCCGCTTTGGCGCAGCGGCACGAAGTCGCCCGCAGCAAGCGTCACACGCTTCTGCACTTTTGCCTCCCGGTAGGGAGCGCTGACGACGGCCCACAGTTTTGGATTCGCCCCGAGATCGGGCGGACCTTCGGGCAGCCCCTTGTCGTAGAGCGTCCCCACGGGCATCAACTCGGCAAGCTCTGCGGTGCCACCGAAATGATCGATATGAAAATGAGTGACCACCAAATGGTCGATTTTTTTCACCCCCGCCGCCGTGGCTACTTTGAAGATGCGGGCGGCATCACGGCCGCCCGGATTTCCCGAATCAATGAGGATAGACTCGCCTTCGGGGGTGACCAGAAGGGTCGACCCGCCACCCTCTGAATCAATCCAGTAAATTTCGAGGGCTTTATTAGCAGAAGCAGCGGAGACGGGCTGCGTCGCCAGGCAAACGAAGATGGCGGTTGCGAGCCAGCGGTGGGGATTTATTTTCATAAGAGGGGGGAGATTGGCCCGATAACGCAGGCCCTTGTGCAGAACTGATGTTCAAGCTTAGCGCAAACCGGTCAATCCTCAAAAGGTGGGGATCGCAGGTGTCCAAGGGTTTTGTTCCGCTCCCCCCGAGCCAGCATTGAACCGGGGCGTTTGTTTTTTAACGCGGCAGGGATGGTATTTCAATGCGCCGACCCGCCGTTTCGTGGCGCCTGGCCGAATCTGTAGATGTGAAAGATATTTTATCTACACAGGCCGCGGTTGGCGGCACTTCCGTGGCGGCGATTGGGGGGGCCTCGGGCAACGTTTTACCAGAAGGGGCTGGCAGCGCCTCGTCTTTAACGGGTCCGCAAAAGGGAGTGCCCGCGATCGGGAAGGTGCCGCGGTTTTTCTTAGTGGACGCTCTCCGAGGGGTGGCGGCGCTTTGGGTGGTTTTATTCCACGCAAGCATGCACGTGGAAAACTTCTATGCGGTCCTGCCTGCGTGGCTGAGGAGCGGACTCCTGCTTGGGCACAATGGCGTTCCGATTTTTTTCGTGCTCAGTGGCTTTGTAATTGCGCATTCCGCAGGGCGAAGCCGTGTGGACGGCGCTTATTGCGGACGCTTTGTGTTGCGCCGCATGCTGCGCCTTGATCCCCCATATTGGGCGTCGATGGTTGTATCGCTGGGACTAGTGTTCCTTTCCTCGCGGGCTGTTCCAGGCAAGCAGGTGGAAGCTTTTTCTCCGGGACAAGTGGCGGCGCATCTTTTTTACCTCCAGGACATCCTCGGTGTAAAACCGATCAACCCTACTTATTGGACCCTGTGTTTGGAGGCTCAGTTTTATGCCGGCTTTTGTCTGCTGGTGTGGGCCGCACACAAACTGCAGCGCAGGGAAACCGACGAACGCCCGCTGCAGCGGGTGTTTCTGGGAGCAGCGCTGGTATCCTTGCTGTGGCCTCTGCAGGCCGTCGGCGAAAACGTTTGGCAGGGATTGTTCTTCCCCCTGTGGCACGGCTTTCTCCTCGGAGTGTTCGCGTATTGGGCCTACCGTGGCAGAATCCGGCGGAGCTGGTTTTACACGTATGCCGGGGTTCTTTTTGCGGGCGGGATCGTGGGCGGATACCAATTTCCGGCGACTTGCGCGGCAACGGCCACCCTGCTGCTGGAGGCCGGAAGGGCTGGCAAACTGTCTTCGTGGCTCAACTGGCCCTGGCTCCAGTTTCTGGGAGCCTGCTCTTACAGTATCTACCTGCTGCATATGCCGCTGATGGGGGCCGGTTTTAATGTCGTTTACCGATTCTTGAGGCCGGGCGGCGCGAGGACTGAAGCGGTCGCGTTAGGGCTGGTTCTTGGTCTGGTTTTCCTTGGCTCCTTTGTCTTCTGGAAGTGCATCGAAACGCCCAGCGCATTACTCAGCCGCCGCTGGGCACGCCGCTAGGCTAAGAGCCTGTATCGCGAATGCATAAGCGCATTCATGAGGTGGCATTGGGCGCAGCGCGGCCGGCGTCGTACAGATTCGTTTTGCTCCGTCCGTGTTCGCCGGGGACGTTCATCCTCTTCCCAGCATGAACGTTCCCCTAAACGGTGACGTTCTCCTAAATGGCCCCCTCTCCTGGCAACCGGAAAGCCGTGGGATTTTATGACCTTTCCTAACGCCGGTTGGCGAGATGTGTTAATTTCGACGCTTGCGCCCGCCGCCCTCCATTCCGATTTTGAACCCGCCCCTCCCCCTCTTCGCTCCGCCGCCTGGATATCCCAGGGTCAAAGTCGTGCAAAGTTTCAAGGACCTAGTTTCCACCCCCTTCGAACACGGGGTCAACGCCCTCTGCTGGGAACGCTCGCTAAGCGGTAACTTTGACGAAGTTGTCCGGAAGCTGGCCATCACCGAGGGAATCGCCACGCTCGACGAGGCTCGGCTTCAAGGTCTTTCCCTCAGCGCAGAGGGAAGAGCCGCAGCGGACGCGATGCTCGAAGACCTTCGACTACTGGAGGATTTTGGGCTTTCTCCAACCCTCGACTGCATCCACGGCTACCCCCGTGAGGAGGAACCCGCAGCGGTGCGCACCGATGTGTACTCTTTCCACGCGGACAGCGCCACCGCCGTCGCCGATACGTATCTTTGCTCTTATAACGGGCCGGCCACCGAAGGGCTCCGCAATGAAGACGCCCGGCGGCGCGTCGACGTTCCCGAGACCCGCGCAGAACTCCTCAAGGCTTTCGGGGGGCACGATGACGACAAATTTCTCGAATATCTGGCCGGAAATTGTTTCGACCTCCACTACGCTCCCGCGCCCGGGGTGCTGCCGTTTTCCTTTGGTCTGGGCAACCTTTGGAGGATCGCCGTGGATTACCCTGAGAGTCCTGTTCCTCCGTGTATTCATCGCGCGCCAGAGACCCTCCCCAGCCAGTTGCCCCGGCTGCTTTTGATCAGCTAAGGTTTCTTACCAGAACCTGCGGGAATCGGATGCCCCGCCCAACTCAGAGCCGTCCGCTATTGAGGATCGCGCGGAAACTTCACGTACGGGAGGCGCGCTCCGCGATAGGTGGACTGGTCGGAGCGAATCGCATCGGCGGCCAAGAAGCTGGCACAGCCGCTCGCGCAAATCATGTCGTCCTGGTCGACTCCGTCTCCGGAGACGCCGATGGCGCCGATCAATTCCCCATTACGATAAAGAGGCAGGCCGCCAGGGAAGATGGTCATGCCGTTGGGCAGATTGGAATTGCCTGGGTAAATACCTACGGGAGAGGCTTTCAAGGAAATCGCTTCTTGAAAACCAAACAGCGGACCCCACGCCATGCCATCCAAGCCGGGCGGGAAGAACCGTTGCGAGAGGTATCCCACAGCCCGGGTGCTCATTGCCATCTGTTTGTTGGAGAAAAACAAGGCCGTACGAGCCTTTTGGACGCTCACGTCCCAGCTAAACATCGTGGCTTCCCCCACCCGGAACACCCCGAGGACCTTGGGGGTGCCACCTGCGGCGTTTGGATTACTCACCACAGAAATAAAAACTTTGGCCCTCGTTCCCACAGGCAGACGAATTCCCGCCCGGATCGTGTTACACTGCTGCGCCGCGAGCGCGAGGATACCCGTCACCTCTGCGGCAGTGAGGCGGGTTGCGGCCCGAGTTCCTATGGTGCTCACGCCAAGAAGAGGATCAGCCACGATGGGTTGGCGGACTTCCCCAGAAACTCCACCAAGAGTCCTGACTTCGTACGGATAGGCGGCGGGAGACGCGCGTACAGCGTAGACATAAGCTCCATCCGTCACAATCGAACCGGCAGCCGCCGTCAAAGCGCCCGCCCCGTTCAGAGGCAGCGGTTTGGGGGGTACCGGGGCATTCCCAGCGACGTAGGGCACCCGGATCCCACCGAGCAGGACATTTGTCGCCAGGATGTTGGAGGAGGGACGGAATCCGGATTGGGCTGCTAGGGCGACATTTTCGTCAGAGTCCGCCGCAACTTTGAATCCCGCAGTGGAACTCTCCGGCGGTGTGCTGCCACTGAGGAGAAATGCGGCGGGGCTCAGATTGGAGGGACTGGAGTCGCCAGTGACGCCAATTCCTCCAACCAGTTCGCCATTCTTGTACAGCGGCACCCCTCCGGGTGAGTCCGCCAGAGAAGTCAATGGAACGCCCTCGGCTCTGGCTCCAGGAGAAACAGCGACGGTGGCCCCGCCGACAAACCCGGCCGGGACCCTTTTAAACCGGTTTACATCGGAAAAGAATAAATTGGAGAAGCCCACCCCCACCAGCGGGCCGGGAGCCGTGTTGCGGATCCCGGGCGCGAAATGCTGCTGGATGATGTAGCCAGCAGTGCGCGAGGTGAAGGCGTTTTCGTTACTACTGAGAAAGGCGGCTGTCCCAGCCCTTGAGACAGCTCCCGCAGTGATGCCGGAATTCAAAGGAACACGCTTGGCGACATCCACGACCCCAAGCACGAAGCCCTCCCTGTCCACCACCGCCAGAACGGACTGGGGACTGTATTTGGCCGCATAGGCCGCTCCCTGGGCAAGGATAAGGCTGACCTCCGCTTGCGTCAGAGATTGTGCCGCAGACGCAGAAGAAATCAGAACGGAAGCGAACATTAGCCAGAGGCCCGTTTTGATTCTAAATGAATCGGAAAATATCACTTTTTCTCCGTCTTGCATTCACTCTCAATGATTGAATTCTTCTTCTTATTCAAGAAGCAAACCGCTAAACATTAGTTTAACGGATGTAATTACTAATCCGCCTGCGGCGTGCCATGAGACATTTCCTTCATCCAAAAATCATTTCCTTGAACCGTTTTCTAGCGGCAAGCTGCCTCTTTTGGGGAGCTGCCTCTGAGGGAAAAGATTTGCATCGCACCAAAGCGACACCCCCTCCGAAGGCTCCAGCGGTTTTCAACCCGGATCCGGGAAGCTGGGACACCCCCTCAGTTCAAACGGTGGCTGACTCCGTGACGGCGCCCACGCTGCAGGAAGCGATCCAAAAAATCGGTCGGATTACTCCGGTCGACATCGCTCGAGGGCCGCTTGTGGATCCAGCGCGCAAGCCCGGGGAGTTTGCGCAGAGAGACTATGCCCTTGCGCTCTCGGGTGGTGGCCTGCCGGCCAACAGCACGGCGGTTCCTGACCGCTGGAAGGTTCCACTGCCACACTGGCAGCGTTATTTGGACCCGAGCCTCGAGACGCCCTACCTTCAGGAAAAAATCCGCCTCTGGCACCCCTACCAGCAGAGTCGACTAAAGGGGGATGCGCCTATTTTTGGACAGGACATCTTTACAAACATAACCGCGAAAAGCTTTTCATTGGCCGAGTTCCGCAGGCTTCCGGTGGCCAGCGGAGTGAGCACCGTGAGTCCCAAGAGTTACGAGTTTTTTGGAAAAGGCGGGCAATCTCTGTTCTCCACAGACACCTCGGTATCCGTGGACGTTTTTAAGGGGGAGACATCATTCAAGCCGGTGACCTGGCTTGTGCGTATCAACGTCGTCGAGAATGAAAACTGGACCCGCACCCGGGAAAACAACCTGCTCAATCCGGACCCGCGCGGAAGTCACTTCAACGACTCTGGAATCTCTCCAAATATTTCGGTGCTACAGGGAAAAGGTCCAGACACTTCAGCGCTGCAAGCCTTCCCTGCAAGTTCTACGAACATCAATCCCGTGGTTAACACCACGGCATTCACCAGCACGATCAATCCTGAGGATGCGTTCGCCTATCTCCTCAATCAGGGAGTCACCCTCCCCCCAAGTTCCGTCCAAAGTACGCCGCCTGCTCCCGCGCCGGCTCCCGCGCCGGCTCCCGCGCCGGCTCCCGCGCCGGCTCCCGCGCCGGCTCCCGCACCGGCTCCCGCACCGGCTCCGGCGGCTGCTCCGGCGGCTGCTCCGGCTGCAACGACTCAGACTGCACCCTCCTCCCAAACGCAGACTCGCTACACCTACCGGCACAAAAACACCACCTCCTTGCAGGAGGCCTTTTTGGAAGTCCACCTCAGAGATCTTTCCGACAACTACGATTTCATCAGCAGCAAAGTGGGCATCCAGCCCTTCTCCTCTGATTTTCGCGGATTCATCTTCTCCGACAGCAATCTCGGGGCGCGCGTGTTCGGGAATGCCTCCAATAACAAGTCCCAGTACAACCTCGCGTACTTCAATATGCGGGAAAAGGACACCTACTCTGAACTCAACACCCTCGACTCGAGGGACCAGCAGGTCTTTGTCGCAAACTTCTACCGGCAGGACTTCCTCACCAAGGGTTACACCACCCAGCTCAGTTTCCACGCAAACGCCGACGGCGCCGGCACCAAATACGACCGTAATGGCTTCCTCGTGCGCCCGGCGCCCCTGGGAACCGTGCTCCAAAACGAGGCGGACGGCTCCTTGCTGGGGCACAAGCTCCAGTCCTACTATCTGGGCTGGGCGGGAGACGGACACATTGGAAAGTTCAACATTAACCACGCCTTTTATCAGGTGCTGGGCAAAGACGAATTCAACTCTCTGGCCGGGCGCAGTGTGAACATCAACGCCCAGATGGCCGCCCTTGAGCTGAGCCTCGATCGGGACTGGGTGCGCTGGAAAATCTCGGGTTTCTACGCGAGCGGCGACTCCAACCCCACCGACGGGACGGCTCGGGGATTCGACACAATTTTGGACAATCCCTTCTTCTTTGGCGGACCCTTCAGCTGGTACGTGCGCGAGGGATTCGGTCTGGCGGGTACCGGGGTCAACTTGAAAGAGCGCAACTCACTGGTGCCTAGTTTTCGCACCAGCAAGACGCAGGGCCAGTCCAACTTCGTCAACCCCGGCGTGCTCATCGTGGGTCTCGGAACCGATGTGGACGTCACCCCCAAAACCAAGGCCTTTGCCAACCTCAACTACGTCCAATTCGCGGAAACCGCCCCAGTCAAGTATGCCCTGCAAACCGACCACGCCCGCTCCGATCTGGGAGTGGATGCCAGTGTCGGGCTCAAATACCGGCCGTTTCTGACCGAAAACATCATCATCTCCGCCGGCATCGGCTTCTTTTTCCCAGGCGGCGGGTACAAGGATATTTACCGCCAGAACACCAGCAGAGTTCCGGGCTTCGACGCTCAAGAGAAACCAGGCAAGACGGACTCCTACCTTTACAACGCGCTGCTCACGCTGACGCTTAACTACTAATTTTGATGCGTGTGCTCCGTTCCATTTTTCAAAAGAAGGCGCCCCGCCTCCTCATTCCGCTATTCCTCCTGCTCGCCGGAGCGTGGTGCGCTCTGGCCCAGGCTCCCGCCAATCGCGGAGTAGGTCCCGCCACATCGGCACCCGCCGCCGAGGCTCCCTCCCTCTTTCGCGACAGGGGCGCCGCCATTGCGCCTTCGCGTGTTTACTTCGCCCCGGCGGATGCCGAACCCGGGGCAGCCCCCCTTACCGGGTCGGGTTCGGGGCCGGCCACCGCCGCCCCGCCAGCCTCCACTCCCCCCAAAAACCTACCGGCTAAAAGCCCGACCGGCCCGATCGCCTCGCAACCTCTTCCACACGGCAACTCTTCCGGGTTCCCCTTCGGCCCGCACACCGCGGGTAAGGTCCCCGCCGTCCATGCCGCGCCCCGGCCGCCCAAAAACTGGATCGACCAGAGTCCTGAGGAGGCCAAACGCAAAAGCGCGGGCTGTATGGAGTGCCACACCCAGACCGACTCCCACACCATGCACGCCTCGCCCACCGTTGTGCTCGGGTGCACGGACTGCCACGGCGGCGACCCAGCCAAGGGACTGCCCATTTTAAAAGCCCACGTCCAGCCACTGAATCCCGAGTTTTGGAAAGGCTCCGCCAACCCTCCAAACTCCACCGTGGCGCTCAACCACGAATCCCCGGAGTTTATCCGCTTCATGAACCCCGGCGACCTACGCGCGGCCAAAGCCGCTTGCGGCCTCTGCCACAGCGACATCGTGGACCGGGTTTCCAATTCCATGATGACCCACGGGGGTATGCTCTGGAATGCCGCCGCCTACAACAACGGCGCCATCAATATCAAGGATGCGGTCGTTGGCCAGGCCTACGGCGCCGACGGGGTGCCGCTTTCACTCCAGAACCCCTTCAAGCCCACCGAAGAGGAAACCAGGACCCTGGGAATTCTCCCCTCCCTCAGCCCCCTGCCCCGGTTCAACATCACCCAGCCCGGCAACCTGTTTCGCGTCTTTGAAAAGGGCGGCATTGACCCGCTGACCCTGGGCGTTCCCACCGCCGACGAAGCTCCCGGCAAACCCGAAAAACGGCTCTCCTCCCGGGGCCTTGGCACCCTGAGCCGGACCGACCCCGTCTTCCTCGGGGCTCAAAAAACCCGGCTACACGACCCGCTCCTCGGGTTTATGGGCTCCAACGATCGGCCCGGCGATTACCGCTCCAGCGGCTGCACCGCGTGCCACGTCGTCTACGCCAACGACCGTTCCCCAAGCAATTCAGGGTGGTGGAGCCAGTATGGAAACCAGGGGCTGAGTTTTTCCAAAGACCCGACTATCCCCAAAAACGAGCGGGGGCACCCGATCGTGCACCAGTTCACGCGGGCGGTGCCGTCCAGCCAGTGTATGAACTGCCACATGCACCAGGGCAACGCGTTCGTGAACCCCTACCTGGGCTACATCTGGTGGGATCAGGAAACCGATGCCGAGTTCATGTACCCCAAAACTCAGCACGACCCTTCCGACGACGAACTGGTCCGTGCCAATGTGAAAAACCCGGAGGCAGCCTCCGCCAGAGGGTTGTGGGGGGATTTGGGTTTCCTGGAAAAGGTCGCGGAACTCAACCCAAAGCTCAAACACACTCAGTTCGCGGACTACCACGGGCATGGTTGGATATTCCGGGCCATCTTCAAACAGGACCGCAAGGGCAACCGACTCGACCTCGAGGACAACGTCGTGGCGCATTCGGACTTCAAACGGGCCGTGCATTTGAAGGACATCCATCTCACCAAAGGCATGCAGTGCGTGGACTGCCATTTCAACGTGGACGTCCACGGCAACGGGAACCTGTACGGGGAGGTTCGCAACGCGGAAACCATCGAGTGCATCGACTGCCACGGCACCGTCTCAGAACGCCCGCGCAAGATGGTCGAGGGCCGCATCACGATGCCCACCTCGGGCGCCAGCGGGGAAACCACTCCAAAAGACCGGCGCACCATCAAGCCCGTGGATTTGATGACGACAAAAACCTCCTGGCGCCCGCGCTTCGAATGGGACGGGGACCGCTTATTTCAAAACTCCACGATGTCTCCCGACATCCGCTGGGAAGTGCCGCAAACCGTGGACGTGATCAACCCCGCCTCGCCCAAATACAACGCGAAGGCGCGTTATGCGAAAACCATCGAGCGGGACGGCGTCACCTGGGGGGCGGATGGGGAAACGGACGCCGCCGCGTGCGAACGCATGGCGCACAACAACAAAAAAATGGACTGCCAGGTTTGCCACACCGCGTGGGCCACCAGTTGTTTCGGATGTCATCTGCCCATGAAGGCCAACACCCGGGTTGCCCAAAACAAATACGAAGGCGCCGTGGACCGCAACTTCATCACCTACAATCCGCAGGTGGTCAGAGACGACGTCTTCATGTTGGGAATGGACGGCACAGTGAAAAAGAACCGACTCGCGGTCATCCGCTCCTCCAGCGCCATTCTGGTCGGTTCCCAAAACAACAACCGGGAATGGGTCTACTCGCAGCAGCAGACCGTCAGCGCAGAAGGGTACAGCGGGCAGGCTTTCAACCCGCATTTTGCCCATACCACCAGCGGAAAAGGCACCACAAAGAACTGTACCGACTGCCACCTCGCCAAGTCAGGGGACAACAACGCCTGGATGACCCAGTTGCTGGGATTCGGCACGGGGACGGTGAACTTTTTCGGCCGGTACGCTTATGTGGGCGGGGAAAAGGCGCTGCACGGCGTGGTCTGGACGGAGGCGGAGGAACCGCAGAGCGCTTTAGGCAGCTCGTTTCACAAGATCGCCTATCCCCGCAATTTTGCCGAGCACCTGGCCAGAAACAGGCGCCTGGACGAGGCCTACGAGCACCACGCGCACACCATCAACGATCTCACCCTGCGCGGGGAATACCTCTACACCGCCAATGGGCCGGGCGGACTGGAAGTCTTCGATGTGGCCAATATCGACAACAAGGGCTTCAGCGAGCGGATCACCAGTTCACCCGTCTCCCCGCTGGGCGGCCAGAGCACGGTGGTGCGCTCCAAGTTTGCGACCTCCGTCGCCCTGCCCAGCACGCTGATGATCGATCCGGAACGCACGCACCTTCCTCGCAACGAGGAAACCCCGATCCACCCCTCCTATGGGTACGTCTACGTGACCGACCGCGAGGAAGGGCTCATCATCGTCAAAACAACCTCGCTGCTGGATGGGGATCCGAAAAACAACTTCCTCTCCCGCAGCCAGCTCAAGAACGCTGAAGGGAAGAAAATAGGCGATCACTTCAACCCCGACGGCAAGTTGTCGGGCGCTGAATTCGCCATCTACGCGGGCCACCGTCTGTACGTGTGCACCAAACGCGGGCTGGCCGTGGTGGACATCAGCGAACCGGAGCGGCCGCTCCTTGTGGGCGAACTGGCCGACGGCTCCCTGCGCAACCCGAAAGCGGTCGCCATTCAGTTTCAGTACGGGTTTGTGACCGACGATGACGGGCTCAAGGTGATCAGTCTGGAGAATCCAAAAGCTCCAAAGCTGGTATCCCGCGCAACGGTGCCCTTGAAACACGCCCACAAACTCTACGTGGCCCGGACCTACGTTTACGTCGCAAACGGCCCCGAGGGAATTGCCATCGTCAACATCGAAAAGCCCGCCCAGCCGCGCCTCGAGCGCATGTACAACGCCGACGGAGCGCTCAACGACACTCACGCCCTGCAACTCGGCTCCATCGCGGCCTCCATGTACGCTCTGGTGGCGGATGGCAAAAACGGACTGCGTGTGATCCAGATGATCTCGCCAGACACGGTGGATGGCGCCGCAGGATTCAGTCCGGCGCCCGCGCCCCGCCTGATTGCCACCTACCCGACACCGACGCCGATGCTCGCCGTTTCCCGCGGTCTGGACCGCGACCGGGTGGTGGACGAAACCGGCAAACAAACCGTCGTCTTCGGCCGCCGCGGCTCCAAACCGCTCACTCTGGAAGAGATGTCCCGCTTCCTCAAACACGCCAACGGTTCCTTCTTCAGGGTAGAGGACGTGACGGGCTCGGGGGACGTTGTACGAACCAAGTCCGGCGCGCCGCTACCGCCTCCGGTGGAGAAACGCTAGGACTCAGCGGGGAACGCGCGGGGGGAGGCCGGCGTCTTTCCTCGCCTGAAGGAGGGCCTCCCAGTTTTGGGCATCCAATTTAAAATCCTCCCCCAGAAGAAGCCGGAGATTGTCGAGGGCGAACGGCTCCAACGGGTGCGAGGGCACGCCAGCCACCTGCCTGAGGCTGGGGAGGGAAACTTCGTCGGGACGCTCCATTAAATCGGCGAACAGCGCACTGAGAACGCGCCCGTGCGCTTGCGGGTTGAGGAGAAACGGCAACGCCACGTCCCTCCATATCTTGTCAGGAAGGCGGTTCATTGCTTGCTCCACGGCTGTCTCGAGGGCCTCTTCTGGCAAATAGGCCAGCAGCCCCAAGATGGCCTTTGCCGCAGCAGTGCCATCCCGGGCCTGGGCCGTCACCGCTTTGATCTGCATCTCCCAAGGCAGCGCACCCTTGCCGAACTGCAACTGTAGCAGAGGTGCCCCGTTGGGGGTCGTGAGTATTCCCCCTGCGCCTGCGAGTGGCACCTGGCCTGTGAAAACAGGCTCAATCGGAGGGTTCGTTGCCAGCGCATTCAACGGAACCGGCTCTGCATGCACTCGCTCCGGGGGTGCGGTTGCCTCAGGAGCGGTTTGCCGAGGGCCAACCGCGCTTCCCCTCCAATCAAAGCCGCTGATTGACCAAAAAAGAAAAGCAGCCACCAGGCAAAAAAGGGCAAATTTGGCTGCGACGGAAAGCTTCATAAATTGTCACAATTAGAGATCTAACAACTGTCGATGGAATACGGATTCCCCTGCGCTACACAGTTCTTTATGCAGAGTTCCTTGAAAAACTGAGCCCTCAGAATCCGAACGCCCGGCGTGGGCGCGCGGTGAGCACGCACCGTATTGCAAAAACCAAAATCCCGCCGTTTTCCTCGAAACAGAAAAACACCTCCGCTGCAAGCCGTCCTCGAAATGAAAGGAGGGTGGGTGCGCACTCACGCTAAAGTTCGCCTCGTTCACTAAGATCTTCAACACCTTCGAATTCCACCCGATGCCAAGCCACCCAAGGAACTCTTGGCCTGCTCTGAGAGTCTGTGCTCAGAGTAATGGTGGACTTTGAGTCTGCTTTTGAGCCCACAAATCCTCATCAAAAGCGCCGGGCATTTCCTTCCCCTTTTGAACCACTCCGAAAACAAGTCCGGGCAAATCAGATCGGGGGAGTCCCGACCTGAGCTGTTCTGAGGAAGCTCCCCATGGAGCCTGTCTGGGCTGGTCTTCGGCGCCGGATAAAGCCTATTCAGAGACCAGTCTGAAACTTGTTCCGCTGCTGGGGGAGTCATAATAACCTTAGAACGACCGGAAAAAGTTCATGGAAAGAATCTACATCGGCATGACCATTGATGTCCTCCATCACGGCCTAATCTACAACGCATCGGACTCAGAATAGTCACTTGCGCACGTTATGCAGATGGTCGCAACGATCATGCTTTTGGGGTCAACCCGCTCGTGGTTTTTAGCAGTAAAAACGCCGCCCAAAATCCCCAACCCCGCTTTATTGTAAGCGAAGCGCAGAACAGGTGCGGCGGAGAAAGTCATCCCGGACGTTGCTGTACTTTTAAGTTTTACAAATTAAGGAGGGGGACCGGCCGACAAGCACGCGGGAACAACAAATGGCTTGTCCCCTTTTTTTCTCCCCAGAAAAGACGCTTGCTAGAAGTGTTTTTTTCGCCAATCATTCAAGCGCTTCCATGACATCACATGTCATTTATCTTTATTGAAAGCCGCTATACTTTTTATTCAATACCTGATAGATTTTACAACTGAATTCCCCGGATCCACGGACAGATCGCAATAATTGGCTTTATTTTCAAATAATACAAGAGAATCAGGACATTCTATCAAATTCCTTTACAAGAGCTCAACACACAGCGAATGAAGTATTGTATATTTATAATATCATTTAATCGAATTACTGTTTTGCGGCGCTCCTTGGAGTCCTATCTCAAGCTGGACAGGATAAAGCCAAGCAATATTCATATTATTGATACGGGCTCGACAAATCTTGAATTACTCCAATATTACGAAGATTTAAAGCAGATGGGGGTATTTGTTTCAATGATCGGAAGTCTCACAGGAGGAGCTGACGATCTGAACTGCGTCTCTGATGTCATCGAAACGGCAAAAAAAGTGCATGATTTTGATTATTATGCAGTTACAGATCCCGACGTATCTCTAGAAGAGGCTCCATCCGATGTTTTGGACGTGTATCGGAGCCTTCTAGATGCAGATAGTCGGCTCGAGATCGTGGGCCCGATGCTGCGCATCGAAGATATTCCTGCCGAATATCCTGCACGAGCCGCTTGCTTCAAGAGGCACAGGGATCAATTTTGGCACAAGAACCCTGCTTGCGTTGAGCTAAATCAAAAGAGAATTCATTATCAGATTGCCCCAATAGACACAACTTTTGGACTTTTGAGACGGGAACAGAAATTTCGCAGGCTTTTGATGGGAGCCCGAGTCTACAGGCCATATGAGGCGTTACATTTAGATTGGTATTTCACACCACTGAACATCCCTGAAGATCAGATAAATTATATAAAGACGGCTAATCCAAAAATATCCCACTGGGCACCTTGGTTTATTAATTCACCCAATGAACAACTCAGGGATGATGAGAAAATAATATTTACAGTACAGAAAATTAATGGAAAAGGCTTTGTCCCAACCCCCTTTGTTCTGCCCTGAAAATTCACGGTGAACTAATAGAATTCATTTGCATGCAAGCCGATAAACCTTCGGTTGCTTTTGTGGAATTAAATGGAGTTCCAGTAAGGGCTTTCATTCGTCCGGAGCGCCTTCACTTTTGGAGCGTTGCGACAAGCGTCAGCTGGTAGCGTAATACATGGAAAGTTTTTGATGGATTTTTGAATCCAGACAAACCTTTTTTACCATTGGCTCGTGGATTGGTCCGAATCTATTGCCTGCGGCCAGTCACTCTATTCGAAACGGCACGCTCTGTAGAATCGCTTTCAATCGACTTTCTTCTCACCGCACTCAGAAGCGACGTGCTTACTTCGAGTCCATTTTCCAAACACCCTTCCAATCAGGAGGCGGGTTGAGTGCAAGGTGTTCACACCGTTTCCCCAGCGTACGGCTGGCGCCGTCGGAGAACGTTTCATGCAGTTTTTTAAATGCCGCTTGCGCCTCGGCAAAGTGTCCTGCGGAATAAATCGCGTAGGCGGCGGTATAAGCCTCACACAACTGGGCGTAGTTGGGGGGCGTGCAAGGGTTCTCGCATTCCAACAATTCGATCGGCTCGGTCTTTCCTTTAACGATGGCCCTGTCCACCAGGCGGTGAGTCCCAGGGTTTGTAAACTGCGCAAAAGTTTCGCGCGAAACGAGCAGGCGCACCCCGTAGTACTTCGTGAGCCCCTCGATGCGTGAGGCCGCGTTCACGCTGTCGCCTACCAGCCCATAATCCAACCGCTTTGCGGAACCCTTGTTGCCCACGAGGACCCGCCCGCTGTGCAAGGCCACGCCGTATCCAAAGATCTCCAGAATCTCCGCTGAAAAGGAAGCCCGCAACGCCTCCATGGCCGTGATGAGGGCAGAGGCCGCACGCAAGGCCCTGTCTGCAGCGTCAGGCTGAGGCTTGGGCGCACCCCAATAACTCAGGAACTGATCGCCCAGAAAGTGCTCAAGGTTTCCCTGCTGCTTCATGATGGCGTTCGTCTGCGCCTCGAAGACTTTGTTGAGCAAGTCAAACATCCCCTGCGGACCGAGGATTTCTGCCAGAGGCGTGGAGTTTCGCAAGTCCGTGAGCAACAGCGTCACGTCCGCGTGTTTGGGCTGCATCGAACCGGGATCCGCCAGAACCGCCTCCAGGACCGTGGGGGAAAAATACAGGCCCATGGTGTGCTTGAGTTTCACGCGGTCGAGCCGTTCCCGAAAAAAGTCGTAGAAAAGGATCAGCACGCCGCCTCCCATCAGTGCAAAAAGAGGTGCCGCCACGGGAACCACCCAGCCCATCCGGTCGTAGCACCACTGCGCCAGCACCCAGTAACTGGCGACACTCATGACCACGGTGCCCAGTCGCTGCAAGGGCTGGAAGTTGTGGAAGGACAGCGCGCCCGCGAGCATCCCCGAAAGGAGAATGATCGCTATGGCGAGAGATTTGGGGGTTTCATGCAAAAACTCTTTCTGCAGCGCCGCCGCCAGAATGTTCAAATGCACCTCCGGACCGTTCATCTGGCGCTCGGTAAAGGGGGTGTCGTGCTCGTCGTGGAAGATCCCGGCGGTCGGCCCGATCAACACAATCTTGTTTCGAAAAAAGGCTCCGTTGCCGTAGTTTTTCTCCCAGACTTGGGGTACTAGCACGTCGCCAATGGGATGGACTTTATAGCCCGTTCCAGGCGCGCTGCCATAGCGGAAGCGCGTCATTTCAAAAGCGGAGGGAATAGCGTCGAACCTGCCGAATTTTTCTAGCACTCTGGAGGCGAGGGATTCCATCACGACCGTTTCCTCCACCACAAACCCCGCCTGCGCTCCGGTTTGGCGAAACCGGTTGCGTCTGACCACCCCGTCAGGGTCCTTGGGGATATTCACATAGGCGACCCTGTCGTCCTGGACGAGCGCCTCGTTGTCGGCGGCGGGCAGCACCACCGAGTTCGGGGAGATGAGGTGCAGGAAATCACCACGGTCTGTCTTTTGCGTGCTCAGGGTGCAGCCAATCACAACCTTGTTCTTATGCTTAACGAGGGCCTCCGCCAGCCGCGCATCTCCGACATTGGGCGAGCCAAACACTAGATCGAAGGCGATCACCTTTGCCCCCGCCCCGGCAAGTTTATCGATGAGCTCCGCCCAGACCGCGCGCGACCAGGGGAAATCCTTCTGTAACTCCCTTAAAATGGGGGCCCTTTCCAGATCCTCGTCCTTGAAATCGCTTGCGGGATAAGTGGGCCGGTCAATGCCAATGAGCACCAACTCAGGTGAGACCGGGGTTTTCCTCCCCAGCCGGGTCCGGACGTCCCCAGTGAAGATTTCCAAATCCCGCAAAGGAGCGTAAGGAATGCCTTCGATCAAACCGGAAAGCACAAGAGCCAGAATCGAACATCCCAAACAGATGCCGATGAAAGCTTGGCGGCGGTCAATTTCTTTACTCATGGGAATGGGATTTAACAGAACGCCGTAGCCTAGGACCCTTCCCTAGCCGATCGGCCTTCGCAACAGAGGGGGCGCGGGACTCCGTTAAAACTGCATCCTAAAGGAGAACCCTACGCCCGTATCCACCTTCTGATAATCTTCAATAGTGACGTCGCTCGAGTCGCGCGCCTCAAAGTTGGCGAAGGTGCGCAAACTGATATCATTGGTCAGGGCGTAAGCCAGAACGAGGCCAACCGTTTGAATCACTTCTTTGCGCGCGTGATTGCGCGTGTACTGGGTGAGCTGCGCGCGATAAAAAGGCTGGCACACCAGACCCTGCAAAAGTTCCCGCGTATAGGTCAGTGTGGCTGCTTCGTCCACGCGGTCGTAGTGGTCGGTATAAGGGGCGTCGACATGCGAGATGTGCCCGCCAACGCCAATACTTGCTGAGAACGCCGACTTTTTGCCCAGCTCAAAGGAGCGCTGAAGGCTCATATTGGGGGCGAATTCGCTGTAGAATTCTTCGTAGGTGCCTCCATCGGCACTCAGGAGGCGGTTATGATCCAGCCCAACCATTGCCACCCATTTTTCATGAAACAGGTAACGCCACTGCATGAAAATAGAGCTCACATCGAAGTCCGAGTCATTGATGGAAACCTCGCTTCCTCCAGTCCCCAAACCGTAATTAAACTTCTGGTGGCGGTAGCCCAGCTTGGTGGACAACTCGCCTCCAGGCACCTGCCAGGCGGGCGGCGTCACCGCAGCCTGCACCGTCGAAATCATCAGGGACGTTTCAGTCTTTGCGTTCTCGTACTGCGTCGCGTTTGAGGTGGAGCCGAACTGGACATCCGTGGAAGCCTCCAGCCAGGAGTGGCGGGGCTTTTGGCGGATAAGCACCTGCGGCCCCACGTCCTTGTCTTCATCCTCGTACAGGGAGGAGATCGCCTGGGTGGCGGGTGTTTGCAAACGGGGAACGAGGTTCAAGCGCTCGATCTGCTGGGTAGCCGAATCGATGCGGTTTTGAGCAGAGCTGACTTCCGAGAGGGCACCCAAAGCGGCAAGCGCCAGGCAGGGACCGAGGCGATGAAAACGTGATTTCATAGAGAAGAACACTAGTGGATTATCTGCCGTTTGACGCCTTGGTGACACCGACCGGCAGTGCGCCCGCGTAGATTGGAACGCTGTTATATTTCACCCCGCCAATAAAGTTGATGGAGCGCTCCACGCTGGAGCCCACGTTGATTTGACCATTGCCAGATTTGAGCGCTACGGTGGATCCCGGCCCTCCCTTGAAATCCACGTTCCTCAGGTTGATGGTCCGACCATTCAGCAGAACGTTTGCGGCGTTCACCTCGACGTTCGTCAGGTTGATCGTTCTTGCATCTACAGAAATGCTGGCCGCATTCAACTTCATCGCGGGACCGGAGCTGGCGATGTTAACATCCCCGCCGGCCACCATACGCAGCGTTGCATTGGGGGCCGTGAACTCCCTCGCCCAGGCGCTGTTGAAGGAAATGTCGTTGATGGCCGTCATCGTCACATTACCCCGCGCATAAACGCTCGTATTGGTCGCGGTGATGGAGTTCCCGGCGATTTCAACGGAACCGGAACGGTTAAACAGGATGGATTCGGTGAGCGCGATTGTCGAAGCCACGGAGGCGTCGGCGATGCCAAGCACAAAGGCCTCGGATTTTGCGTTGAGGAGAGTTCTGTTCACCGTCACAGATCTGCCCTGGATCAAAAGCAGTTTTTCCGTCGCGACAGGTCCCTGGGCGCCGGCCAGTTCGGCGGTGAAATCGGCCAAACCGAGGCCTTCCACCGGGGGGCCAACCGGCCGCGGAGCGCCCGGCATGGGAGTGCTCGGATTTAAGTCAGCATCTGTTCTTGCGTCGTCGATGAGAACCGCCCCGGCAGCCGCAATGATTTTTAAGTCGATGCGCAGGTCGGGGAACAGAAACTCCGCGAGGCTTCCCCCCTCGGTGAAGTGCTCCAGCGGAGGTGTTGGCAATTCCCCTGGGAGCGGCGGGATAAAGTCCAGCCCCGTCACCCGCAGGTTGTTTGCCAGCAAGAGCCGTGTGAATTTGTCCCCGTAGTCCAGCTTCAGCTTGCTATAACTTGCCGCTCCAAAGACGGAGGCAAGGGACTGAGGCACGCTGGAACCGGCGGACAACGTGAGGCGGCTCAACAAGCTGTTAAAACTCAGGCGAGTTTGGCCCGAACCAAACAGGCTCGAGCCGGGTTCCTTCCCATGCTGGCCCAAAACCGACACGTCCTGCGCCAAGGCAAAGCGAATCGTGGCGTCCGTCGCGATATCGGTATTGATCCCCTTGGCTTTTTCGGTGGGTCGAACGTCCGCCCGGCGCAGGGGCGGCGCCCCGTTCCCATCCTCCATCAGATGTTCGCCCCGCACTCTGAGTCGGGTGGGTTCCGCCCGGCCGTCAGTAATCATTCGCTCCTGCTTCTCCATCGAGGCCATTACCTTGCCTTCAGAGGCCACCGGGGCGCGGAACCCCTTCAGCAAACTGGAACCCGCCACCTGGTCTTTGAGCCGGAAGTTGAGCACCGGTCCAAATTCAGTTTTCCCTGGAGACACCACCGTGAGTTGGCCCGCGGTGACGGCGATTGAATTGCCGCTGGGCAGCGTGGCCTTGGCCTTGCCTTCGAGAACGAGCAGTTTGAATCCTCCGCTGGGGGTTGCCGTGACAATGAGCGTGGTTCCCATGACAGCCGCCTGTGCGCCCTCAGAGGAAATCACACCGCCCCCCTTCCCCGTGGGCGAATGGAAGAGGATGCTCCCCTTTTGCATTTTGACCTCTCTTTTGTCCGCCGCGAAGGAAAACACGGTGTTGGCGCCCACGCGGGTCACCGTGCCGTCGGGCGCGATAAGTTCCGCCCTCGAGTTTGCGCCGGTGGAGACCTGGTCGGGCACCTTGAAAGCTTCATTGACCACCGCCGGCCGAGACCGCTGGGAGGCGGAGTCAATGACCATGACTTTGTCTACAACCTCGCTAAACTTGAGCGTGTTGAAGTTCGCCGGCGCCGCGCCAATGGCGGGAGAACCCAACGCAGGAAGAGCGAGCAACGCCGCGGTGATTCGCATCCAATAAGCAGCGTAGGAGGTCGTAAACGGGAAGGACATGGCGACGGTAATAGTTGGATCGGGGCGGCGGCGGGACCGCAGTTCAGTCGGCGGCAGTCTGTGGGTGGAGTCAGGCAATTCAGGAAAAACTCACTTCCTGTTCGGATCCGAATTGCCGGAGAGAACCAACTGCAGGAGTTCCTCCCCCGTATAGCGGTCGGCGGCATCGTGCGGGCAGGAGGAGACGCAACGCGGTTCGGGGATGTCTTTTTCCCCCTCCGCATCGCAGAGGTCACAAGCCACGGCCTTGGGCTGAGCCAGGCGCAGGGTCTGGCCGGGCTGCGTAGAGACCGCCTTGACCGGCGCGTTTTCATTGGGCACCATGAAGATACTGCCGTAGGGGCAATTATTGGCGCAGAGACCGCAGCCGATGCAGTGGTCTTCAATGACGATCTGCAGATGTTTGCCCCTGTGAATGGAGTCGACGGGACAACCCACCATGCAGTGGGCCTCCACGCAAGAGCGGCAGGAAGTGGCCACCATGAAGTTGCCCAAACGCATGCCATCGCGAAGCAACCGGGTGACAGGCACACCGTGCGAATGGGTGCCGTGTTGCTCCACGCACCCCTTGGTGCATTCGTCGCAGCGGATGCAAAGGTCCATGTTCAGGGCCAGAATACTGCGCCCCTCGTAGAGCCCCTGGCCCACGTAATTGTCGAGAATCGGGTCCGAATTGTTATCCCCCTTCAAGAAACTCAGAGAACGCACAATGAGATTGCGACGCAGGGTGGGAAAGGCGCGCAGCATGGGAAGGAAGTCCTCGCGACTCAACCGGGCCACCTCCAATTGTCCGAGCGCCGAGCAACTAGCCGAGCGAACTCCGGTGGGGAGCACTTTGGCAAGATCGACCCCGTCCTGATTGAGTACCTCCACCAAGGACCGCTCCACCTCCTCCGCGCTTCTGTAAGCGTCGCCCGCATCCAAGCCGAGCATGCCGATTTCACCAATCAGTCCTCCCGGCCCGCGAGAGACCACCCTGGACTCCTGCTCGTAACGACGGATCCCGATACGAGTGTAGCCCAAACGCACGATGTAAAGGCAGTCGGCGGAATCCCCTTGATTGAAGAGTACCTGGCCGGGATTGATCTTCAAAAAGCTGATGCGCGGCCGCATATAGTCGATGAGCCGCGTGTACTCCTCCTTGGGAATCCCCTCGAAGATGCTCAAGGACTGCAAAGCGAGGTTGAGGGAACGCTCCCGGTAGGCGGATTCAAACTTCTGGCGCTGGCTGGGCAGGCGCATCAGGCGGTCCAGAACGTTCCGGCGGATTTCCCATACCTCGCCGTCTTCGAGCACCTTGAGATCCGCGCTTCTGGGTGAACCACTCAGGCAGGACATTTCGCCCACGATCACATCGGCGGGCGTGACCTCGACCTCAAAGACAACCTCCTTGCTCGAGTTCGCCATCCAGGCGCTGAAAAAGCCCTTCTTATCCGGCGCGACAGACTTGTAAACGGTGGTCTGATACCGACCGGAGCGCAGAATGAAAGCCGTGTTTCCAGGATCGCCCTGGTGCACAAGAAGACTGCCCGCCTTCACCTTGCGCCGCACGACCAACCCCTCCTGCCACAACAAAAACTTTGGAGGAACCCCCGCAAACAAGGGGTCCTTGAGGAGTTCTTCGGCGGAAATTTTCTCCACCGTCCCCTGCCTGGGCACCGGCTTCACCGAGGCGACCGGGTTGAAGGTAATGGCGCTGGTGGGGCAGGAAATCATGCATTCCCCACACTGCACGCAGCCGCTTTCCCCCATGGGTTCGTCCAGGTCAAACCCAATGGAGGCCTGGGCACCCTTGCCGGTGCGGCCAATGATGTTGTTGCCCTTCACCTCGTTGCAGGCGCGCACGCAGCGGTCGCAAAGCACGCAGGCGCTGTGGTCGGTCACAAACACTGGGGACGAGGTATCAACGCGCTGCCTGTGGGCAATGGCCTCAGGTTGGAGGGGGGAGAAAACTTCGCTTTTGAGCCGCGAGGGGTCGGCGCCGCAGCGCGACAATAAACGGCCCAGTTCGTTGAAGGGGGCCAGTTCTTTATCCAGTTCCGCACGGGGCGCCGGCTTGAGGTGGTCGACCGCCAGCAACTCGGTGAGCGTCTTGACGGATTTCCGCACCCGTTCGCCGTCGGGCCCGGCGTCCTGCATCGTGAACACCTCCATGCCCTCCTTGACCTGGTGCTGGCAGGCGGGGAGCAGCTTGCGTTCAGCCGCGCGTTTGCCGCGCTTCTGACCGTAAATTTGAACCACGCACAGCCTGCACACCGCCACAGGTTTCATGTGCGCCTGATGGCACAACACAGGGATGGGGATCTTCACCTCGTCGCCCGGTTGTTTGACGTAAAGCTTGGTGGCGGCGTCGTAGATGGTCGTGTAGCGGGGCGTGGTGCGGCCCTCCAAATCCAGAATGATGTTCCCGTTGGCGTCCTGGGAAGGCTCCGCCATCGGCACAGTCACGCTCTGGCCGTCAATCTGCAGGGTGATGTTCCGGCCGTAATCCCGCTCCACAGGGGCGTCCAGACGCACCAACTGTCCATTGATGTCGCGGCTGAAGAGTCCTTCGTCTTCGTCTTCGCGGGCTAGGGTCGCGGGAAAGTCGGTTGTCGGTAACATGGAAAAAGCCTCCTAGGATTGGGGTTGCGGTTTTACCACGGGAGCGGTGAGGTGTTTGGCGACGTCCTCGGGGAAAAAATTCACGAGCGAGCGCAGAGGCGCGGGCACGGAACGGCCAAGGCCGCAGATGGAGGAGAGTTCGATGGCCCCCAGCAGATCCTTCATCAGGGGCAGCAACTCCTCCTTCCACGTCGTGGCGTCAATCTTTCCGGCAAATAGGCTGTCCGCAAGCGAAGTCATTTTCTGGGATCCCAACCGGCAGGGCACACATTTGCCGCAGGATTCATTCCGGTAAAACTCCATGGAATAGAGCGTCTGCTCGGCCATATCGCGCCCCTCCGCGTAGACGACAAGCCCAGCCCCCAGCGCCTGCGTCGGGCTCAGAGCGCGGAACAGGTTCAGCTCCAGTTCCAGGTCCAGAATGTCGATCTCGGGGCTGGCCGGGTCGATCCCACGCCGGGCGGCGAGGGCGATCCAGGCTTTGTTGTTCACGTGGTCCCGAGGCAAGCCGGCACCCGCTTTGAGCTTGGCAGGAAGAAACCCGCCGGAGGGACCCGAAGGCGCAAACGCCTTCATCGGCAGATCCCTGACGATCCCGCCACAGTAGTTCTCGCCGTAAATAAGTTCGCGCAGGGTCATCCCCATGGGAACCTCGTAGACCCCCGGCTTTTTGACATCCCCCGAGATGGAGAAAAACCGCCGTCCCTTCCATCCGTTCACCCCGAGGCCGGCGTACGTGGCGCCCCCTTTGACGAAGATGTAGGGCATCCAGCCGTAGGTCTCCACATTGCTGACGATGGTGGGAAGATCCTGCAGTCCGTTAGTCTCCAGCTTGGGGGGCATGTTTCTCGGTTCGGCACGCCGGTCCGACATGGCCTCAATCAGGGCGCTCTGCTCCCCGCAGATGTAACCGCCCGGGCTGACAAAGACGCTGACGGGAAAGGCTCTCCCCAGAACCGACGCGTCCGAACCACACATCCCGAGGCTCTCGGCCCGCCGGATTTCAGCGCGGCAGGCTTCGATTTGCTCGGTGTATTCGTGCCGGATGTAGATGAACCCTTGGGAGGCTCCCGTCAAAAGTCCAGAGAGGATCACTGCCTCCACAATCAGATGAGGAGTGCGCAGTAAAAGCTCACGGTCCTTGAATGTGCCCGGCTCGCTTTCATCTCCGTTGACGACCACAAAAGCCCGGGTGTCGGTGCCTCGCACGAGCGCGGTGCGCACGGCATCGCGCACGTCACGAAGCTTTGTGGCGACCGGAATACCTGCCCCGCCCATCCCTCGGAGGTCCGCGGCTTCAAACTCTTCGAGAACAAGCTCCGACCAACCGCCCAGTTCCTTGCCCTTGGCCCAATCCTTGTCGGTCTGCCACGCGAGCACCGCAGCCGCCACTTCCAACTCCGCCAATATTCCAGCGCGAGCCTCCCCTACCGCTCCCTGCCGGAAGGCCTCCATCTGGTGGGGGCCAAGGCTGAACTTTTCAGAGGCCAGTTTGGCAGCCGCCAGAATCGAGGCGTCCCGGGCCAATACCGCCTTGCGCACCGCCGAGTAGTCGGAGGGTTTTCCCTCGTAAAGATCGATTTGAAACGCCGCAGCGCCTTCGGACAAACCGGCGTCTGTGTCCTGTACCGGCGGGCTGCCCCCTAAAGCGCCGCGCACGATGGACTCCAACTCGGCGGCACTGCGCCCCAAATGGTAGGGCTCGTGCTCTTCACCGGCCATCCCCAGACAAGCGGCCGGTGCCCGGTCGCAGCGGCCCAGACAGGAGACCCCCTTGACTTCGACCCCTTCGGGAAGGGATTTCTTGAGCGCATCCATCGTTTTACGCGAACCCGCCATCTGGCAGGCCATATCCCGACACACATGCAGCGTCACCTTGGGTGGCGGGGAGAAGCGGAAGTGTGGGAAAAAACTACCCACCGCCTGAAGCCGGGCTAGGGGGATGCCACTTTCCTTGGCGAACTGCTCCATCGCGTCGACCTGCAGATAGCCGAACTGATGCTGAATGCGCTGCAATGCCGGAACAAGAACGGCGGCGTACGGAGGCTGGGGTGCCGAAACACTCATGGTTGCAATTTCAAAGGGGTGGACGGGACGGCAGGGCGGGACGAAGCCTCCAGAGGCGGGGCCGTGTAGGAACTGTGGAAATGGTGGCAGTTTTGGCAGGAGAACTTCACCCCCTCCTTGCCCGCAGCGACGGGCTGGTGGCACTCGGTGCAGGACTGTTGGGTGGGCAGCAGGATGTCGCTGGTCAACTTGCTCTTGGTCGCCGCCCCGTGGCAGTCGATACAAGCGGATGCCTTGTGAGGCAGGTGATTAAACGCCCCTTTGGAAAGCCACCGTTTGGGAATCTGCGGCGCCTGCACGGCCATTTCCAACCCGTTTCCACCCGCGTTTACCGTGTGACACTTGGCGCACTCTGTTAAAAACTTGGGCTTCCCGGAGCGCATCAGGCGTTCCCCGCTCACGTCCTGGGGGTCGCCCTGGAGAAAAACCCGCTTCTGAAGGTCCTCAAGAGAGAACAAGCCGCGCTGCCGCAGCGCCTCCTTCTCCTCCTTGACCCGGTTGGAAACGGCCACCGGTTCCTTCACCCCCGTTGCGCGCACGCTGGATTCAATCGAGGACTCCAAACCCGCGAGGAAAAGCCGCACCTTCTGAGAATCCCCGTGCGGAATATGGAGATTCGGGAGGCTTTGCTGAATCTGCAGCGAGTGACACTCCTGACAATGTTTCTCGTATTGCACAGGCTGGTAGAATGCGCCATCCGCCTCGGGCTGGTGGCAGGAAGCGCAATCCAGCTTTGCGTTGTTGAGCTTGGGAATATCGGAACGAAAATGACGCGCGTGGTTGAATTTGAGGTCGTCCGGATCCACCGCTCCCGGCCGCTCGTACCCGAAGCCGGGATGGCCCTGGGCGAAACTCTCAAAGGCGGGGACGGCTCCCGCTGGGGCTGCCGGCGGAAGAAACACAATCACTCCACCCCCCAGATCGAGCGCACCGCCACCATTCCCGGCAGCCTGGAGGACGGTGGGGCGCTGCGCCTGGGCGGGACGGGAGGCCTCCATTTTGGACACAGAGCCGTGGCAGTCGGTGCAGGTCTGGCTGGAAGGCAGCGCCATCCGGTGCGGCCCTGCGTGCTCCCGGTGGCAACTCGCGCAGGAGGAAGCATGCACAAGGCCCGCTGGCGGCGCGAGGTTCAGTCCGATGTTCCGCACCTGGGGCGCATGGAGGCCGGAACCCGCGTGGCACTTCAAACAGGCCGCGTCCATGGCTTCCAGTGAACCGATTTTTGCAAACTTCACCAGGGCATCCCCAACGCCGTCCCATCCCGCCTTGGCGTCCACCCCGGTGTGACAAGTGTCGCAGCGGTCCTCCAAATGGGCGTGGTTCTGCGAGAGGCGACCGGTGCTGAAGACTTTTTGGGAGCCCCATTTATCAAACCCCAACACCCCAAGAACACAGAGAGTCAAAGTGGCTGCGAAACACCAAAACTTCAGGCTGCGCAGGTAGTGAGGGCGGCGGAAATACGCGAGATTACCGGAGTACCCCTTGGAGATTTTCTTCTGAGAATCAGGAATTTCAGGCATGCCTTCAGAAGGGTTTGGAGACCAAAAAATGGAGGCCGGCCCAAGCGTGCCAGCCTGTGACAATGATCAGCGCAAGCGAGCTGGGGACGTGCAGCAAGAGCCAGCCGTGCAACCAGTGCTGGAACCTCGTCTGCAAATCCATCATCCGGCGGGATTGGCACCAGTTCTCCATGGCCGCCACGCGGGGCCGCCATTCGGAGCGAACGTTGATTCTCAGGTTCTTGAACATCTCAGCCGCATTCCGTTCGTTCCCAAGGCGGCAAGAGCCCGCGGACTTAAGCGTGAGATATGGCAGGCACTCCTCGTCCAAAAAACGGGCCAGAATCCTCGGGGAACCATCCCCGTCCACCCCCAAAGCGAGCGCTTCGGCCACATCCGCCCGCAACCGGCTGGCCTCCTCCAAAAGCTCTGCGCGCAGGAACGGGATTTGCTCGAAAACAACCTCCCTCTGCAGGCTGTTCTTCATCAGGGATGGCAAAAAGTGCTGCAGCACGACTCCAAAAACCCCACTGGCCATCACCACGGCGTAAAGGGCCACCAACCCGGTCGTGTGTGGCCCACCCAAGCGGAATCCAGAGTGCAAAAAGACAAGTGGCACGGTCAAAATCGTTAGCCACAGGTGCGCTTTCAACCAGGTTTGGACGCTTCCCAGCGGCCACAGTCTTTTCTTTTTCCGCACCCCCAAAGCCGCCGCGAACAGGAAAATCCCAAACGCCACACCCCCAAACAAAAGGCCAAGCGGCGTCCCTCCATAGGTGACGCTCGCGGGAGGCACCGGCCCTAGGAAAGAAGGGAGATGGAGTCCCAGAGGCAGAAAAACCACATGTTGGTTCGCTGCGTACAAGAGGGCAGCCAAAGCTGCCACCCCTGTCACAGTCAGAAACCATGGTAGGTGCGAACGATCGATCCTCATAAGGGCCAGCGGAAAACACTCGAAACAACGGCCTTCAATTCGAGGGCCGCATAAAGACTGGCGGGTTTTAAATAGATAAAGTACCTCATTGTAAAAAACAAACTTTCCTAAGAGTTTACTAACAATCACTAGGATACAGATGAGGCCTCCTGAATCTTACCGTCCAGCCTCACACAGGACAGAGGTGCCTCACTCGTTTGCCTTGTGCCAAAATTGGAAATGAAAGCTCTAACCCTTCTCTCACTGCTCAGCCTCTCACTCTCATTCTCTGCGACCGCCGCCGATGGCGGAGAGATTGTCGCCAGCAGAAAGTTCACCGGCAACCAGTCCTGCGGCACCACGGGTTGCCATGGCGGCGGCACCCTCCACAACGAATCCATCATTTACGCGCGGAAAGACCCCCATGCGATCGCCCACGGGATTCTGGGCAAGGGAACTTCCCTCCGTATCGCCGAGGCTCTCGGCATCAAGGGAGACCCGATCAAGGACGTCCAGTGCAACGTTTGCCACTCCCCCATGCAGGGCGTCAGCGCCGACCTTTTTGTGAAAGATCTGAAGCCCGATCTGGGCGTCGGCTGCGAGTCCTGCCACGGGGCAGCTGAAAACTGGCTGCGATTTCACACCCGCTCGGACGTGGTTTTCTCCCAAATCATCGCCGCCGGGATGCGCGACCTCAACGACATCTACGGGCGCGCCAACTCCTGTGTGGGCTGCCACCTCAACCTGGACGATTCCCTGCGCAAAGCCGGCCATCCTGAACTCTTTTTCGAACTCGATGGCCAGTGTATGGCCCAGCCCCCGCACTACAAGGATGCCCGCCCCTCCCTCGGGCCCCGCTCTTGGCTGACAGGACAGGCAACGGCCCTTCGGGAAATGAGCTGGAAACTCTCCCAGAAAAACGACGAACACTTCCTCCCTCGCTGGAAGGCCTTAGTCTGGCTCCTGCAAAAAACGGAGCTCGGAAAAACCGAACTCCCCGCCACAGAAGCCTTCCCCGCCATGCAAAAGGCGGCTGACGAAATGGCGCGCAAAGCCTCCCAGAAGCTGTGGACCACCGCCGCCGTCCAAGCACAACTCCGCGAACTCTCCGCCCTCCACGGCGACTTCGAAGGCGCACAGTCGGACAAAACCCTGCTCCAAAGAAAAGCCGAAGTCCTCGTTCCAGCCCTGGACCGCCTCTGGCGCGACCTGCGCAAGGGCGGCGCACCCAACCAGTCTGAATGTGAAAGCGCCATCCAAACCCTTCATCTCCTCGCGATGGATCATGAGGACTTTGACCCTGCCAAGTTTGCCAACACTTTGGGCCAGCTTAAGGTGGCCCTCTCGGCCACAGCGCAATCCACCCCCGCCCCAAAGCTTAAATAACTTCGCAGTTCTGCTACCCCGCAGCGAATGCGGCCAATAGCCGCCTCGACAAAAACCAGCCGTTACGGCGGTTGACTCTCTGTTCCGCTTTTGCCATCCTGTGCTTATGAACCGTTCCCTCCCGATCGCTTCGCTCCTTCTGGCGGCGCCCGTCCTCCTGAGTTTCACTAGCTGCGATACCGTTTATTCGCGGACTTATTCGTACCAGAAGACCCAGTTTGCGGTGATCACAAAGAGGGACGGCACACAGGTCCTCCAGAAGAGCTACAAGTTTGAGCCGTACGAACAGGTCGCCATGGCGCGGGCTGAAATGGATAAAGAAAAGCGCGAAGTGGACCGGTTGAGGATGGCCGCGCAAAGCTCCCAAAAAACGTCTGCCGACCGCATCGGCACAGATTCGCCCTCCCTCAGAATGGACTCCGGCTTGGACGGAGGATTGGGAAGCTTGAGCGGCTCAGCTTCCATCCCCGGTCTGGACGCTCCTTCGGGTGGAGCGGCCGCAAAGTCCAGCGGTATTCCCGGATTGGATACTCCTTCGATGTCGGGAGCGCCTTCAATGTCCGGAGCTCCTTCGATGTCCGGAGCGCCTTCAATGTCCGGAGCTTCCATGGAAGGTTCCAGCATGATGGCGCCTGCGGGCGGGATGGCGCCGGCTCCTGCTGCGGGAGCACCACCAAAGCCCGCGACCACAATGCTCCCAGGCCTTTGAGCCTCTCCTCTGCCCTCAAATTTAGGGGGCGTTCAGGAATCAGTTTCGGCAGCTTCGAAACTGGATTATGCCAACCTCCCCTCTTTCTTCCACACCCGAGGCGGATGTTGATGCGGCTGCACTTCAGGTAGACGTCCAAGTTTGGATCGGCGCAGAGTGCAGGGTCATCTATAGCCTGGCCACCGGGGTCTACCTGATCGGCAGCGATTCCAGTTGCCATCTGCAAATCGAGGCGGACCGCATCGACCGCATGCACGCGAGACTCTCCTTTCTCGGCCACAGACTCACGATCGAAGATTTGGAGAGTGAGGGCGGAGTTTTTATCGGGGGGGTTCGAACAAGCCTGCCGACGCCCATTCAGAACGGCACGGAAGTACACCTTGGAGCGGCCAGACTGCTTTTTGAGTTCAGCGCTCAAACCCTCGTGCGTATCAGAGAGGAACTCAACGACGTCAGCCTTGGCCTAAAGGCGATACGCAGCGGAATCACGCAGGAAACGCATCAAGTGGATGGAATGCTTGGGGAGGGAGGCATGGGCCTCGTCCTCAAGGCCCGCGACCAGCGCGTGCAACGCTCTGTGGCGATGAAAGTATTGCGCAGCGGCAACGAATTTTCCGCCGACAAGCTTCTGCGTTTCGTGGGCGAAGCCCAGCTCACCGGACAACTCGAGCACCCCAATATCGTTCCCGTCTACCAACTTGGCATCACCGCGGACGAAGAGGTGTTTTACACCATGAAACACGTGAAAGGGCAGACCCTGGATGCGGTCCTCAAAAAACTCCGCCAAGGCGATGCCGATACGTGCCTGCACTTTCCACTTTCCGCCCTCGTAACGGCTTTCTTGAAAGTCACCGACGCGATGGCTTTTGCCCACTCCCACAACGTAATCCACCGGGATTTGAAACCCGGCAACATCATGTTAGGCGCCTTCGGGGAGGTTCTGGTCATGGACTGGGGACTAGCCAAACGGCTCACCGACACCGCCGGCCAACCCTCGGCCGCCAGCACCGTCGAATTCCCCCTCCAGCTTCCTTCGGAGGGACGATTCGAAACGGTTGAGGGTTCGGTCATTGGAACACCACCCTTCCTCTCCCCCGAACAAGCCGCTGGTAAGGCGGATCTTGATACCCGCTCCGATATTTTTGTGCTGGGGATGATTTTGTACGAAATTCTCGCGCTCAGGCCCCCCGTGGAACTGTACGACAGCAGCCAGGTCATCGAGGCGATTCGCTCCGGCAAAATCATTCCCTTGGAGGAACGAATCCTGATGCCGGGCGAATTTGGAGAACCGCCCCCGGAATTGATCCATTGCCCCCGAGGCCTGCTCCCCGAGGGTCTCACCGCCGTGGTCCAAAAGGCGATGCGCCACATCCCCTCAGAACGTTACCAAACCGTGGAGGCCTTGCAGGCGGATATTATCGCCTGCCAAAACGGGTTCGCCCCTACCGCAGAGCAGGCGGGGTGGATTCGCCAACTCCAGCTTCTCCTCGGCCGCCGCCGCCGCGAGGCGCTCACCGTGGTTGCCTTCCTCGTTTTCTCCCAACTGCTGCTGACTTATTTCTTGGGCAGGATCGCCTCCGACCGCAAAATCCTCCGCAACAGCGAGAGCGCCCTGGGCTCGAGTCTGCAGGAGGTGAAAGCCGCCAACCAACGACTCGAACAAATCGTCTTCCAGTTGCGAGCCACCGCAGACGTCAACTACCGAGACGCCATTTTGCAACTGCGACAAAAACGTCCCGCCCAAGCCCTTGAACAGATCAACCTGGCACTCGTGGGGGTTGCGGACTCCCCTGAACGGCAAGCCAAGTACCTCATCGTGCACGGACACGCCAACACCCAACTCGGCTTTTATTCCGAGGCACTCGACGACTACCGGCAGGTCGCCCACCTTGCGCCCGCCGCCCTTCCCATCAGCGAAATTGAAACCGACCTCGCTCGCGCCCTCGATGACGGCTTTCGGCCGCAGCAGGGCTGGCCTTGGGAGAAAATCCATCTCGCCCCCTCCGCAAAACCCACCGCCATCACGCGCCTTCAGGAAACCCCGCCCTTGCCCCACTCGCAAATTCCGGCAGACCCCAAAATCAAACCAACCCCTCCCATGCCGACTTTCAGGACTCCCCCTCAAAACTAATTCCCCTCCTTTCCCTGCAGATTCTGCTATCAGCAAACGTTGATTTGCCCGATAAACACCCCTTCGGCCTCCCCATTTATTTTATCCCATGAGCGATCCGCTCTCCTCACTCGACCTCAAGTTCCTGCCCGACTGGCTCAAAGACACCACCGCACCCAAAAAGTACGCGGATCACCCGGGAGCGTCCCCCCGTGATACACGCGACAACTTTTCAAGGGGAGGCCAGGGACAGGGTGGACCGCGCAGAGATGGCGGCGGCGGCGGACCCCGTCGCGATGGGGGACCAGGTGGGCGCAAAGACGATCGCCGCAGCGGCCCACCAAGCCGAGGCCCGCGCCAAGATTCCCGAGGCGACGACCGCCGCCACGAACCGCGGCCTGCACCTTCGCGCCCCGAAACGCTTCCGGTTCCCGTCAAAATCCAATTTCTGCCCGAACCCAACGCCGCAGCCAACATCGCCAAGCAAATCCGCCAAAGCGCCAAGGCCTACCCCCTTTTCGGCACAGCGCGCATGTTCCTGGAGAAACCAGAACGCCATGCGCTCCGGATCACCTCGACAGACGCCGCCCATCCCCTTTACCAACTCGACAACGGGCCCATCGGGTTTGATCCCGCGCTCTTGGATCGAAACGCGTTCCGGACACTCTGGCAGGAGTATTACAAAGAAGAAGTCACCGAAGTGGAGCCGCCAAAGGGCAACTACACCAGCGTGGCTCTTTGCCGTTCCACAGGCACTCTCCTCGGCCCAACCAGCTACCACGCCTACCAGGTCGCCCTCCGGCGCCTTTACGAAGAGCGTTTCAGCAGGCGCATGAGTTTCCCCGAGTTTCAACGCTCCGAAGTCGAACTCGTCACTTCCGAAGAAGCCGTGGCCGATTGGAAGGCTGAGGTCAGCAAGCAGACCGCGTTCGTCACCCTCAAGGAAGCCGAGCCCCTTCAATTCAAAACGCTTCAAGAGGCCGAAGCCCATTTCAGAAAGCACTACCTTCCGAAACTCTTAAAGAAGGCAACCACGCTGGAATGCAGTGGCAAAGCAGCCCGTGACCTCCCCGAACGCCCCCTTCTCAATGCTGCGCGAGAAGCCTTCGATAAGGAACTCGCCTACCCGGGCGGCCTCGTCCACGGCCTGCGCAGCTTCTTTGACGAACAGGGCATTCAGGTCTTTAAACACCGCAAACGCGTCCTCTATGTCTCCGCCGTCCGCCCCAAACGTGCCTCCGATACCGCTGGCTTTGCAGACGGACCGGCCACCCTTTTGAGCGTCATAGGCGAATCCCCTCGGATCACCAAAAGAGATCTGGCCATCAAGATTATCGGCGCCACAAATCCCGACGAACCGGAAACCCCGGAACACGCCGCCCGCAAGACCCAACTCGCTTCCGACCTGCACTACCTCATCCATGCAGGGCATGTTCTCGAGTTCGCGGATGGCCGCCTCGACTTGCCCCTCGCCCCCACGCCGCCGAGCGGCAAAGGCGGTGCCGCAAACCCCGAGGCCGAAGACCTTACGGAAGAAGATTCCGAAGAGGCTTCCGAAGAGCCCTTCACGCCAGAAGCCGCCATTGAGACCGTTGAAGCAGATCAAACGGTTGACGCCGTCGAAGCGGTCACGGCCCCTGAAACGGTTGCAACCGTTGAAAGCAGCGCGATGGAAACGGAACCGGAGACGGCCCCAGCCTCCCTCCCCCGGGAACCTGAGACGCCTCAGGAAAACGCCTAGCCAGACTTATAGGGGGCGGTGCCGCATGGCCGCCTCCATTTATTGACCCCCTTTGGACCGTTTCTTGGCCCCCCTCAAAGAAGGCTAAGCCATCCCCTTGGGATCCGGCGCCCTTCTTTGACTTCCTTCCTAGTCGTCTGTTTTCTTTGCCCGCCTGAAGCGAACCTCCAGAACCCTCCGACCGTCCGCCTTGGTCACGGTGACTTCGAAAGGTTCCACCCGCACCTGATCGCCCACCGAAGGCAGATTGCCCGCCAGGTGCGTGACATAGCCACCCACGGTGCTGACGTCTTCGCTTTCCAGATCCAGCCCGGCAAGATCCTTTAATTCATAGAGGGCCATGCCCCCGTCCACGACAAATTCATCCGCATTAACGCGTTTGAATTCTGGCAATTCCGTGTCGAACTCGTCCTGAATATCCCCGACAATTTCAGCAAGAACATTGTCAAGGGTCACCACTCCCACCGTCCCGCCGTATTCGTCCACCACAAGAGCGAGGTGCGCGTGTTTGCTCAAAAAGAAAGTCAGCAACCTCTCCAGCGGCATCATCTCCGGCACAGGCAAAATCTCCCGCTTCGAACGCATCAGATCCGGTTGAATCTCGCGCATCTCCACAAGCAAATCCTTGATATGCACAAGACCGGTGGCGTTGTCCAAATGCCCTTCGCACACCGGAAACCGCGTGTGCCGCGACTCCACCGCGCGTTTGAGATTTTCCTCGAACGTGTCCTCCGTGTTAAGGAAAATCACCTCCTTACGGGGCGTGGTGATATCCCGCACAACGCGTTTCCTGAGATCCAGCGCGTTGATAAGGATTTCCTTGCCGATGGGCGTAACCTGCCTGGCATCCTCGCTCTCGGTCAAAATCACCCGCAACTCCTCCTCGGAATGCGCCAGTTCATGCTCCCCCACGGGACTAATTCGCAGAATTTTGCGCAAAAAAACGTTGGCAGAGGCGTTCAAAAACCAGATCGCGGGGCGGAAAATCTGGTAGAACAAAGCCAGCGGTACACTGACCCACACGGTGGTGGGTACGGGCTTGGAAATGGCCAGCGTTTTGGGTGCCAGTTCCCCTAGAACAATGTGGAGAAACGTGATCACAGCGAAGGCCAGCCCCACTGAAACCGTATGCAGCACCGTTTCCGATGAAACCCCAATCATCTGGAGCAGCGGCATGATGAGCCGCGCCATACACGGTTCGCCCACCCATCCCAAGGCCAGGCTCGCCAGCGTAATCCCCAACTGCGTTGCGGAGAGGTACGCATCCAGGTTTTCAGTCACCTCGATGGCCCGCCTCGCCTTTTTGTCGCCCGAAGCTTCAAGGGCCTCCAGTTGGCTGGACCGGACCTTGACGATCGCGAATTCTGAAGCGACGAAAAAACCGTTCAGTCCGACAAGGACTAGAACTGCGCTTAATTGAAAAAATACTGGAATCCCCTGCGGGTCCGAACCAACTTCTGATGACATACTTGAGCGCTTGAACAGCGCGAACACTAGACGAACACTGTTTAATTCAGTGCTCTCACAAAATACAGACAAAAAAGAACCGAGTCACAGGAACTCCCTGCGACTCGGTTCTCGCGAAATCAAAAATCAAAAACCGAACAAGCCTACCAACCGGAGGCCTACCAACTGGACTTGGTCACCCCAGGGATCAACCCGTGCGAAGCCAGTTCCCGAAAGGCAATACGCGAAAGTTTGAAGCGGCCGATGAAGGCGCGTTTGCGGCCCGTCTGCAGGCAGCGCTTCGACATCCGTACTGGACTCGCATTACGGGGCAGGAGAGAAAGCCCGACGTAATCGCCTTTTGCTTTCAATTCTGCGCGCACTGTTGCGTATTTAGCGACCGTAGCCGCCTTCTTTTTTTCACGTTCAATCCAACTCGTCTTCGCCATAAAATGTACTTGGTGGGCCGAGAAAACTAACCGATCCATTGCCGCACGCAACCTTTTTCCATGCCTAACTTAATTTCCACCCCCTCGGCCGCCCCTCAGCACACCCGGCGCCCAGTACGCATCGGCATAGGCGGCCCCGTGGGCTCGGGTAAAACCATGCTGCTCTTGCGGCTATGCCAGTGGCTCCGTAACGAAATCTCCCTGGCCATCGTCACCAACGACATCTACACACGCGAAGACGCCGAATTCCTCACCCGCAACAACGCCCTGCCCGCCGACCGAATCCTCGGCGTCGAAACCGGAGGCTGCCCTCACACCGCCATCCGCGACGACACCAGCATGAATCTCGCGGCCATCGCTGAACTCGAACGCCGCCACCCAGATGCGCGCCTCATTCTGGTCGAAAGCGGGGGAGACAACCTCTCCGCCACCTTTTCCCCGGAACTTGTCGACGCCTTCATTTACGTCATCGATGTCGCCCAGGGCGACAAAATCCCCCGCAAAGGCGGCCCCGCCATCCGGCATAGCGATTTACTCCTCATTAACAAAACCGACCTCGCCCCCTACGTCGGCGCCGATCTGGACGTGATGGCCCGCGACGCCAAACTCATGCGGGGCGAACGCCCCTTCCTCTTTGCAGATCTCCGCTCGGAAAAAGGCAGGGAGCCCCTTCTGGAATGGATCCGGCGGGAGGCGCTTTTTACGCTGTGAAAACGGCGACTCTTTCCCAAGGCATCCAAGGCCATCTGCGACTGGTTTGCACCCTGGATTCCAGAGGCCTCCCCTGCTTGCGCGAGCAGTCGTTTCGCGCCCCCATCCACCTCAGCAAACCCCACTGGGAGGAAGACACCCTCGTTTTAAACGTCGTCAATCCCACCGCAGGACTCCTCGAGGACGACCGCATCACTCAGGAGGCCACCGTGAAAACGGGCGCGCGCCTGCTCCTCACCATGCCCGGCGCCAGCCGCGCTCACAGGGTCAGAAACGGTTGGGCGCAAGTGCAGCAGTCTTTTACGGTCGAGAACGGCGCCTTTTTGGAGGTTCTACCCGAGATTTTCATCCCTCAGGCGGGCGCCTGTTACAAACAATCCACACGCCTAGAGGTCGCTGAAGGCGGCGAGTTGCTTTTTTTTGAATCGCTGGCCCCAGGCAGAACCGCCGCAGGTGAGCTTTTCCAGTACCGCTGGCTGGACTGGCGCACCGACCTTTTTATTGGCCCCCAGCACGCCGCAAGAGAGCGGTTGTCGCTTGAACCCGGGACACCCACGATCGCGGCGCTGACCGCCCTTTTCCCCTCCGCCTATTACGCATCAGTGCTCGCAGTGAGCGAAAAATTTTCGGTTTCTGCCCACTTGTTGTCTTCGCTCAATGACTTGCAGAGCAATGAAGTCTGGATCGGGCAGAGCCGGCTGGCGCACCCTTCGGGCTGGAGCCTTCGGATATTGGCGCAAACAGCTCCAGCGCTTAGAGCTACGATTGAATCAGCAAGGGCTGCCCTGTACTCCGCTCTAGGCCGGAATCCTCCGGGGTTGCGACGCATTGCCGGGCGCTAAGCGCCCATTGGCGCCCTCCTCCGGCCGAAAGGTGACACCGAAATGTAACATTTTGCTCTTGCGCTTGTGCTCCTTTCGTTGGCAGGAAGGGGACTGACAGGCTGTGAACAGCCCCCCCGGCTGAGCCTGTCGAAACACAAAACACACCACCTATGACCAAAAAATCCGTGACTCAGATCTGCACCGTTGCCGCCGTTCTTGCCCTTCCCACCCTTTCCTGGGCTGGCTCCGCAACCAAATCCAAGAAGGCCCCAGCACCCGCGCCCGCACCCGAAAAAGTGCTGGAAAGCGCCATCACCGGTGACATCGGTCTGAACGTGGTCACCTCGTACTACTACCATGGGGCAATCCAGCAGAACCACTCTGCCAGCTTCCAGCCCTACGCAGACATCAACTTCAAGGCCTTTGAGGGCGACGGCTTCCTCAACAAGGCCACCGTTAATTTCGGAATCTGGAACTCCCTGACCAATCCGAAAACCTCGACTTCCCCTTCGGGTAATGGAAATTGGAAAAACCCGAAAGCTTGGGTCGAATCCGATTTCACCCCCGGCGTTTCGCTGACCTTCGGCAAGGTGACCCTGACGGAAAGCTACCAGTTCATGTTTTTCCCGAACAACAGCACAACGGAAACCTCGGAATCCATCGTTTCAAAGCTAGCCTTCGACGATTCCGATCTTCTGGGAGCTCTTGCCCTGCACCCCACTCTCACACACCAGCATGAAGTCAGCGGCAAGGCAGCACTAGTCGGTGTCGCGAACCAGGGTCGGCACGGCAATTACTGGGAAGCCGCTGTGGCTCCCAGCGTCGCTGCAGGCCCCGTCACTGTGACGGCCCCCATCACACTGGCCTTTGGTTCCTCCAAATATTACCTCGAAGACGGCTACGCCTACTTCTCCGCAGGCGTCAACCTGGGCTACGCCCTCCCCATCTCCAAGCAGTTCGGAGTCTGGACAGCCAACCTCGGCGGCACCTACTACAACCTCAACAAGTCTGCCGTCGGTGGCAATGCAGACAATGATGTGGTTGGAAATATCGGCCTCGGCGTCGCATTCTAATTCCGCCTGACGTTTCTTTTTGGAAAGGGCAGTCCTCAGGGGCTGCCCTTTTTATTTTCCACTGCTGGATTCCTCGCACCGCCGCCGCTACACCTCTTTCCATGCCCACCCGCATCGATGTCGCCCTCGGGCCGCGCTCCTACCCTGTCCTCGTCCACTCCGAGTGCCTCCCGCAACTCGGCGCCACCCTGCGCACGCACGGCCTCGCACAAACCAATGCCTTTGTCCTGACCAATCCAGACGTCGCCGCCCTCTACTTTCCAGCCCTGGAAACCTCCCTCAAAAACGCAGGCTTTCTCCGCATCGTACGCCACGAAATCCCAGCCTCTGAGGAGGGCAAAAACTGGGAGATTTTCTCGGCCACCTGCGCCGCGCTCCTCGAACATTTCCCAGATGCGGGCGCCTCCCCCCTCGTCCTCCTTCTGGGCGGTGGCGTCGTCGGTGACCTGGGTGGTTTCGCCGCGGCCGTCTACCGTCGGGGGGTTCCCTTTGTCCAAATCCCCACCACGCTGCTCGCCGCCGTGGACTCCAGCGTTGGGGGCAAAGTCGCCGTCAATTTCGGCGGCGTCAAAAACATCATGGGCGCATTCTCACAGCCACGCCTCGTCTTCTGCGACCTCGCCACACTCAAAACCCTCCCCCCCCGCGAACTGCGCTCCGGCACCGCCGAAATCATCAAATACGGCGCCGTTTGTTCCAGCGCCCTCTTTGACGAACTGGAAGCGGGCGCCCTCGAAAAACTCCTCGCCCAAGACCCCGACACCCTCGTGGACGTCGTCTCCAAATGCGTGCGACTCAAAGCGGCCGTCGTCGAACAGGACGAATTCGACAAACTAGGCATCCGAAACGTTCTCAACTTCGGACACACCGTCGGCCACGCCCTGGAACTTAGCGCCCACTACGCCCTCACCCACGGAGAAGCCATCTCCATCGGCATGGCCGCCGCCACGCGCCTCGCACTGCGCCTGGGCCTCTGCAGCCCCGATTTCCAAACGCGTCTCGAAGCCCTCCTGCGCCGCGCCGGACTCCCCCTCTCCCACCCAGGCCATCCTGAACTCTTCGAACCCATGCTGCGCGCCCTCCAGCTCGACAAAAAATTCCGCAGTGGCAAAAATCTCTTCGTCCTCCCCACCGCCCCCGGAGCTTGGAAACAAGTCGAGGACATCCCCTGGCCCTTGATTCATTCCGTGATGCGGGAAGCGCTCGAAGAAACCACCCGCCCCTAACCTCACCCCTCTCCCATGCTCCTGCACGCACCCGAACTCCCTGGAATCCCCAAAGTAGCCTCCGGCAAAGTCCGCGACATTTACGACCTCGGCGAACACCTGCTGCTGGTCGCCTCGGATCGCATCTCCGCTTTCGACTGTATTTTGCCCACGGCGATTCCCAGAAAGGGCGAGGTTCTCACTCGGCTTTCAGCCTTCTGGTTTGAGAAGTTTGATTTCTTAGAAAACCACACCGTTGCCACCGAATTCTCCGGCTTCCCCCCCGCGCTCGCGCCCTTCCGCGACCAACTCGAAGGCCGCTCAATGCTCGTGAAAAAGGCGCAGCCCCTGCCCGTGGAATGCGTCGTCCGGGGCTACCTTGCCGGCTCGGGCTGGAAAGAGTACCAGGCCAGCCGGAGCGTTTGCGGTATCCCGCTGGCCCCCGGCCTCCTCCAGGCAAGCAAACTGCCGGAAACTCTCTTCACTCCCTCCACCAAGGCGGCCTCGGGCCACGACGAAAACATTCCCTGGTCAGAATGCCAGCGCCTGCTCGGAAGCGACATCGCAGCCCAAGTGCGGGACCACTCCATCGCCCTCTACGAGGCAGGCCGCACCTGGGCCGCAGCCAAAGGCATCCTCATCGCCGACACCAAATTTGAATTCGGACTTCTGAACGGCAAAGTCATCCTCATCGACGAATGCCTCACCCCAGACTCCTCCCGCTTCTGGCCCGCCTCCGAATACACTCCGGGCATGAGCCCGCCCAGTTTTGACAAACAATTCGTGCGCGACTACCTTGAAACTCTGGACTGGGACAAAACACCGCCGGCCCCAAGCCTACCCGCCGCCATCGTCGAGCGCACTAGCGCCAAATACCAGGAAGCCTACGAACGCCTCACCGGCACCCCACTGCCCTAGCTCCGAATCCCCCCCTCCATACACCCCTCCTTCCCGCCTCGGTCTTTCCCCCTTTAAGTCAACCCGTCATCCCAAGGCTCCTTCCCCAAAAGTCCCTGCATGCAATCTGACATCGAGGACTTCATCATCTACCTTGCCACCGAGAGGGGCTTGTCAGACCACTACCAACTCTCCACCCGAATCTCGCTGGAGACTTTCGCCGCATGGCTGCTCAAAACCAGCGGGGTCTCCAGCGTCACTGCCGTTGTCCGCGACCATTTCATCGGTTTTCTTGAACACCGCAAACGCGCCGGCATGGCCGCGGCCTCCCTCAAACTCAACGTCGTCGCCCTTAAAATCTTTTTCCGCTGGCTCCGCGCCCGCGAACGCGTCGCCTCGGATCCCGCCGAATTGCTCGTTCTTCCCCGCCTCGAGCGCTACCTGCCCGAGACTCTCAACGAACAACAGGTGGAAACCCTTCTGGAAGCCATCGGCGAGGGCGAACCGCTAGGATTGCGCAACCGCGCCATTTTTGAAACCCTGTACGCCTGCGGCCTGCGAGTCTCCGAATTGTGCGGAGCGCGCCTCGAACACCTCAACCTGGATGTGCGCCTCCTGCGCGTGACCGGCAAGGGCGACAAAATGCGGGTCGTCCCCGTAGGCACAAAAGCCGCGACCGCCCTCCAAGCCTATCTTCAGGGCGAGCGCCCCGAGTTAGTGCGCAAACACACCCGCAGCCACGTGTTTTTGTCCAACCGCGGCCGCGCCCTCACGCCCGACAGAATCTGGCAACTCACCAAGGAGGCGGCTGCCAGGGCGGGCCTCTCCGAAGGCGTCTACCCCCACCTCCTGCGCCATTCCTTCGCCACACACCTCCTGAGCAATGGCGCCGATTTGCGCGTGATCCAAGAACTCCTCGGCCACGCAGACATCGCCACCACCCAGATCTACACCCACGTCGACTCTCAGCGCCTCAAATCCGTGCACTACCGCTTCCATCCACGGGCAAAATAACAGCACCTCCCCAAGCCCGCCCCCGTCTTCCCCGAAAACAAAAATCACCCTCAGCGAAGCCGGACCAAACGCAGCCCCCCGTTCAACGCCGTTTACGGGACCAAGTACGGATTCGCCACCCTCTCCCTGCCGATCGTCGTCACCGGCCCGTGCCCGGAAAGCACCTTCACCGTGTCCCCCAACGGAAATAACTTCTCCCGAATTCCAGTCAAAAGCAAATCCCGGTCGCCTCCAGGAAGATCCCACCGGCCCACCCCGCCCGCAAACAGGACGTCCCCTCCAAAGACAATGCCCGACGGAGCGTGGTAAAAACACAACGACCCAGGACAGTGCCCCGGCACCTCCAGCACCTGAAATTCCAGCCCTCCAAAAATGCGGCCCTCACACGCCTCCAAAAAATGACCCGGCACCACTGGGGCGACACTCCAGGGAAACCCGTGCCGCTCATAAAATTTCGGGTCCAAAATCATGGGAGCCGTGTCCGGATGATAATAAAGGGCCGCCTTGTGCTCCCTCTGGATCTGGGCGGCGTCCCAGACATGGTCCACATGCCCGTGGGTAAGAAGAAGGATGTCCACTGCATGCCCCTTCTCCTCCAACCAAGCGGCGGCGCCCTCGGGAGCATCCACCAAGATCCGGGCCTCTGCGAGATAGTAGGCGTTCGTTTCGAACAATCCGCCCGTGTAAGTGTCGATGGAAAGGGTATGCACCCCCCCATCCCTCCCAAGACCGCCGGCGTTCGTCAACCCCAGCTTTCCTGCCTGAAGCCTTTCGATCGGACGCAGACGCTTTTCTGCAAACTGAATGTGCAGAGATCACCCCCTTGTTTTTTATGGAGCGAAATTGATTTAAGTACGACTTTCTTCCTCTCCGCCCCGTAGAAAGGATAAAGCGCCTTTGATTCGCAGCCAAAGTTGTGTCAAATGTGCACATCCTGAGACTCTCAAAAGCAAACGAACAACAACCACGAAGACCACGACGATAAAATAACGACAAGCCCAACGAACCCTGGAACCCTCTAGGAACGGCGGAACCCTCTGAGAACGCAGGAACGGCGGAACCCTCTAAAAACGCCGCAGAGTCTTTGCAAAACTCCCGCCAAGAGAACCTTTATTCTCCAACGGAAGGCGTCTTTGTTTCAGTATCTAGTTCACTTTTAGGTTCAGTTGTCTAGTTCAGCCATCCCGCTAGCTCCTCTTCGAAAATTTTCCGCCTCGATTCGCTTTCTCCACGCCCCGCTCTCAACCCGTTTTTCCAATGAAGCTGCTACGCTCTTTTTGCCTCTCACTCGCGGCGTTCGGCTTCGCCTCATTCGCTTCGTTCGCCCCTTTCGCCCCATTTAAAGCCTCCGGGGCGGGCGACCCTGACCCAGGCCAAGTCTCCATCGCCGTAGCCCGCCTCCTCGAAAACGTCCACTACTCCAAGCTCCCGCTTAACGACGCCATGTCCCAGCGCCTGCTGCGCAACTACTTGGACGCGCTGGATTACAACCACCTTTTTTTCACCCAAGAGGATGTGGATACCTTCACCAAACAGTGGGGGGACAAACTCGACGACGAGATTCTCGCCGGACGCACCCTGGCCCCCCACCAGATCCACGATCTCTTCCGCAAAAGGGTCGAAGAACGCGTCGCCTACGCCAAGGAACTGCTCTCCACCGATCTCAGCTTCAAGGAAGATCGTTTCGTAGAAATCAACCGCCAGAAAGTTCCATGGCCAGCCTCCGAGAGCGCGGCCCGGCAAGTGTGGAAGGACCGCATCACCTCCGAACTGTTGCAGGAACGTCTCGCGAAGAAAAAAACCGTGCCCGCTCAGGCCGTGGGAAAACGCTACGACCAGTTCATCCGCAACCTTCAGGAACAATCCAGCGAGGACGTCGTCAAAACCTTCCTTCTCAGTCTCGCTCAAACATACGACCCGCATTCCGAGTACCTTAGCAAAAACGACCTCGAACAGTTCAGCATCAACATGCGCCTCTCCCTCTTCGGCATCGGAGCCAAACTCCGCTCCGAGGACGGCTACGCCAAGATCTGGGAACTGGTGCCCGGCGGCCCCGCTCTCAAGTCAGGAAAAATCAAAGCCGGGGACCGAATCGTCGCCGTAGCCCAAGGCGACAAGGAGTTTGTGGACTGCGTGGACATGAAATTGGACAAAATCGTCAACATGATCCGCGGCAAAAAAGACACGATCGTCCGGATCCAACTCATTCCCGTGGACGCCACCAACGGAACCGAGCGCCATACTGTTGAAATCAAAAGGGACGAGGTGAAACTCAAGGACGAGGAGGCTCGGGCCGAACTGATCGAGTGGACCAAGCCCAGCGGGCAAACCGTAAAACTGGGAATTATCGTCCTCCCCTCCTTTTACGGAGACCCCGAACGCAACAGCAATCCCAACGCCAAAAGCACGACCCGCGACGTCCTCGCACTCCTCAACCGCCTCAAGCAGGAAGGCATTCAAGGCCTTGTGATGGATCTGCGCAGGGACGGGGGCGGCTTTCTCGACGAGGCCGTCAATCTCACCGGGCTCTTCATTAAAAAGGGCCCCGTGGTCCAGGCCCGCAGTTGGAACGGCGAAGTCACTCTGTCCAGAGACAAGGATCCGTCCATCGCCTACGACGGCCCCATGCTCGTGCTCGTAAACCGCCAGAGCGCCTCGGCCAGCGAAATCTTCGCCGGAGCGATGCAGGACTACGGAAGAGCCATCATCGTGGGCGACACCAAAACCTTCGGCAAGGGCACCGTCCAGCAAATGATCGAACTGAGCCGGGCCGTCCCCTTCCTCGCCAACGGTTCGGAAGCCGGCGCAGTGAAACTCACGATCCAGAAATTCTACCGCGTGGCGGGGGGATCCACCCAGTTAAGGGGCGTGGAAAGCGACATCGTCCTTCCATCCATCTACGACCAGCCTGAAATCGGAGAGGAATCCCTCAAGGATCCCCTGCCCTACGACACCTTCAACGCCCTCGAGTTCGACAAGTGGGAAAAACCGCTTCACCTGGACGAACTGCGCCGCCGCTCGGGCGCCCGAATTCCCCTCAACCCCGAGTTTACCTACGTCTCAGACGATCTCATCCGCATCCGCAAAAGGATGACTGAAAACCGGATATCGCTCAACGAGGCAACCCGCCAAACGGAGCTCGACGATGACAAAATGCGCAAGGATAAGCGGGAAACGGAACGCCAGGAGCGGGCCAAGGACAAAGATCCCAAGGTCTACCGTCTGACCTTGGAGAACGTTGTGAAAAAGGATCTCGTTCCCGTGCGGTTTGTAGAACCAAAACAGAGCAAGGACGCAGCCACTGTTTCCGACGAAGATGACGCACCTCCCACCGACGCCCTGAGCGAGCCCCAACAGGACAAGGACGGTCGCACCGTTTTCAAAAGCGCCCCCATCCGTTTGGACCCCGTCAAACAGGAGACGCTCAATATCCTATCCGAATTAGTCGATCTCGCCAAAATGGACGGTTCCTCCACCGCGAAGAAAAAATAGAGAAGCTCAGCCACCGATCCGGCGCAGTGGCCGCGGTGCCGGTGCCACAGCGGCGCCAACCGCTTCCGCCGGCCGGCCGGGGACAACCGGGGACAACCGGGGACAACCGGGGACAACCGGGCGGTTGCTGGTGGTTGGACGGGGGCCAACCCCATTCAGAGCCGGGCTATCAGACGGCGGAGTGTCGGCCTTTTAAAAAGACCGCGCCTTTTCAAGCTCCCCGTTCAATGTCAGTCCCACCGCAGTGCACCCTACCACGATGCCTCCCGGCGGCGCCAAAAGCACACGCCGAAAGTAAACAGACTTTCCTAACGGACTACTCCCACTCGATCGTCGCCGGCGGTTTCGAGGAGATATCGTACACGACTCGGTTGACTCCCTTGACCTCGTTAATGATCCGAGTCGAAATCCGAGCCAGAAGCTCGTAGGGGAGCTTCACCCAGTCCGCGGTCATGCCGTCCTGACTCTCCACCACGCGCAGGGCCACAGTGTTTTCATAGGTCCGTTCGTCTCCCATCACCCCAACAGAGCGCACGGGGAGAAGCACGGCAAAACTCTGCCAGACACGGTAATACCAGTCGGAAGCCTTCATCTCTGCAACCACGATGGAGTCGGCCTCCCGCAAGACGGAAAGGCGTTCCTTGGTGATGTCACCCAAAATGCGGACGGCTAGGCCGGGGCCGGGAAATGGCTGCCGTTGGACCACTTCCTTTGGCAGCCCTAACTGCGCTCCCACCTCGCGCACCTCGTCCTTGAAGAGTTCACGCAGGGGTTCCACAAGCTGGAACTTCATATTCTTGGGCAGCCCACCCACATTGTGGTGGCTCTTGATGAGCGCGGCCGGGTTCCCAGCAATCGCAACGCTTTCGATCACATCGGGGTACAGGGTCCCTTGGGCAAGGAATTTAAACTTTGGCGCCTGCCCTTTCCCTCTCTTAACGGAAAGCTTTTTAACAGCAGCCTCGAAAACATGGATGAACTCCCTGCCGATGATGCGCCGCTTGCGCTCAGGGTCGGTGACCCCTTTGAGTTTCTTGAGAAACTGGGCGGAAGCGTTGACCACCTTCAGCTTCATCTGAAAGTTGTCGCCAAAAAGTTTGCGCACAGCCTCCTCTTCATTCGCGCGCAGGAGGCCATTGTTGACGAACACGCAGGTCAATTGGTCCCCAATCGCCCGGTGAATCAGCGCGGCCGCGACGCTGGAGTCCACCCCCCCGCTGAGCCCAAGAATCACGTGGTCGCTTCCCACCTGCTCGCGGATGCCCTTGCAGGTCTCCTCAATGAAAGACCCCATCGTCCAGTCCTGCTTGAAGCCACAGATTTTAAACAGGAAGTTCGAAATAATTTCCCTGCCCTTGGGTGTGTGAACCACCTCGGGATGAAACTGGAGTCCAAAGAACTTCTTTTTGGGATGCTCAATCGCGGCGTAGGGGCTGTTGCTAGTTTTTGCCACCGTCCGGAAGCCTATGGGCAGCTTGGTGAGCTTGTCCCCGTGGGAATTCCAAATATCGAGGGAATCTTTGAGGCCGTCGAAGAGAGCGCATTTTTGCACTAGCACCAACTCCCCCATTCCGTATTCACGCTGCTCCGAATGCTCCACTTTGCCTCCCAAGTGATGCCCCATCAACTGCATCCCGTAGCAGATTCCAAGCACAGGAATGCCAAGGTTGAAAAGCTCGGGATCCGGTTGCGGTGCTTTTTTGCCGTACACACTGGAAGGTCCCCCTGAGAGAATAATTCCCTTGGGCGCCAGTTTCTTGATGGCAGCCGCCGAGGTGTCAAAGGGTACGATCTGCGAATACACCTTAGCCTCGCGCACGCGCCGCGCTATGACTTGGGTGTACTGCGAGCCGAAATCGAGGATCAACAAACGACTGTGGACGGTTGGAGCGGGCAGGGTAGACATGAAAAAATGAACTGGCTAGCGAGGAGGATTAAGAGAAGCATCCTGTTCAGGAACAGGAATATAAAGAGAGCCCTGCCCGCGGATTCCGCGCTGCAGCTTTTCACCTAAACCTGGCTCACGCGAGGGGAGTTCCGATTCGCACGCGCAGAGTCCGGCAGCCAGAACGGTAGCGCCAACAAGTTTAAAGAAGGCTTTCATCGGGACTTTATAGATGCGCCAGAGCGGGAAGTCTAACCGGTAAAATCGTCGTCTTAACCTTTGCCGCGGAAATCCTCCCGCCCTCAGGGGGGATTCTAGAGATTCTAATTCCGCATTAGCTTCCAAGCCCCCCTTCAGTGAACCGCGCCACCCTGCCGGAAAAGCACGCAGCTTCTCGGGAGCAGCGAAGCGCCCGACGAGGAAACCAGCTGCCACCTCAACTTGTCCCCGTTCAAAGTCAGAAGCGCCTCCCCCGCCCCAGCGCCCTTGCGGAGTTGAAACTGAACCAGGGCCTTCCCCTCGCTTCCAATCTGGCCATGGATGGAAGGCGGTTCCCGGTCCGAGCGCAACGCAGCCTCAATCTGAGCGGTTTTTCCCACAAGGGCCGCATGGTACCCTTCAACAGCCGTGCCTGTCTGGACAAGATCCAGCTCAAAGGACGTTTTATCCGTCTCCGGAACCACCCATAACCCCGTAAAAGAGGGTTTGGCACCCGGTTGGGCCGCTGCCCTGGACGCCCCCTCAGAAGCACAACCCTGGAAAAAAAGGAACGAAAGCAATAGCAACACGCTCCGATTGAGTTTTTTAACCTGATTTAAAAAACTCAGGTTTAGATAAGAATGACGTTTCATAACAGCCGCTTTCCTGATGACACAGACCCATAACGGAAGGGAACAGGAACCCTCCCGCTTGCGTCGTGTTAAGACGGGGATTGTGCAGAAAAAAAGGAGGAGGAGGCACGAATCTTTTTAGCGATAATTTAATAAAAAAGAGCGCCTCCCGCGAAAGGAAGGCGCTCTTATTTGAATCCGCAGGGAAGCCAGATTGAATTCAGCAGAACTCAGTAAAAATCAAAACCCTGAAGCGACCAGTTGCAAATCAAGATTCCCATCCAGTTTGTAGGTCCCCCTTGCCAAACGAACGACCAATTTGTTTTTCTTTCCGGTGCTCGAAAGCCAGACGTGCACCCTGCGATAGCTTGACCCAATGTGACTGGCCAACTCGCTCACCGACAACCCAGTCGCTCCCGCTTTTTGAAGCGCGTTCAAAATGGCCCGGGTGACCTCGCCACGCCGCGTCCCTGAGGCATTGGAAATGGAATCTGTGCCCCGCGCTGCTGTTTTTGCCTGAAGCGAGGAATCCACGTTGTCCGAGGAAAGATGATAATGGCTCGGACCGGACTTGCGAATTTGCGGGAACCGCTTGAGCGCGGTGTGGAACCAGGAGTGAATATTTACGGCTTTCATTCCCAGCCTAGCGGCAATGGCGTGTACAGTGACTCCATCATCGCCAGCAATTTGGAGTTGCTGAATGATTTGCGCACGAAGTTCGCCGCGTGCCATCCTTCGACGGTTGGACATTCTGGGACGGCGCGATTCCTTCAACCTGGAGCGAACGTGTCTATTTTCAGAGGTGAAAAGTTCGCGCTGAATGGTGTCTATTCTGTTCTGAAGGGTCTGCAGGGTGTTTTCCAGGCCAGACCGCTGCTCTTCCAGTTCCATGAGTTCCTTGAGCGAAGTCATGCGCCCGCCGCCAGGGGATGCGGTGTATGCACCTGATTTCAATTGAGTTGAAGCTTTATTTTGAGTCATGAGGTCCATTCGTTGATGTTTAATGTTGGGTGTTGGGGATACAGTTGACGCACTGTCATCTGAACATCGCACCCGACACATGATGCGGATGCCGCGGACCTCGTTTATTTAGATAAAGGGCAATATTTCATTACTTCTGGGGGGGCTTGGTTGATTTTACTGGGCGTCTGAAAGACAACGCGCCCGCCTAAAAGAGGCCTTTTTCACGGCAACACAGGCGTTGGAACGGAAGATGAGACCTCTTTTTATTTGACGCCTCAGCGAACCTATGGAACTTTTACTTTGTCATGAGAGGGGCATCCTGAGGATGTGTTGTCCCCCATGGCCTCCCAGCAGACGGGAAACCCAGTGAAGAAACTTTCGGGGAATCTCTGGACGCTTCGATGAGGTGCCTCCCTTAAGGTTACATTCATCAGAAGACCGGATTTTCGAAAGCGATGTCGAAAGCGATGTCGAAAGCGATGTCGAAAACGTTGATTTCTTAACAGCAGGGTTTTTGCAATGTTGTGTGTTCCTGCGGCTCCCCAGCGCGCCAGCGTGTGAGAGAAAAAGGAACCGTCCGGGAGGTCAGCAGACAGACATCCTCTGAGGCATTCTCTTTGTGGTGATTGCCACTGTGTTTTGACGTTCCGACCTTGTTCCGACCTCGTGCCGAGGCTGGGATCTTTCCCAGTTCGATCCCAGTTCGATCCCAGTTCGATCCATTTGTTAAAAAAACAGAAGCCTGCCGTTTGACGCGGCGCCGCCCACCGTTATCCCGTTTTTAGTTACAAACCCGCTCCTGCCGCGGGTTCATTCCATTCTCACCGTCTTTCCAAAGGCCCGAAGCGTCATTAGCCGTCTACAGGCGCTTGGGGGGACCCCCCTCCAAGGCAGCGACCGAGCTTGCCGTTTACTCCCTTTTTCCATTTTAAAATGACAGATTCCACGACTGCGCCATCCCCAGAAACCCCTCCCACAAGCGCGAAGCGTCCCGTGAAACGCAAACTAAAAACACCTGCAGCGGCAGTCCTCCCCAAGGAAGCCGCGACAGCTGAAATCGCCTCCCCCGCGCCCAAGGTGCGCGCTGTTCGCAAGGCGACACCCAGCCCAAAAGGAGCCGCCGCTGAATCCGTCTTGTCCCCGCTCACCTCCGGCGCCCTCTCCTCCCTTTCCTCAGTCAGCCCAGTTGGTTCAGCGGCACCAAAGACGGTCCGAGCCAGAAAACCGTCCGCTAAAAAGACGGCCTCTCCGGCAGAGGTTAAGGAAGCGTTCCCCCATCCCTCGCCTAGGGTTGCGGAACCAGCACACGACGACGGCGCCGCTCCGGAAAACAACAAAGTGCCGGGCGCCAAGGTCAGCCGCAAAAAGGGGTCCTCTACCCCTGCGCTCTCCCCGGCGGAAACCGCCCCCTCCACGCCGGAACCCACGCCAGATCGCGTTTCCGGTGAACCATCCACTCCTGACAGAACGCCTCCAGACAAAAAAGCGAAGGCCCCTTCACGGAGAAGAAAAGAGGTGCAGCCAACAGCAACCTCAGAGGTGCATCCAGTCGCAGTCCCTGAACCAAAGGAGGCGGCAATCCACGCCCCCATTGAAACGTGGTCTCCGGGAGCGCGCTCCGCGTCGCCTTCCGCAGAGCCCGCGCGCAAACCGTACCCGGTGTATGTCCCCCTTCACGTTGCCAAACAGATGGAGCAGGAAGGCAAGGCCGCTCCTTTGGCCGTCGCAGCCGATGCTCACCAAGCCGCAGAAATTCGTGCGGCCTCGTACGAGAACCGCCATGGCGGTTCGCAGTCGGGCCCATCTCAGGCAACCACGCAGCCCCGCGATGATCAGGGACGCGGATCACGCCGCGAACGTTCCAACGAACGCCCCAACGAACGTTCCGGAGAGCGCCCCAACGAACGCTTTGCAGAACGCTCCGGAGAACGCCGACCCCAGGAACGCGGAGATCGTGGCGGGGACCGCGGACCGGAAAACCGCTCTGGGGACCGCAACGAGCGCCATGACCGGAAACGGGGCAGGCATGAGCGGCGCAGGGACGGGCGCGAGGACGCGCCCCAGAGGCACGGAGACAGCCAGCAGCAACCGCACGAAAACAACCGCGAATTACCGCCTCCAACTCCCGAGGAGCTTTCCGACGGGGAGGGCATCATCGAAATTTCAGGCAAGGGCTTCGGCTTCTTGCGAGATAAGAGCCGCAATTTCGCGCAAAGTCCGGCTGACATCTTTGTCTCCCCCGAAATGGTCCGCCGGTTCAACCTGCGGGACGGTCAGTGGATCAAGGGAACGGTGCGGAAAAGCGGCCGCGGCCACCAGATGCATGAAATCCAGTCCGTCAATGGGGATGCCCCAGAGGCCTCCCGGATGCAGCCCTCTTTTGACGAATTGACGGTGATCAACCCGAGTGAACCACTGTGGATGGCGACGACGCCGGATCGTTATACGACGCGGATCATCGACATGGTTTCGCCCATTGGAAAGGGACAGAGGGGCTTGATTGTGGCGCCGCCACGCACCGGCAAAACAACGCTGCTCCAGCATATTGCCGATGCAATGATGAAGAACCATCCGGAGGTGCAGCTCATCATGCTGCTCGTTGATGAACGGCCGGAAGAAGTGACTGAAATCAGGCATACCGTTCCGAAGGCGGAGATCATGGCTAGCTCCAACGACATGGATGTTCGCAGCCATACCCGCATCGCTGAACTCGCCATTGAAAGAGCCAAACGCCTAGTCGAAGCGGGCAAAGACGTCTTTATCCTGCTTGATTCAATCACGCGGCTGGGTCGGGCGTTCAACAACGCCATGACCAACGGCGGCCGCACGATGTCCGGCGGGATCGACGCTCGGGCGATGGAAATTCCCCGCAAACTCTTTGCGGCCGCCCGCAACACGGAGGAGGCTGGATCACTCACCATCATTGCAACCGCCCTGATTGAAACTGGGAGCCGCATGGATGAAATCATCTTTCAAGAGTTCAAAGGCACCGGAAACATGGAGCTCGTGCTGGACCGTAAAATCGCAGAACAGCGCATTTACCCGGCCGTGGATATCTTCCAGAGCGGCACACGGCGCGAGGAACTGCTGGTTCCCGCGGACACTCTACACAAGATTCATTTCCTGCGCAGGGGTCTGGCCGGCAGCCGCCCCTCCGACGCGATTGACCGGTTGCTTTTCTATCTCAAGAAATTCCCTACCAACGAACAGATGCTTCGAGAAATCCGCGGGTAACTTCCCTCCAGATTTAGCCCCACAAAATTAGCCCGCCGAAACGCACACAAAGAGGCGGGTTCCCTTGGGTTATCGGGCGCACTTCGGATCAGCTCCCGACACCGCCAGCCGTTTTTCATGGGATCCGGCTGGGCCTCAGGGATCCGGTTGGGCCTATTGGTACCCTGCGGGATCGATTTCAACCTCACTGTAACCAACCGCCCGTAGCCCGCCTTCCAACTGGGCTCGCAGCGCGGGCAGACGCCCCATCTCAGCGGGAGCGATCTGGAGCCTGGCGCCAGTCACGCCAATCCCACCAAAATCCGCGAGATGCCGCACGCGGAACACTGAAAAGCCAAGAGTTCTCACCCATTCTTCACCAGCTTCCACCATAGCCAGGGCGTCTCGAGTGACCGGGGTCCCGTGAGGAATCCGCGAGGACAAACAAGGTTGCGCAGGTGCATCCGCCGTGGGAAGCCCAAGCTCGCGCGATGCCGTCCGGATTTCCTCCTTGCTCAACCCGGCATCCCGAAGCGGTGCCACAACACTAAATTCTGTGGCAGCAAGGCGCCCGGGACGCACCTGCTTCATATCGTCCGCATTTTCTCCATACGCGAGGGCGCGGAACGTTTTGCTGGAGGCGAGTTTTTCCAGTTTCGAAAACAATTCGGCCTTGCAAAAGTAGCAGCGGTTCAGCGGATTCTTGGCGTAATCCGGATTCTCCAGTTCCTCTGTCGGCACAACCTCTACGGGGGCGTCTAAGGATGCGGCGAGTTCCAAGGCCGCCTCCAGCGCCTTGCGCGGCAGACTGGCGCTGTCAGCGATAACCCCCAGCATGGCGTCCCTCCCCAAAGTGCGGCGCGCCTCAGCCAGAAGGTAGGCACTATCGACTCCCCCCGAGTAGGCGATGAGCAGGGGCGCATGCGCTCTCAATATGTCGCGAAGTGCCTTTTGTTTAGAGCGAAGCGTTTCCATGGCGGGGGTCCAATTTTTAGAGTAAGACGCGTCGAAACAACTCATCCAAAGGCAGGCTCAGCCCGATATAAAAATCGCCAAAGTCTGCATACTTCGCACTCACGGTATCGAAGCGCATCTTATAAACGATCTCCTTAATATAGTAGGTATCGTGCGCGAAAAGGGTCACCCCCCATTCGGCGTCATCCAGGCCCGTACTCCCCGTGATCAACTGCAACACCCTGCCGTGATACTGCTTCCCGATCCTGCCATGACCCGCCATCAAACTTTTCCGCACCTCAAGGCTCAGGTCATACCAGTTCTGTTCCGTCTGGCGGCGTTTGCTCATCGGATAAAAACAGAACACCTCCCAATTTGGCAACTTGGGATAGAGCTTGTCCTTGGCGTACTTCAGCATTCGCAGCCGGAATTCCGTCATCTCTTTTTCAAACGCTTCGGAGCCCGGCGACAGAGATTGCTCCTTTTCCAACGTGAGAGCGTATTCCGTATCGGTAGAGAAATATTCGCTTTCCTCCGTGAGGGAGAGAAAGCTGTAGACGGCTTGCAGGACATCAGGACCGAGCCCAAGGCTGAGCCGTTTTTCGTAAGCGTTGGCCACCTGTAGATCAGGTGTAAGCAACATGAAGCCGATGTCTGCCTTTGGAGACACCATGCTAAAGATCAGCAACTGCGTCTTATCCGTCGCCCTGATTTCCTGAATCAACTCGCTCAGCTGAGTTTTGGCCGCAATTTTCTCCTCCGTCGTAAGCAGCGACCATTGGCCGTGTTCGATCCGGTAAAAAAGATGGAGAACATGCCACCCTTTTTCAGGAATAACGGCATCTGTGGCAACTCGGGTCATGCGCCCATGATGCTCCCCTGAAAGCATCGGTCAAGGAAGCGCCGCAGCTCCCAGCACAATCCCGAGGGGCAACGCGGTTCCGCGCAAAAACTCGGAGGCGCGCAACCGTCGCTTTCCTTCTAATTGGACCTCGGTGAGCCAAACCGAACGGGCCCCGGAGGCAACCAGCACGCCTCGCCCCTCCGTGGCCAAGACCGTCCCCGGCAAAGCCCCCCCCGATTCGGTGCGGCTCTGAATGACAGAATACACCTTTAACTTTCTCTCCGGATGCCCGCCCCCCTGAGGCAGCACCGTGTAGGCTCCGGGCCACGGGTTCATCGCCCGCACACGCCGGTCCACGGCCTGCGCGGACTCCCAGGAAATAAGCCCGTGCTCGCGCAATAGTTTTCCAGCGTAGGTGGCCTCTGCATTGTCCTGCGGAACTCTTGGCGCCGTTCCTTTTGAGAGTAGGGCAAGAGCCTCCGCGAGGGCTTCCGGAGCCAGAAGACCGAGTCTGTCGTGCAGGCTTCCTCCCGTCTCACGTCGGCGCAAGTGCAGCCGCTTTTCGAGCAAAACATCCCCAGTATCGAGTCCCTCCGCCATGTACATAACCGTGATTCCAGACTCTGCATCACCGGCTTCGATCGCAGCCTGAATGGGCGCGGCCCCTCTGTGCTTGGGCAAGAGTGAAGCGTGCAAATTTAAGCACGCCACCTTCGGCAGGTCCAAAACACTCCTCGGCAAAATCTGGCCATATGCCATCACCACTAGCACGTCGGGCGCCAAGAAACGCAGAGCCTCCAACGCCGCTGGCTCCCGCATTTTCAGAGGTTGTTGAACCGCAAGCCCCTCCCTCAGTGCCACCCCCTTGATTGCAGAGGCGCTCAGCGTTTGATGCCGCCCCACCGGTTTGTCGGGCTGCGTCACCACTCCTACCACTTCGAATCCAAGGGCTTTTTGTGAGGACACCAACCATTCGAGCGTGGGCACGCCGATGTCCCCCGTTCCCGCAAACACGAGCCTCATAAGCCTCGAAATCAGCCGGTGATTAGTTCACTCAAAATATCGTAGGTCACTTTGACCGGCGACTGAGTCGCGTCAATATGGCGAACTTTGGAAGGCCCGTAAAAGTCCAGCACCGGCTTTGATTCCTCTTCGTAGGTAAACAAACGGCGGCGGATAGTCTCCTCGTTGGCATCGTCAAACCGATTCTCTTTTAGAGCCCTTTTTTTCAATCGCGAAATCAGCGCCTCGCGGTCGGGACAGCTCAGGTGGAACACTTTCCTCACGTCAAGAATGTCCCGCATAATCTCGGCCTGCTGGACGTTGCGCGGAATGCCATCAAGAATTAAAGCGTCCAGGTCAGGCTTGAATTTGTGCATGCCAACCATGTCGCCGATGACCGCCATCCAAAGCTTCACCGTGATTTCATCGGGCACCAGTTCCCCTCGGCTGGAGTAGTCTAGAAACGCCTGCCCGATGGGAGTCCGAGTGTCCAGGGAACGAAAGACGTCTCCACAGGCACAGTGAAAAAAGCGAGGGATGGTGCCAAGGACCTTACCTTGGGTCCCCTTGCCAGCGCCAGGCGCCCCAAAAATAAGGTAGGTACGGTACTTCATCTTGGTCTGATTCTTGCCAAAAAAGGAAGTTTTGGCAAGAAGCCGAATCCACATCTTTGTGGATTTAAGGCCGCAAGGGCGGACGTTTCACCCCGCCTGCACTCGGATATCCACCCGTAGGGGGGGCGGATTAAAAACACCCGTAGGGGGGGCGGTTTAAGAACACCCGTAAGGGTGGCGGCACAAGAAATCCACCCGCCTATCGGCCATCCATCATCATCATCCCACCCAAAGGCCCGCGCCCCTCCCACGTCGCTGGTCGGTTCCAAGGAATGGTGCTCAAACTGTCAGACTCCTCCTTGGGCGCTGAAGCGCACCCAACCAACCCGCCGGAGACCAGCAACAAGGCCAAAAACAAACGTACAAAATCCATAAAAGGGGTGGGGAAAAGAAAAGGGGGGAAAGCCGCATCAAATAACGACAAAAACGAAAGACTGAACCCGCTCGCCTGATTCATCGGCCAGTCTCCCAGCCGACTAGTCCAATCGCCTAGTCCAATCTATTAGCCCGGTGCTATTGGCCCGGTACCGCCTTTGGGAAAAGATTGCTGACATTAAACCCAGCGCGATCGGCTTCCGGCTCAATGTCTACCTTCGGAACAAATACAACGGTGTCTCCCGGCCGGACCCTCTCCTTAGCAGAGATCCCCGGGGCGTAGACAATGCCCGCAGTCACAAATTTGGGTTGCACCTCGGTGATTTCCAACCGCGCGAGCATCTTCCCGCCCCGTTGAATCATCAGCTTGCTCTCGGGGGTGACCCCCTGTTTATCGCCCAAATTGACCACCACGAAGTTCCAGCCCTCGTTGTACGCGACAACCTCGCCCGAGGGTGGCTGCTTGCCTGACCCATTCTTCCACGAGGCAACGGCAGGCTTGGGCATCATCTGAGACATCTTCGCCTCCACCTCTTGAATCTTTTGCGCGGCCTTCTGCTGCTCCTCAGTGGCCGTCTGCCTCGTTTTTTCCAGATCTGACTTCAAGCTTGCCACGAGCTGCTCGGTTGCGGGATCCACCAACGGAGCGGGAGGCGGCACAGGCTTCTCCGCGAGTTTTTTCTCCAAATCCGCAGCCTTGGCAGCCCCCGCTTGGACGTCTGTTTTCAACTTGGCCACTTCAGCAGCCTGCGCAGCGGAAGCCGTCTTCAGTTTTTCGAGTTCGTCCTTCTGCTGTTGGGTGAGCCCCCCAAGCTCGTCCACCTTGGAAGTAGCCGCTTGTTTTTCCTCTTTGAGCTTGGAGTTTTCCGTCTTCAAAACACCCGAAAGCTGGGAGGTTGTAGACAGTTTGTCATTGAGCTGCGTCGCTTTTTCCTTGGTCAAAAAAGCAAGCACGGCAGATGCAAGCGATAACGCAATTGTGAAAAACAGTAGAGACCGGATCATACTCTTTTTTTCTGGGGCCTGGACTTGAACGGAATGAGGAAACGAAGGGAGGGGAACGAAACGGGGGAAAATAGGGGAAACAAAGGAGAACGGGCAGCCTGAAGGAACTCCTTGCTTGGGACAAGTTGCCCTCAGAACTAAAAAACCACCCTCCTCCCTAAAGCTTACAAGGCAAAGGGACCGAGTGCAATTCCAACAGGTGGCACTGACTTGCTCTCGTATAATCGCTTCTCTCCGCGCGCTTGCAAGCGGGATATGCTGAAAAAAAGGCGCCGCCGCTGTTGAGTTCCGTCAAAATACCCATCATAGTGAAGCTGCCGTCAGGGGATGCGGATTAAGGGCGGGCGAACCCCGCCAGGGCCGGAAGGCAGCAACGGCAGCCTGACCCTTTTTGTCGCACGCCCCTGGCGGCACCCCCCTCAAAAGCCCATGGCGCCCCAAAAAAAGCCCATGGCGGCGCCCAAAAAACCCACGACCGGGCACGCTGCCGCCGCTTCTTCAAAGCGTATTTGAACCCCTTTTGAGCTACCCTTCCTCCCCGCCGCCCCTTCGATTTGCCATTCAAAAGCGGGTGCTTTTCCGGGCTCTTATTCCCTCAAAAAACTTCGGAACACCCCGTTTTGCCGCGCCTCCCCCCGCCTTCTCACGCGGCGCTCTAGTGGCCTTCTGGCATTGAGGTTGCCCTCCAGCCTCGCATCCTTCATTCTCCGCGGCCCGCTCCACCTCCGCCGCCTTTCATCCACACCCTGCCACTTTTGCCGATTCAGGCTTCTCAGCTCTCATGTCCAATCTCCGTTTTACTAATCTCACCCGCCAAATTGAAATCGGCGCCAATTGTTACCTGATTGAAGCAGGGGGGCGCCGTATCGTTTTAGACTGCGGCGCACATCCTAAGATGGAAGGCCGCGAAAGCCTCCCCCTTCTGGAGCACCTCGCCGGAAAACCTCTGGACGCGATTATCCTCACACACGCGCATCAGGACCATCTGGGTTCCTTGCCCGTGCTGATGCGCCAGCATCCAAACACCCCCGCCTTCATGACGGACGCCACGCTGCATCTGGCCGATGTGATGCTCCACAACTCCGTCAACGTGATGATGAAACGCCACGAGAACGGAGAAGGCGACGCCCCGACCTTTTCCCACCGCGAAGCCACAAACTGCGTCCGCCGCTTCAGACCCCTTCCCTTAGGGCAGCGCTTCAATCTAGCCGGCGACAGGCTCGGCTTCGACGAACCCGCAGACGTTTCCTTCCGTTTGGAGGATGCAGGCCATATTCTTGGGTCGGCCGCCGTGCTGATTGAAGCCGAGAACCGCCGCATCCTCTACACTGGCGACATCAACTTCCACGACCAATCCCTCATGCTGGGGGCGAAGCTTCCCGTGGATAACATCGATACCCTGATCATCGAGTGCACCCGCGGCGCGGTCCCGCAACCCGAGGGTTTCACTCGAGAAAAGGAGGAAGAGCGTTTCGCAGGGGCCATTCGCGAAATCTTCGCGCAAGGCGGGAGCGTGCTCGTGCCCGTGTTTGCCTTGGGCAAAAGCCAGGAACTGCTCATCATGCTCCATACCCTGCGCAAAAAGGGCCTTCTTCCAGAGTGTCCCGTTTACATCGGCGGCCTCAGCACCAAGCTGAGCGAAATCCACGACCGCCTGGCCAACGAAAGCCACCGCCAGCATCAGGGTTTGGATCTGCTTGAAACCGTCGCCCCGTTCACCATTAGCGGCCGCGAAATTAACCAATACCCCGTCCGACCCGGCCGCATCTACGCCCTTTCCAGCGGGATGATGACAGAGCACACGCTCTCCAACATCATCGCTCCGCACTTCCTCCCCAACCCGGCGCACGGCATCTTTTTCGTAGGCTACGCCGACCCGCAATCGCCCGCCGGGCGGCTGCGCACGACTAAACTCGGGGAATCTTTCCAGGTGGCACCCGACATCCAGCCTGAAACCCTCCGGTGTAGGGTGGAAGTCTTCGGCTTCAGCGCGCACGGAGACCGTGACAGCTTCGTCGACTACGTCGAAAGGGCCGCTCCCCGCCAAGTTCTCTTTGTCCACGGCGACCCCGACGCACGGGCGTGGATGCGCGAAACCCTCGCCCCAAAGATTCCTTCCACTCGTATTTTGGACTCCACTCCCGGAGTCCCTCTGAACCTGGGGGAATAAACGCCCTTCGTCGGTGCGCGGGAGCGGCCCCTCACCGCTTTCCCGCCCTCGCGCCCAGCCCCTAGCGCGTTTTGCGGCGCGACGTTTGGCCCACCGGTCTACGCGAACGGCTCACTGGATTGCACCGCAGTTTGAGTTTGAGGCAAGGCCGCCCATTGCCAGCATTGCTTTTGCAGGAAAAAATCGTATGCTCCCTGAATGACACTACTTTCCGTACCCGTAACGGAAGAGGATTTTGCTTTCCTGCAAACTTGGGCCTCCAAACAGGGGACTACGATCGAGTCATTTCTCGCAGAACAGGCGCACACCCTGATTATACAGCTTCAGCAACCCATACACGCAGCTGTTATCTCCGCCACTGGCGTGCTTGAGAAAGTGGGCAGTGAAAGAGCAGAGCACCTCGAATATCTCGAGAAAAAACATGCATGACCGTGGTTGTGGACATCAATGTGTTGTTGGATGTCTTTCAAAACCGCCAACCCCATTACGAAGCCTCCGCCAGAGTGCTGAGCCTTGTCTGTGAAGGACGCTTAAAGGGGGTGTTTCCCTCGCATGGGGTGACAACTCTCTTTTATCTGATTGCAAAATATGGAACGCACTCGGACGCAATGGGTGCGGTTGATCGAGTCCTTTCATTTTTTGAAGTGCGATGTTTAGATAAAAACGGCTGGCTCTTTGCTCGCCGCTTGCCGATGGCAGATTTTGAGGATGCCGTGGTGGCGGGTCTAGCTGCAGAGGAGGGTGCATCTTTTATCATTACGCGGAACGTTTTTGATTTTTCAAATGCTCCAGTTCAGGCGATCAATCCTGCAAATTTCTTGAGCGGGCTGCCGGCACCTTTTTGAAAAGGCGCGCAAAACAGAGCAAAAGTTCGGCAAGAGTGAAGGGCATTCCGATGCCCTATAATCACAAACTGGGGCTCTCCAGAATCAACCGTGCTCAATACCCCACTGAGGCAGCGCAGGGTGAGGGACCACTCTTTCATCTGCATTACTCTTGTCGGAATAAACAAAATGAGAAAATGCGCGCATTCAAACCGGAGGCGCCGCCGCTTTTGCAGACGAAAAAGCGCCTTTTCACTCGAAAAACGATTCCAGCGTGGGACACCAACACCGCCTCTTCACCCGGGCCTTTTTCAAACCTCGGGTCGAGAGCGGATGCGGGATGCCAAACCTCCGTTTCACTCAAAAGACACTCCCCCCCCTGTGGCAACGCGTTTAAACCAGCCCAACCCGTTCCAACCGCTTCCTCTGCCGGCCCCCCCCCTCAAAAAGCGCCCTCAAAAAACCGGCGGCGCCTCCCTTCTCCGAAGCCTCTTTTGGGTTGTCAGTTGCCTGTCCGCCGCGCTGGCCACGCTGACTCCCTCCCACCTTCCCGCGCAAACAGCGACTCCTGCGCCGCGGCTCCCCCCCGATGGCCCTTTGTGGAAGGCTCCCGGAACTTCGGCCGCCTGGTCAGTCGTTTTTAAATACACCACCCCTGCCTCCGAGCTGGCGGCAGACTTCCGCCCCTCCATCGTGAATGTGACACTGGCCGGGGAAAACTCCCACTACTCCGTTCAATTCCGTCGCCATGGAGTCGAGGTCTGGAGAGTCGCCGGACTCGCCTTTATTTCGGAAATTGGGAGCGACAGCGTTTTTCCACACAGCCCTGTAGAAACAGCGCCAGCCCCTATCGAGGATGGCCAGACAACCGAATCAAAAGCCTCATTTTCCAGCCCCCAACCCGAAGACATTTCTGCACAAGACACCGATTGGGCCACTTTTGGGGAGCTCGCGTGGGTGACACCCCAGATGTACCGGGGCAGAATCCCTCTGGGAAACCAGTCCGCCTTTATTTACGCAGACGTCCCCTCAGAACTGTCTGCCCCCGGCGCTAAAACCACATCCGCCTCAACCTGGCCCGCTGGTCCCCTGGGCGGAATTCCACTGCAACCCGGAATCCGGGTGCTCGCCGTCGACGAAGAGTCCCGGCTGCCGATGGTTCTGCAGTTTGGCGATGAACTCCGCCAGTACCGCTTCAAAAAGGCAACGCCGCTCAAAATCGAATTTCCAGCCAAGGTCCGCCAGTTTCTCAAAAGCCCGCTTCCGGCGGACAACCAGGTCCCCTCGCTCGCCTCGGAGAAGTCTCCCTCATAACCCCCTGCGCCCGCCCGCAAGCCCCCTGCGCGTGGTAGGACCCTGCCTAACCTGGGTTTAGTTCCCCTGCAACTCGGCGACCTCTGCAGTGACCGTGTACTCCCGGCCCTTTCGGACAACGTTCACTTGAACGGGAGTTCCGACTTTTTTATCAGCTAAAAACTTGGGCAGCGCAGCCGGTGTTTCAACAATTTCGCCGTTGATGCGCACGATGACATCACCGGGCTGGATTCCCACCCTTTCCGCAGGAGAACCGGCCCAGACCTGGGTCACTAGTGCTCCAACCACCGCCCGCAGCCCCACCTGACTCGCGAGCTCGGGCGTGAGTGGCATCGTGGCAACCCCCAGCGTCTGTCTCTGGACGCGGCCCGTGCGCAGGAGACTTTCCATCGAATGCTTGGCCACATTGGATGGGATGGCGAAGGAGATCCCCAGCCACGTCCCCGTGTTGGCCGAGTAAATCGCGCTGTTAATCCCGATGACCTCGCCTTTGAAATTCAGAAGCGGCCCTCCCGAATTGCCCTGGTTCACGGCCGCGTCCGTCTGCAAAAACTCCACCCCGCTGTCGCGCACCGCCCGTCCCTTGGCGCTGATAATCCCCTGGGTGACTGTCTCCTGCAGTCCAAAGGGGTTGCCGACCGCCAAAACAGGCTGCCCGACCCGGACTTTGTCTGAATCCGCAAATCCCAAGGCGGGGACTGGCCCCTTGATTTTTAAAACGGCGATGTCCGTCGCCGCGTCACTACCAATGAGCTCAGCAGGCTCCACCCGACCGTCGGTGAGCTGGACGCGGATTTCCTCCATCCCGGAAATGACGTGATGGTTGGTCAAAACGTGCCCCTCTTTGGAAACAATCACGCCGGATCCCAGCCCCGTCGCCTTCTGTTCCACCACGCGTTTGCGCGGGCCAAAAATCAAATCG
>CANJZW010000018.1 GCA_947479475.1 Chthoniobacteraceae bacterium
AGTTTGCGCGCGTGGGATTCTGTTGCAAAAGTGGGGGCTGATATAGGCTTCATCCCAAACCAACACAGCAAAAAGTGGCGTTTTTGTCTATGGGGAATTTCCGTCGTTTATTCCAAGCCTCTTAGCTTTCGAGAAAAAAGAGCCCTGGGGCTAACCCAAGGGATGCCCTTTACGCCGGGCGGATCACCCTTTTTGTGTTTTACATGTCGGCGGGGCTTTGGGTTTCAGCAGGCGGCCAAAAGGCAGGAGTGAATTTTGGCGATAGTTCACCAAAGGCTTTTGATGTGTTTTGAGAGACGATCTAAACACTGGTTGCAATCAAGGCCAAAGTTTCTAAACAAAAAGCAATCTGAGGATCATACCAAATAGCACCCCGTTTTATGTCCACCCAAAACAAAGTCAGCACGCGTCGTCAATTTTTGACACAAACTACAGCGGCTTCGGCCGGCATTCTGGGTTTTCCCGCCCTGCTCCGAAGTCAATCGCCCAACAGCTTGTTGAATGTAGCGGTGATTGGTTGCGGAGGACGCGGTGCCTCCAACATGGCGGGCATTTTGGGAGAAAACATCGTGGCGCTTTGTGATGTCAACGAACTGAATTTGAAGGCGGCCGCCATTAAAAATCCGAATGCTAAACAGTTTCGGGATTTCCGTAAGTTTTACGACACCATGCGGGACTCGGAATTTGATGCGGTATTGGTTTCAACCACGGAACACACGCATGCTTTTGCGACGCTCCCCGCGTTGCTGCGTAAGAAACACGTCTATTGCGAGAAGCCACTGAGCCGCGATGTTTTTGAGGCAAGGACAGTGGCCGAAGCGGCGCTTAAAGCGGGCGTTGCGACTCAGATGGGAACGCAGGTGCATGCGAGTGCAAACTACCGTCGGGTGGTTGAGCTCATTCAAGGGAACGCAATCGGCACGGTGCGGGAAGCTCACGTTTGGGTCAATCGGACGTGGGGATGGCAAAGCGACGCAGATGCGAAGGCCAACGGCGACAGGTTTAGCACACAGGAAAGGCCGACCGAAGCGGAACCTGTTCCTGCCGAACTCGACTGGGATTTGTGGATCGGCCCCGCACCATGGAGGCCGTTTAACAGCATCTACATTCCTGGAAACAAGTGGTACCGCTGGTGGGATTTTGGCAACGGGACGATGAGTGACCTTGGCTCCCACTGGAATGATCTGCCCTTTTGGGCGCTCAACCTGGACGCGCCGCTTTCCATAGAATCGAGCGGGCCCCCGCCCCACGCTGAGATTGCGCCTGCATCGATGACAGCCACTTACCAATATGGCGCTAGAAACGGACGCGCGCCCGTGAAGGTGGCCTGGTATCAGGGAACTTACAGGCCGCTGCTTTGGGAGCAGAAGCAGATTCCGCAGTGGGCGAGCGGCGTATTGTTTGTTGGCGACAAAGGGATGCTTCTGGCTGATTACGGCAAGCATCTCTTGCTGCCTGAGAACCAGTTTGTCGACTTTGTGCGCCCCCCGCAGTCCATTCCGGATTCCGTCGGCCATCACAAGGAATGGCTCAACGCCTGCAAAACGGGCTCTCCCACGACGTGCCATTTTGGTTATAGTGGTCCGCTGACCGAGGCAAATCATCTTGGAAACGTCGCTTTCCGGGCGGGCAAAAAGATCGAGTGGGACGCCAAAAACATGCGTATTCCTAATGCGCCTGAGGCTGAGCGGTTCTTGAAACGCGAGTACCGAAGCGGCTGGAAGTTGTTGTAAGTGAATGCGTTCTAACATCGGTACAGCCCCGCTTCATTTTCCCACTGCGGCAAGTTCCGAGTGGGGGAATGGGGCGCCCGCAGCGTAGTGAGTCAGCGCCGCGTTAGTTCAATGGGAAAGAGAATTGCCTGCAATGAGGCCTCTAAAATAAAAGGTGTGCGTCGCTAGCCCAGTGAGCCGTCGCTGAGCGTGACCGCCGCTTATCCAGTTGGCCGAGCTATCGCACGCTGGCTGCGACTCCTTTTCCCAGCGTCATCGGCCAATTGGCATCCTGAAAAACGCGGTACGGTTTTCGTGGGCTTCCTGGACCGTGACGACGAATTTCTAATTGAAGGTCGACCCAGCTACCCCCAGCGCTTGAAACATTTTAAGAGGTGCCTGCGTGGCCTCCTCTGGATCTTTGAACTTTACGGCAGCTGCAGTGGACGGCGCGGGCGCTTTTGGATCGCGGATATCGAAACACGAAAGCATTTCCTGATCGCGGAGATAGAGCTTTCCATCGGCGACTACCGGATGGGTCCAAATCCTGCCATCAGGCTTCCGTTGGGTGGTTTGGGGTTCGAGTTTGAAACGTGCACGTTCTTTCCAAGCCTCAGAGGAGGCCTCGATCAATGCGACAGTGCCTGAGGATTCCTCCAACAAATAAAGCATTCCATCGGCACAATGAATGGCACCCTTTCCGAGGTTCTTGCTGGTCCATTTGACGTCTCCTGTTTTCCAATCCTGACACGTCCAACCGCCTTTGTCGGAGTAGCCGTAAAGGTTGCCTTTGAGTAAGATCACACCGCCGTGGTGATTGATCATGTTGGTGTTGGTCCACTGATCGTCCACGGCATTGTTTGCACCCACGTGGACCAGCTTACACCCCACGCCATACCCGCTGGCCACGTACACGTCGCCTTCGGAGAAGATTGGAGTGGGAATCACAGCGGTGCGCCCGTTCCAGTCCGAAAGCCAAAGTTTTCGCCCGTCCGTGGCGTCGAAGCCACCAAAATGCTGCATGGTCAGCGCGATATATTGCCGCGAGCCGTTGTGGGTGGCGGCGATGACGGAGGAGTATTGCGCTCCGTCGGTCCAGTCGGCGGTTTGCCAAACTTTTTTGCCGCTCATTTTGTCGAGAGCCAGCAACGAGCCCTGGGGGCCTCCCGGAATACAGACGACCTTGTCCCCGTCCACTAGAACGCTTTCGGTGTAACCCCAGCCCGGAACTTTACCCCCGAAGTCTTTCATCGCCGCTGTCCAAAGCGATTTGCCATCGGCGGCGTTGGCGCAGATAAGGACACCCTGGCCGCTGAGAGCGTACACCCTGTCGCCATCGACCGAAGGGGTGCCACGCGGGCCGTCACCCCATTTGTTTACGAGCACCGGACCGACCGGAGTAGACCACTTTGGGGCGCCGGTGGCAGCGTCGAAGGCTAAAAGAAGCTCGGTATCATCCTTGAGACCGAGGGTATAAAGTGTGCCGCCGACAATGGAAAAGCCCGAGTACCCCAGACCCGCCTTGTCGCTGGACCAGAGTTTGCGGGGGCCGTTTGCGGGCCAGCTTTTTAAAAGGCCTGTTTCTTTGGAGACATCATCAAAGTCTGCACCTCTCCACCGGGGCCAGTCAGCTGCCTGGAGGGAGGTGAGCGCACAGAGAGCCAGAAGGGGAAGCGTTTTTTTCATGAGGGTGGAACAAGAAGAGGCAATACATAAGCAGAAAAGCCTTTGAGCTCAAGGGTAAGCACGGGCGGTTTACTCGAAGCTTTGCGTAGCAGTCGGCATCGTTCTACAAAGGTGGCATGCCTTTTTCCGGACTCAGCGACTACCACGTGCACACCCCCCTGTGCCGGCACGCCTCGGGTTGGCCAATGGAAATGGCGGCCCAAGCGACGGCTCTCGGACTTGCGGAGCTAGGGTTTGCCGACCACAACCCGATGCCGGAACCTTTCGATGACTGGCGCATGCGACGCGAGGAACTGCCGCGCTACCTCGCCGACGTCCAAGCTGCGCGGGCAGTGTATCCTAACCTTCCTATCAGGCTGGGCTTGGAAGTAGATTTTTTAGACGATTGCGAGGCTTGGTGGGACGAACTGCGCACTTTGGCGACATGGGATTTTTGGATCGGTAGTGTCCACTATCTGCCCGGCGGATTGGAGGTCGATAATCCCAAGTATCTTAGCCGCTATCAGACGGAGGATCCCGAAATCATTTGGAGCGCTTACTGGAAACGATATGAAGAGTGTATCCGCTCTAAACAGTTCGAGTTCGTCGGGCATCCGGATCTGCCCAAAAAATTTGGCTACGTCCCGAAGGGTGATTTGCGTCGTTTTTACGAACCTTCCATTCAAGCACTGGTGGACACCGGTCTTGCTTACGAAGTGAACACCGCGGGATTGCGAAAAAATTGTCAGGAGATTTACCCTGCGCGGGGTTTTGTCGAACTGGCCTGTGCGGCGGGTGTCCCAGTTCTTATTAATTCGGACGCACATGCCGTGGCGGAACTTGGTGCGGGCTTCCGCGAGGCGGTTCGTCTTTTGCAGCAGGCTGGCTATAAGGAAGCCATTCGTTATGAGAGAGGGCAACGCAGCTTTGTGCCGCTCCCAACTCAGCCCGCGATGGAGTGTCGAGAATGATCCTGCGCGCCGGACAGAATGTGTTTGAGTTTCCCCGCAGCCCTTTAGTTTTCGGCTCTCTGATCTTAGGTGCGAGGGGGCCTCATGAAAACGAGAGGGAGCATCTTTCGGCTCAGCTTGCGAAAGCTCGGGCTCTTGTAGACGAAGGAGCCGACATCATCGCAATCCGTATGGATCTTTGGGCGGTGGGGGAGTGCGAGCTGAGTGAAGCTGCGGAGTGGGCTTCTGTGCGCACCTTTGTGAAGAGTTGGAGAGAGGCAGAATTCGGAGAGCCCTTGGCCCTTGGGACGCGCCGCTTACATGTTGCCGAGATGGCGCTGGCCATTGGCATCGAGTTTTTATTCGAGCCGGGGTCGGCCTTGTGTACGCCCGCGTCTTCCGGGGAATCCTACGCGCGTCTGTGTGCCAAATATGGGGCCGCGCTTGTTATTTGTTATTTTATCGAAGGCGGGGCCAAGGCCGGTGTGACGGCGGACGCGAGGGATGAAGTCGCGTTGGCTGAGGATTTTTTTGAGGTGAAGCTCCGCTGTATTTTGGATGAGGGGCTAACCAAGGAGTCTGTGGTTCTTTGCGTGCAGCTTGGATCCGAGACTGACTCTGGCAATAGGTTATGGGTGCACGCGCAGCTTGGCCGTTTTCACCGGTTTGAGCGGCCACTTCTTCTGTTTATTTCTCGCGGCGTTTCTAACGAGACGTTCGATGGTAATTTTGCGGAGTTGGTCGAGCGGGAGGCTGCTGGGATGGTGTCGAAGATGGTCCGGGGCGTCATGGCAGGCGTGCAGATGTTTTGCGGCGAGCCCGTAAAAGCGGCTGCGGAGGCGGTTCGAACAGTGGCCGCGCTTCTTGCGTAGGCTTCTGCTTTTCAGGAGCCCTTCATCCGGGTACGTTTTTACTGGATGAAACTCATTTCTTGGAACGTCAACGGGCTGCGCGCCGTGATGCGCAAAAATTTCGCTGAATTTCTCACAGCCGAGGCGCCCGACATTCTGGCTCTACAGGAGACCAAGTGTACGGAGGCCGATGTGGTTCCTGATTGGCCGGGATACTCAGCTTTTTTCAACAGTGCCGAAAAAAAGGGATACTCGGGAACGGCGATTCTAAGCCGGATCCCCCCTTTGTCCGTGAGCACTGGCATTGGGATTGCGGAGCACGATAAAGAAGGGCGTGTCCTGACGGCGGAGTTTGAATCGTTTTATTTCGTTTGCGTTTATGTACCCAATTCCCAGCGGGAGTTGGCCCGACTTCCCTACCGCCAAGATTGGGACAGGGTTTTCCTTTCTTACTTGAAGGGTCTTGAGGAGCGCAAGCCGGTCATCTGTTGCGGCGATTTAAATGTGGCCCACGAGGAACGCGACTTGGCCCGGCCAAAGGACAACACGCGAAACCACGGGTTCACGGCGGAGGAACGCTCGGGTTTCAACGCGATGATGGAAGCCGGTTTTGTGGACACATTCCGCGCCTTTGAGCCCAATGGCGGCCACTACACTTGGTGGAGTCCCATGAGCAAAGCACGCGAGCGCAACATCGGCTGGCGCATCGACTATTTTCTAGCGAGCGGCACCCTGCGCTCCCGGTTGGCGGGCGCCTCGATTTTGAGCGGCGTGACGGGTTCGGACCATTGTCCGGTTACCTTGCAGCTCAGTTAGCCTAGAACGCTAGAGGATAAGAGGCGCACTTATTTGCGACTCCTCAGAAGCGATGAGAGAGGAGCGGGCACGGCTCCGTTGAGACTCTTTAGACGTCGCCTGCTGTACAAAGAGTCCGACCCTCATTCGCATCCCATCGAGCCTTGGGCACACGCAGAGCGGTGAAACTTCTTCTACGCTTCGGGATTCCTGTAACAAGTCGCTTTGTCTGAAACAACGCGTTGGAAGGCGTCATCAAGGTTCAGAGTCGTTTCTGCTCCACCCAAAAAGAGATAACCGCCTGGGCGGAGCAGTCGGCGAATTTTACCGAGGATGGTTTTCTTCGTCTCTACGTCGAAGTAAATGAGGACGTTCCTGAGGAAGACCACGTCCATGGCAGGCATGAAGGGCCAGGTGCTCATGAGGTTGAGTTCTTGAAAAACGACTTTCTTGCGCAGCATCGGATCGAACTCCCAGGATTCTCCATTTCGTTTGAAATACTTGACCAAAAGAGGCGCGGGCAGGCCGCGATTGACTTCCAATTGGCTATATTTACCCGACTGGGCCTGTGCGAGGACTTCTGTGGAAAGGTCGGTGGCGATGAAGTTGAAGTTCCACTGGAAAATTTCCGGGAAGTTTTCAGCGATGGTCATGAGGACGCTGTAGGACTCCTGTCCGCTGGAGGCGGCGCCGCACCAGAAATTAAGCTGGCGCTCTGGGCGCCTTTTTTGGACGAGCTCGGGAAGAATGGTTTTTTTAAGAGCCTCGAAGGGGTGCAAGTCTCTAAAAAAAGAAGTTTCGTTTGTGGTCATTGCATCGACGACGCGTCGATGCAGATCGCTTCCCGGTTTAGCGCGAAGACGTTCTACTAAGATATCGATACTCTCGATTTTCTCCCTCCGGGCAAGCGTTGTTAGCCGTGATTCGACAAGGTATTCCTTGCCCGGTTCGATCACTATGGCTGCCTGGGTGCGGACATAATTGCGAACGTAATCAAAGTCAGCAGATTTCATGAAGCGGTCGTGGGAAGCGGGGGGAAGGAGCGGATGGCGGGTGCGGAAGCACCGGCATGGATGCGTGTTAAAATTTCGGGAGCCAGTTCCTTAAGCGGCAGAACTTTGTCGGCTAGGCCGGCGTTACTCACTGCGCCGGGCATGCCCCAGACGACACTCGAGGCCTCGTCCTGAACCAGGACCTGGCCGCCTGCGGCGGTAATTGCCTCGCAACCTTTCAGCCCATCCTGGCCCATGCCCGTGAGAATGACGGAAAGCACCCTGGATCCGTACGATTTCGCAACCGAGCGGAACAAAACGTCGACGGCGGGCCGGCAGGAGTTTTCCGGGCGCCCTTCGTGCAGGTGAAGGATGACTCCATCGCGCACGCGTTCCGTTTCCATATGGAAGCCGCCCGGGGCGACCCATAACTGGCCCGGCCGGATCAATTGGCCGGCGACCCCTTCCTGGCATTTGAAGCCGGAAATGGCTCCCAAACGCTCCGCCAAGAGGCGGGTAAAAAGAGGTGGCATGTGCTGGACGACCACCACAGGCACCGGAAAGTTTTTGCCAAGGGCGGGCATTAACTCCGCCAATGCGTTGGGGCCGCCTGTCGACACACCAATCGCAAGGATATCAACGCCAGCAGACGAAGTTGATTCACGGGAAATTCGCAATAAACGGTTTTCTGGCTTCAGATCAGAACCCTGGGTAGGTGCGACGGGACTTTTCCGGCCGCAAAGCGCTTTGATTTTTGGAATGAGTTCCTCGCGGATTTTCCCCATGCCTTCGATGACGCTGCCTACGTTTGCCGGTTTGGTGACGTAGTCGCTGGCACCCAGTGAGAGCGCATCCATCGTCGCACTCGAACCACGCTCAGTCAAAGTGCTGAACATGATGATGGGCAACTTCGGATGTGTTTTCCGCAGTGCTTTGAGGGTTTCGATGCCATCCATCACGGGCATCTCCATATCAAGTGTGATGAGATCCGGATGGAGCTGCTGGACCTTTGGAATGGCGAGTTCGCCATTGCCCGCCATTCCCACCACTTCGATCTGGGGATCTTCTTTAAGAAGATCTGACAAAAGTCGCCTGATCACGGCGGAATCGTCAACGATGAGGACTCGGATTTTATCCATGATGCCGTTAAAACCGATTCACTCGGAAGTTTACTAGGAGGAGTCTAAGGGTGGAAAGCTGCGTGGAGACTCAGAGAACTCCCATGATCAGGAGTTTTTCGTGAAGAAGTTCCTTGGTGAAAGGCTTCATCAGATACTCGTTGGCACCGGCAGAAAGAGCCTTTTGAACCTGTTCAATGGAGGACTCGGTGGTGACCATCATGACCTTGATATGGGAGAGCAGGACATTCGCGCGGACTGCACAGAGCAGTTCGTACCCGTTCATGATGGGCATGTTCCAGTCAACAAGCATGAGGTCGACGTTTTCTCCATGGTAAAGGCGTTCGATAGCCTCCTGGCCATCACCGGCTTCGAGAATGTCAAACTCAAGCTCCCGGAGCAGCTTGCTCAGGATCATTCGAACCATCTTGGAGTCGTCTACGATTAGAGCACGCATGGAGTCACTTTGAGAAAAGACGTCTGACTACTGTCAGGGCAAACCGGGATATTTTACCTCTCTCAACGGAGGGGCGAACCGGAAGCGTATTTGAAAAAGGAGGTCGGATCACTTTTTGGGTGGGGGTTGAAATGAAGCGCCGGAACCATAGAGACAGTAAGGCGCGCTTTCAACCACTACCCTTGAGTGAGCCGTTCTTTGAGAAAGGCCTCCCCGCGGGGTGTACCCAGCGGGAAGGCCATTGAATCAGAGGAGGTGGCCCGGAAGATTTTCGCGGAGTTAGTTTCGGACGCTAGCCACCGTGTTCTGGAGGCTTGCCGCCATTCGGGCGAGTTCAAGAGCCGCTTTCTCCGTATCTGTGGCTCCCATCGTGGTATTGCGAGCCGCCTCAGCGACACCGAGAATGTTCTGGGCGATCTCCGTGCTGCCTTGAGCGGCCTCCGAGATATTGCGTGTGATCTCGTTGGTTGTGGCTGTCTGCTCCTCCACCGCACTGGCAATGGTGTTCTGGTAGTCGCTGATCTTGTTGATCACGCCGTTGATCTCGGAAATCGCAGCGACCGCATGGTTGGTGTCGGACTGGATTTTTTCAATTTTTTGGCTGATGTCTTCCGTTGCCTTGGCGGTTTCCTTGGCGAGTTCCTTGACCTCGTTAGCAACCACGGCAAAGCCTTTGCCGGCCTCGCCTGCCCGTGCGGCTTCAATTGTGGCATTGAGCGCTAGGAGGTTGGTCTGCTGGGCGATAGAGGTGATGGTTTTGATGACTTTGCCGATCTCTGCGCTGCTCAAGCCAAGCTTGGAGATGGTTTCGCTCGCGCTGTCCGCGGCGACGACCCCGATGGCCGCTACTTTAGCCGCTTCTTGAGCGTTTTTGGCAATCTCGCGGATGCTCGCGCTCATCTCCTCGGTGCCAGCCGCCACGGTTTGCACATTGGTGCTCACCTGCTGGGCTGCGGCGGAAACAACACCGGCCTGTGCCGCTGTTTCCTCGGCGTTGGCCACCATCTGCTGGCTGTTTGCGGAAAGTTCTTCCGAAGCGGAGGACAGCGTCTGAGCGTTGTCTGAAACTTCTTTGAGCACATGTCCCAAAGTGATGCGTTGATTGACTGCAGTAGTCACGTCCGTGGCGATTTTGACCACCTTCACAACGCGCCCTGTTTCATCGGTGACCGGCGAATACACGGCCTGAACCCAGAGTTCCTTCCCTGAGCGTGTGATCCGCTTGAATTCACCACCCTTGGATTTGCCTGCCTTCAGGTCGGGCCAGAATTGGGCGTATTCCGCCGAATTGGCGGTGGCGTTGTCGCAGAATGTCCTGTGGTGCTTGCCCTTCAGGGAATCCAGCGAATACTCCATAATGGTTTGGAAGATTTGATTCGCTGTGAGAATGTTTCCTTCAGTGTCAAATTCGATGTAAGCGAATGCACCGTCAATCGCGCGGAAAATACCGCGCATGTTCTGGCGCTCTGTTTCCATCTCGGTGATGTCGTAGCGAACGCCGAGATATTTTTTGGGCTTTCCATTGTCACCTAGGATCGGGGCGATGACCGCGTCCACGTAATAGGGAGTTCCGTCCTTGGCGCGGTTTTTAATGACCCCGCGGAAGGGCGAGCCGCGGCCGATGGTCGCCCACAATTCTTTGAACACTTCTTTGGGCATATCGGGATGCCGTGTGGTGTTGTGCGGTTTGCCGATGAGTTCTTCCTTGGAGTACTTGGAGACCTCGCAAAACTTTTCGTTAATAGACAGAATATCACCGCGCAGATCGGATTCCGAGACAATGCTCGTCATGTTCATGATGTCCGTGCGCGCTTTGAGTTCGGCCTTGGAAACGGTGATGTCTGTTGCGAATTTGATCACCTTGACTGGCTTGCCATCCTCGCCGAGGACGGGATTGTAAGAGGCAATAATCCAAACTTCTTTGCCGCCTTTTCCGATGCGCTTGAATTCGCCGGGCTGGAATTCTCCGCGGTTAAGAGCCTGCCAGAAGCGCTTGTACTCAATGCTCTGGGAGTAGGCTGGTTCGCAGAACATTTCATGATGGCGGCCTTCTATTTCGTCCAGAGAGTAACCGACCGTTTTAAGGAAGTTCTCGTTGGCCGTTAGAATAGTGCCGTCCAAAGCGAACTCGATGATGGCCTGCGAGCGGTTGATGGCGGCCACCTGTCCCCGGAGTTCTTCCAGATCGTGGTCCACGGCCTTGCGTTTGACCGAAGCTGCCTTGGTCGTGGCCGCCTTCGGTGCGTCTACGTGGAGCACGCCGACCCCGTTGCCTGCACCATTTTTGAGTCCATTGCGGCTGGATCCGCCGCGTCCTGCTTTTGGAGCGAGGATGGCTTTGGTCGTGGTTTTGCGCGTTTCTTTCATAGGGTGGTTCTCTTTCTGGTTTTCTGGGGGGATCAGTTTTTGGCTGAAACCAAGGCCAAGGCTGAAGCCATGGGAAGGTTTGCCGCTTTTTCCGTGTCGAGAATTAAAAGGAGTCTGCCATCGAGTTTATAAACTCCCGTGACAAGGTCGCGCACCACGCCGGTGACGGTTTCCGGGATGCGTTCGAAACTTTCATCGGCGATTTCCACGACGTCACCGATTTCGTCGACGAGCAGGCTTAGCGCCCCATCATCGGTGCGGACGACGACGTTCATTGGAAGCTGGTCTTCTGGGCGGGCTGGCAGATCCAAGCGTAGGCGCAAGTCGATTGCTGTGATGATTTGACCACGCAGGTTGATCAAGCCCTCCACCATCGCCGGTGCCGTCGGCACGCGGGTCATCGTTTGGTAGCGAATGACCTCTTGTACCTTGAGGACGTCTACTCCCAGGAAAAGGGAGTTGAGCGTGAATGTTGCGAACTGTTTGGTAGGCGTCATTGGCAAGCGGGAAGATTTGTCAGTTAAGCCGCAGCTGAGGGGGTTCCTCTGCCAGGATTAAAAGAGGGATCAGAGGCCCGGATCACGGAGTGAACGTCCAGCAGATCTGTCACCTGGTCCTGAACGACGATGGAGCCAAGAATGCCATTGCCATAGGCATGGCGTTTTTCGGTGATGACTTCGCTCACAATGTCATCGATCCTGCCCACGACCAGACCCACGCTTTTCCCGTTCTCGGAGTAAACGACGACCTGCATTGCGGCGTCTTCGTCTTCGCCAACCTGCGCCCCGACTTGGGGAAGATATTGGGCGACCTTGATCAGCGGGAGGATCTGTCCCCGGTAACGGACCACGGGACGACCGCCGGAGTATTCGACGGAGGAACGAGGGAACTCTTCGAGGCGTGCAACCATCGACAGGGGAATCGCCATGCGAGTGCCCTGCCCAGCGGAGAAAAGAAGCAGGGTCTGTTTGTCGTCCTGCGGCTTGCGGGATTCGGCTGCGCTGTCCAGATGACTGTTGCGGTCGTGAATTTCGGCAACCACGCGGGATTGCTGAGCCAGGCCTAGCACATCGAGAATCAAAGCGACGCGGCCGTCTCCCATGATGGTGGCGCCGGCAAAACAGCCTACGCCTTTGAGTTGCTTGCCAAGGGGTTTGACGACAATTTCCTGAGTGTCGTTGATGTCGTCCACGACTAGGCCAAAGGGATGGCCGTCGGCCTGAACTACCACAATATTGACCTCGCGCTCCTCTTGGGGAACGGCTCCCGCGTGGTTCAATTTGAGCTCACGGTTGAGATAGACAAGTGGCAGCAATTTTCCACGCAGCCTGTACACGGGTGCGCCGTGAACATACTCGATTTGCTGGCTGACATTGGCGGCCTCCAGGCGGAGCAGTTCGAGCAGGCTGATTTGCGGGATCGCAAAGCGTTCGCCGCCGCTGGTGACGATAAGAGCGGGGATAATCGCGAGTGTGAGGGGGATCTTGATTTTCAGCGTGGTGCCTTTACCCAACTGGCTTTGCAGATCAACTGTGCCGCCAATTTTTTCGATGTTGGTTTTGACTACATCCATTCCAACGCCACGGCCGGACACGTTCGTGATCTTCTCTGCCGTGGAAAAGCCCGGCATGAAAATGAGGTGCAATCCTTCGTGGTCGCTCATGCGGGCTGCCTGCTCTGCGCTGATGATGCCCCGCTGGATCGCCTTCTGCTTGACCCGGTCTAAATCAATGCCACCGCCGTCATCAATAATTTCAATGTTGACCTGGCCCCCTTCGTGGAAGGCGCGCATTTTGAGACAGCCCTCCGCGGCTTTGCCCCGCTCCATTCGCACGTCGGGGGTTTCAATCCCGTGGTCGACAGAGTTGCGGACGATATGAGTAAGCGGATCTTTGATCGCCTCGATAATCGTCTTGTCGAGTTCTGTGTCTTTGCCCTCCATCTCGAGCCGAATTTCCTTCCCGCAGCTCGCAGAAAGGTCGCGCACGACTCGGGGGAGTTTGCTCCAGATGTTGCCAATCGGTTGCATGCGCGTTTTCATCGCGCTGCCCTGGAGTTCGGTTGTAATGAGGTTTAGTCGCTGAGCCGTGGCCGCAAAAGCGCTGTCAGTGTGCTGGCTTGTAAACTGAAGGACTTGATTGCGCGCTAATACTAGTTCGCCCACCAGATTCATGAGCTTGTCTAGGAGACTCACGTCCACGCGAATTGAGCTGTCAGAAGCGGCAGAAGAACGCTGTTCGACATGTTCAGAAGCTATGGCAACGGGCGCTGCTACGGCAATAGGCGCTGCTACGGCAACGGGCGCTGCTACGGTAACGGGCGCTGCTACGGTAACGGGCGCTGCTACGGTAACGGGCGCTGCTACGGCAACGGGCGCAGCACCAACGATGGGTGCAACCGGCGTGGGCGCGGCAACGATAACAACGGGGGCCGCGATGATAGCAGGCGCACTCACCTCAACGTGTGTTTCGGTCGCCGCAATGGGTCCGTCTTTTAATCGATCCAGAAGTTGAATCAATGCGGAGTAGTCGCGTTCCTCGGGAGCGCCTGTGGATTCGATTTCGCCCAACATTCGGCGGACTACGTCGACCGTGGCGAGCAGGGCGCCGGCGATATCGGGGTTGATCACGAGGAGACCATCACGCATGCGACTTAGAAGATTCTCACCCACGTGAGAGACGGCTTCTAGCTGACCATATCCCAGGAACCCAGCAGAGCCCTTCAAGGTATGGATTGTGCGGAAGATGCTACTGAGCGTCTCCTTGTCGTGCGGATCTTTCTCCAACTCGACTAGATCACGTTCCAGTCGGTCTAGGTTTTCGTGGCTTTCGATCAGAAACTCTTTAATGAGATCATCCATAGAAAAACGCGGGTTGGAGACCCTAGTTCCTCCACTAGTCTTTGCAACACATATCTTTCAACAAATACGAAGCCCGATAACCCATTCGGACGCAAGCCTTGAGGATCAAATTGAGGGAAAGACACTCAGGCCTGCCCATAAAAGCAACGCCCTCTTTTGATATGCTATCAATAGGGTGCAGCCTCTCAAAAAACATGAAACTAGTGGGGCGCCCCTCCGTTTTGGGCGGGCCCCGAGGAAGAAGCTTCCTCGGTTTCGGGTGTGTGCTCGTGGGGCGCTTCAAACTGGAAGCGGGCGACAAGCTGTTTTAATTCGTCGGCCATCCCTAAAAGCTCCAATGCCGCTGTCTGGCTGTCGGCTGCACCCTTGGCGGTGCTTTCTGCGGCCGTGGCGACCCCGACGATGTTCCTGGCGATTTCCGAGCTTCCAGTGGCAGCCTCGGTCACATTGTGACTGATTTCATTGGTCGTCGCAGTCTGTTCCTCCACGGAATTCGCGATCATGTTGGCGATCTCGTTGATATGGGCAATCACACCGGTGATTTGGCTGATTGCATCAACGGCACCTCGAGCATCCATTTGAATCGCTTCCACTTTTTGGCTGATATCCTCGGCCGCCGAAGTTGTGGCCTTGGCAAGTTCTTTGACCTCATTGGCGACGACGGCAAAGCCCTTGCCAGACTCGCCCGCTCGGGCGGCTTCAATCGTGGCGTTCAGGGCGAGCAGATTGGTTCGTTGTGCGATAGACGTAATCAGCTTGATGACCTGGCCAATTTCTGCGCTGGACTCTCCAAGTTTGAGGATCGTTTGGTTGGTGGTGCCCGCGATCTTGACCGCATCGCTGGCAACCTTCGCTGCTTCCACCGCGTTTCCCGCGATTTCGTTGATGCTTGCAGACATCTCCTCTGCACCGGCAGCGACCGTCTGGAGGTTTCGGGAAACCTCCTCGGCGGCTGCCCCCACCGTGGTTGACTGAGCGGCGGTTTCTTCCGCAACAGCGCTCATATCAGCACTCACCAAAGACATTTGGCCGGAGGCGGAAGAAAGCTGGTTGCTGGCGTTGGCGAAGGACTGGATGCTGGTGCGGAAAGCCTCCAGAAGGTGTTGCAGACCCTCTCCCACCTGACCGATGGCATCTGAACCTTTTACCGTTACCGCCTGCGTTAGATCTCCCGATGCCGCGACGGTAACCGTCTTCAGGAGCGTCTGCGCTTTTTGGTGCAAAACAATGGCAGCTTTTTTTTCCTGGAGGGCCTTCTGCTGGTTTTCAGCCACGACTTTCCAGTCGACCACTTCCTCCAACAAGACAGAGCGCATAGATTCGACCATCTGGTTCACGGAGCGGGCCATCTGGCCCATTTCATCGTCCGTATTCTGGACGAGACGTTGTCTGAAATCTCCTTGGGCAACGGAATCGAGAACTTGGGCAGTACGCTGCACGGTGCCAATGATGCTAGCCGCCACGGCACGGGACACCACTATGACAATGAGGACAAGTGCCGCAATCGTGAGCAGGAGTAACCCCGTGGCCTTGCTGATCAGCTTAGCTACATCCTTTTCCTCCGCTGCTGTGAACTTGTTGGCATTCTCGACCAATTTAAGGATCGCAGTGAGATGCTTGTCGTATAGGGGTTGGAGCGCGGTGCTGAAGATCTTGGCCGCTTTCTCGCGGTCTCCGGCTTTGATAGCCGGATTGAACTGTGCATCACGCACGTTGAAGAATTCGAGTGCTGGAGTGCGCGCGTCCTCAAGCAGAAGTTTGCGCATCGTTGCATCGGGAAGATTGGTTTCCCAATAGGCGTAACGCTCTGTGAATTCTTTTCTCAACGCATCCCCTTTTTCAATCAAGGAGGCCACTGCTGCTGGCGTGCCGTTGTTGAGGCTTTGCAGCACGACCGCATAGGATTCGAGGATGTAGGCGGGCGGGGGAAGGATGTCAGCCTGCAGGTCCTTGCCTTTAATGATGATATCATAGTGCGGGCCGTTGACTTTAACGTTCGCAATCATTCCAAGTGATGCAAACCCAAACAACAAAGCGCCGGCCGTAAACAGAACGATTAGTAAGTTGAACTTTCCTTTTAATGTAACGCTATTTATCATGGCAGAAATCGGTGGTTGGATAAAAAAAGGGGGTTCCATTGATGTTCTTTGACTTAAGGGAGCGCAAGATAAAATGCGCCCTCGAAATCAACCTTGCATCCGCTGAGGGCCTTTCCAAGCGGGACCGGCGCTAAAATAAGTTTTCTATAGCACTTATCATTGGCTGGCTTACCTCTCCAAAGATTTCTCGCCGATTTGTGTCTGGCGAGCATCCTGGGGTCAAGATTTCCGCTGCTAGACATTAGGCATTCAGCCGACATAGAGTCCTAGCCTTCTCTGATTTGCCATGCTTAATTCAATCAAAATTGGCCCGCGCCTAGCGCTCGGCTTCGGCGCGGTTCTCGTCTTGACCACGCTTATTTCTGTTCTATCTGTATCGCGGATTTCCAATCTAAATTCGAGCGTGGAAGCGCTCGTACAGCAGGAATGTGCGGAGGAGGATCATGCTGCAAACCTGCTGTTTTTTGCCTATGGCACCGGGTTGAAGGCGCATGAGTTAATGAACTCTCCCCGAGGCCCTAAAGTCGTAGAGCTCAGGGCATTCATTCAGGAAAATCAACGCAAAACCAATGCACGCTTTGATAAACTCAAGGCGATGAACGACGGGGGTGAAGAAGCCAAAACACTCGATGCGATGCTCCTTGCTGCGGAAGGGTTCAATGTCGCGATCAGTAAGTTCACCGAAAGCTTGGAGGCTGGGGACAAGGACGCCAATCAGGAAATTTTCCTCAAAGAGGTATCCCCTGCGCTCGAAGTCTATGTTGAGAAACTGAAGGAATCCTACGACGAACAGGCTCATCACATCCGGAAAGCTGACGATGAGTCGCGAGAAGTTTATCACACCAGTCGAACCGAAATTCTTTGGCTGGGCCTTGGTGCGGTGGGGTTGGGCGTTTTGGCAGCGGCGATTATCATGCGGAGCGTGGTTTCCCCGGTTCATAAAACGGTGGAAGTGTTGAAGGCAGTTGCTGCCGGCGATCTTGGTCAGACGCTCGATATTCACACTGGGGATGAAATCGGCGCGATGGCGCAGTCGCTCAACATCGCCATCAAAGGGATGCGCAAGGCGATGGCCGATGTCACTGCTTCCGGGGAAAGGGAGAAACAGCAGGCCGCAGAGCTTCAGGCAAAAGTGGACGAGCTTTTGATGGTCGTCGATGCCGCCGCTCAGGGGGATCTTACCAAGCCGGTGCCGGTTAGGGGTGCGGACGCAATCGGAAGGATGGGTGAGGGTTTGGAGCGGTTTTTGCTCAACCTTCGCACCAGCATGGCTACCTTTTCACAGAGCGCCGAATCGTTGGCAAGGACATCGGAGGAGCTTGCTTCCGTTGGGGTTCAAATGAGTTCAAATGCGGCAGAAACGGAGACGCAGTCCCGACTCGTCTCTGGAGCAGCAACCGATATTTCCCGCAGTCTCCAGACCGTGGCAGCGGGATCGGAAGAAATGGCCACAAGTATTCGGGAGATTTCGATGAATGCGGCCGAGGCCGCTAAGATTGCTAGTTCTGCAGTGAAGATCGCCGGGGTGACGAGCACAACGATCGGCCGCCTTGGAGCTTCGAGCACGGAGATTGGAAACGTAATCAAAGTGATTACCTCTATTGCGCAGCAGACGAATCTTTTAGCGTTGAACGCCACGATCGAAGCCGCCCGGGCGGGTGAAGCAGGGAAGGGATTTGCCGTTGTAGCGAATGAAGTCAAAGAATTGGCGAAGGCGACGGCCGAAGCCACGGAGGACATCGGCCAGAAAATAGAGGCCATTCAAGAAGACACGAATGGAGCGGTGGACGCGATCGCCAGGATTGGCGAGGTGATCACTCAAATCAGCAATATCTCTTCGGCTATTGCAGCCGCAGTCGAAGAGCAGACTGCCACATCTAACGAAATCGGGCGGAACGTCAATGAGGCAGCTTCCGGCAGTGAGGAGATTGCACAAAACATCTCTAGCGTCGCAAACGTGGCACAAGGGACAACACGTGGCGCGCAGGACAACCAACGGGCCGCTGGAGAATTGGCCCGGATGGCAACCGAGCTCCAGGGCTTGGTTGCCCAGTTTAAAATCTGAGAGGCTCCTGATTGTTGCGGCAATAGCGCGCCGGTAATCGTGCGGGATCCGAAGGTATGTTGAGCTGGGCTTGATTTCGAAGTGTGCCGCCGGAGGCCTTACAGGGCTCAGGCCTCGCTGGCTAGGTTCCCAAAAAACAACGAGGAATCATAAAATACCGTTTGCGCGGATGAGAAGGTTCATCGAGTTTGCGCGGCCATGTTCAAGCCGTTCCCTTTTTGCTCTCACGACCCACTGAACCGGACCGCAATCGGACAGGGACGCGCGGTCGCTTACGTGCCTTCTCCTGGTACGCACGCGGAGGCGATCCAAGTCGCAGCGGGGCCTTGTGCATCCACACTGCTGAGAACGCGCACCTCTAGACTGCACACGCGTTTGAGTTGGTGGCACTGGAACTCTTTTTGGGAGAGGGCACCGCTTCGCGCGGTTTGATCCAGAAGCGATAAACACGATCCGATGAATACCCGACGGCAGTTTGCGACATTTTATCTGCACGGGTTTTTCTTTGGGGTGGACGTGCTCAAAGTTCAGGAGGTGATTCGGTATCTGAAGATGACCCGGGTGCCGCTGGCGCACGGCATGATTCAGGGGCTCATTAATCTGCGTGGTCAAATCATCCCGGCCATCGACCTGCGGCAGAGATTAGAGTTTCCAGAGCGGGAAGAGAACCAGCTTCCGATGAATATGATAGTCCGAACAGAAGATGGGGGAGTGAGCCTCCTTGTGGATGAAATCGGAGAGGTCCTCGAGGTTCCTGAGAGCTGTTACGAACGACTTCCCTCAACCGTGGCAGGTGCCGCTAGGGAGCTGATTCAAGGCGTCTACAAGCTCAAGGGCCGACTGCTCCTTATTCTGGACGCGGAGCGCACTGTTTGTTTGCCCAAAGCGTGACATCGTTTGCCGAATTTTTCCGCCCGATTGCAGCACCCTAAAATCCATCCAAAAAGAAGTATGCCTCGTAAAAGCAACAACAGCGTAGCGACAAAGCTCCTCAACAAAAACGGCCGTAACGGCGCCAGCCAAAGGGCTCTTTCGGAGCCGCCCTTGATTTCAACCGTGGTTTCCACCACGACACACACCCGCAAAAACGGCAGAGTTTCTTCGCGTGTCGTGGCCTCAAAAAGTGCAGAGATAGAAGTAGCGGAACTTCGCTCTCAGCTAGAGGCTTTCCATCGGTCTCAGGCGGTGATCGAGTTTGACCTCGAGGGGAACGTAATCACGGCCAACGAGAACTTTCTAAAGTGCCTTAATTATACGTGCGGAGAGGTGGCAGGCCAACACCACCGAATGTTCTGCGAGCCTTCATACGGGGAGAGTCAAGAGTACAAGCGGTTTTGGCAAGCGCTGAGCCGGGGTGAGTTTCAAACTGGGGAGTTCAAGCGATTGGCGAAAGGCGGCAGAGAAGTTTGGATTGTGGCGTCCTACAATCCAGTGCTGGATTCGGAAGGCAAGCCGTTCAAGGTGATTAAATTTGCGACGGATGTTTCTGCTTCCAAGGCTGAATTGAAGGCGCGAACGGACATCATGAATATGACGAGCATTGTCTCGGAGTCCGACCTGCGCGGCGACATCCTCTCTGTGAACGAGAAGTTCTGTCAGGTCTCGAAATACAGTGTCGAGGAACTCATTGGAAAGCCGCACAACACGACGCGGCATCCGGACATGCCAAAAGAGGTTTTCCGTGACTTGTGGGCGACGATTGGACGCGGGAACATGTTCCGTGGTATGATCAAAAATCGGGCGAAGGACGGTACTCCCTACTACGTCGACGCGGTGATTGCGCCGATCATGGGGGACAATGGAAAGCCCAAAAAGTACCTTGGGGTTCGGTATGACATCAGCGAAACGGAAATTGAGCGGCAGAACATGCGCGGGATTTTCCGTGCCATTGACGGGGCCTACGCCTACATCGAATTCGACGTTGATGGAAACGTTCTTCAGGCCAACCAAAACTTCCTGGAGGCGATGGAATATTCAGCCGATGCGCTGAAGGGAAAACACCACAGGATGTTTTGCGACACGGCGACGGTACAATCAGCCGAATACCAGCAGTTTTGGCCTGAGTTGAAGGCGGGCAAGAGCAAGTCCGGGGAATTCAAGCGGATGACAAAGACTGGGAAGGAGCTTTATTTGCAGGCGGTTTATTCTTCTGTCACGGACGAAACGGGGAGAGTGGTCAAGGTGGTAAAAATCGCGACCGACGTGACGGCGGCGGCGAAACAGAGGGTGGCTCTGGAGGAGGTGCTGAGGGAAGTTGGGGAAAACGCGCAGACGTTATCATCGGCTTCGGAGGAGCTTACGGCCAACAGCCAGCAGATGGTGGCGAACGCCGAGGAGACCTCGATGCAGGCGGGCGTTGTCTCGACGGGCGCGCAGCGTGTGAGTACAAATGTTCAGACCGTGGCGGCCGGAAGCGAGCAGATGAGTGCCAGCATTCGCGAGATTGCCAAGAATGCGCAGGAGGCTGCAAAGGTGGCGTCGGTAGGAGTAAAAGCGGCGAACAGCGCGACGGAAACCATTTCCAAGCTGGGGTTAAGCAGCGAGGAGATCGGCAAGGTCATCAAGACGATCACGGCGATTGCGCAGCAAACCAACCTTTTGGCGCTCAACGCGACGATCGAGGCGGCGCGGGCGGGCGAGGCAGGCAAGGGATTTGCGGTGGTGGCGAACGAGGTGAAGGAACTGGCAAAGGAGACGGCGAAAGCGACGGAAGATATCAGCCAGAAAATCGAGTCCATTCAGGGCGATACCAGACACGCGGTAAATGCCATCTCCGAGATCAACGTTGTGATCAACAAGATCAATGACTACCAGAATACCATCGCAAGCGCGGTGGAGGAGCAGACGGCGACAACGAACGAGATCAATCGGAACATTACTGAAGCGGCGCGGGGCAGTACAGAGATTGCCGAGAATATCGTGGGTGTCGCAAACTCCGCAAAGAGCACGAGTCTGGGTGCAGGTGACACGGAGAAAGCCGCTTTGGAGCTCGCGAAACTTGCGGCGGGCCTGCAGCGGACGGTAGTGGCGGCGCAGCGATAGGTGACAGAGAGGATAGAGGTCTGAGGACTGTCCTAAAAAGAAGCAGGCCGTTCCTTTGAAAATCAGGAACAGCCTGCTTTTAGTTTTCAGACCGGAACGGAGGAGGACCTTGCGACCGACCGCTGCGTTGCGAATCAGAGTCTAAAGTTGGACCTCGAGATGCAGGAGGCCTTCGCCCACGTGAAAGACCAACTGATTGAAGGCAGAGGCGGCTGGATCCCTGGGGCCGGCACTTCCTCGGATGACAGCCAAGGCAGCCTTCACTTTTTGGACGAGGTCTGGCGTTCCTGCGGTGCCTCGCACGACGCGCGGGACGGTCATTGCGCAAACGATCTCCAGATCGGAAATGCGGGATTTGACGGCGCCGACGACCATATTGCTGAATTCTCCGGCGACGTCGTCGACCATTTTTTCGTCGAGTTCCGCTGCCGGCATCTCCAAGGAGAGGCTTGCGAGACGACCTGCGAGGAGTTGGGGGAAATGCAGGGCGACTTCCAACTGGCAATCGCCGCGGATGCCGATGCAAGCGACGAGGACTTCACCGGATTCGACGCTTTTTTCAAGCGGCCGGGCCGGATAAGCCGCTTGGCTAAACGTGGTTTCTGAAACGTCCTGAACAGCCTGAGTAAGCCATTCAGTGACCGACTCGATGCAAATTTCTGAAGAGTGATTCATAAGAGAAAGGAGGGAGCGGCAGGAGTCGACTTGAAGCAAAAGCGTGCCGAATTCGCTAGGGTTTCTTGGGTTCCGGAGGCTTTGGCGCCAGCGGGATGATTTTTTTGGTGAGTGCGATGAGCTGCTCTCCCTTGAAAGGTTTGGCGATGTACCCACTGACCTTGAGCTGGTCGGCCATGCCGAGGCGCTGGCCGTCGGACTCCGCCGTCAGCATGACGACGGGAATGGCTGCAATTTCAGGGGAGGCCCGGATTTTGGCGAGCGTGTCGATGCCGTTGAGAACTGGCATTGTGATATCGAGGAAAATAATATCTGGTTTTTCCTTCAAAGCGACCTCTACGCCCTCGGCTCCATCCGCCGCGCCGACAATGAGGCAGTCGTAGGGTAGGAAGGTGCTGGTAACGATCATTCGCACCATTTTGCTGTCATCGATAGTCAGAATTTTTTTGCTCATAGCTATAAATAATAAAATTAATCGGAGATGGGGGAGATAATCAAATCCAGGAAGAGTCCCATACCTTCTGCGGCAAAGGGAATGGACAAGTGATATTCGCCGTCTTGCACGCCCGTTGCGAACCCGGTCTTTGTTTCCACTTGCGGAACGCTGAGCGAGCAGGTCAGGCCGGCATCGACCAGATTGGATTTGAAGTTTCCGCCGACGATATTGAGGACTTCGCCGACGACATCAGGAAGAAGCTCTGCGGGTTCCATTGGAAGATCTTTTCCCAAAAAGCGGGGGACCATCCAGTCGGCGGCTTTGCAGGGGATACGCAGGAAAACGCGTCCTGTGGCCTTGCCTTTAAAGTGAATGCAGCCGACGACTTGGTCGCCATAGGGGTTGAGGATATCGCGGGGCTCGAGGGTGAGGCGGAGCATGGTGGCAAAAGTTTTGCTCACGGCATGCATGAGGAGTTCCGTCATCACCACCAGAGTGATTTGATGCACCCCGATGCGCACGACCGCAGAGTCGATGTCCATGTCGATGTCCCTTCCGCGGGTGGCTATTTTGATGACCCGCGCGGCGATGGAGGGATCCGCTTTGACGATGGACGCAATTTCATGGGCGTTGGTATCGAAGGCCCCTTGGACGAGTTTGCCCAGACGGAGGACGTTTTCTGGGGGCGCGGCGATCTGATATTTTTTGAGTAAAGTGTCGGCAGTAGACATGGAGTGATTTTTAGAGAGGGATAATGAAGGCGAGCGGCCTCAAGTCGCGTAGAAAAGGGAGAAAAGCCAGTATTTTCGCTCTTTGTGTGAGGAAGGCCGAGATCCACTAGTTTATTAATTGAGGGCGTTTGGCTAGTGAACTGGGGGCCGTGATTTGCATTAGCATGAAAGCTGGAACAATGGAACACACTGGAGGTTGAGCCTCAAGGGCGGGGTGCGTCCTCGGCAGACCGCCCTCTGTATTTTCTGCTTGGGGCAGGGCTTGTCGGGTCGAAGCGGGCGTAGGGTCTGAGTGTGGACACCTTTGGCGTTCTTATTTTGCTTGAGATAAGACGTCTTTCCAAGGCAAGTTAAATAAACGCTTCTGTGAACATTATACGTAAGCTTTCTTTTTGAGTAGGCCAGTATTAGGCCCCCGTCTTCTCCTCCCCCCAATTACTCGACTTTGTCTGATTAAAAATCAACCGACAGAGTTCAATGCCCATATTCAGATGAACACAAGGATCCCGATGCATTTCTCCGGACCTTCCCTTGCGTTTTGTTGTGGCATGAACCGTGCCAGCCTGGGCGAGGCCCTCTTCCCATTTTTAAAGGCGCTTCACGAACGAGCATGAGGCGGCTTCTCTCTATTCTCGTCTTAGGCGGTCTGCTGCTGAACGACGGCCTGCAAGGGGCGTGGGTCATCCGGACGGTGGCAGGCAACGGAGCGCCCGGGCTGAAAGGAGATTTGGGCAAGGCGCAGGAGGCTCAACTGGATGGTCCTCTGAGTATCACGCGAGGGCCCGACAATTCCCTGTGGTTTTGCGAATCCGGGTCGCACCGGGTGCGCTGGATCCGAGCCGACGGAGTGATTCTAACGTTCGCAGGAAACGGGATAAAGGATTTTAGCGGTGATCACGGGCCTGCCGCAGCGGCAGCTTTGAGTTCGCCCTACGATGCAAGATTTGATTCCAATGGAGACCTCTTCATCGCCGACACGGGCAACCACGCGATCCGCAAGGTGGACATGAAGACACTCGTCATTACCACGATCGCGGGAACTGGCTTTGGAAAATATTCAGGCGATGGTGATGTGGCCAGCGTCGCTCATCTCAAACAGCCCAGCAGCATCAGGTTTGGCCCCGACGGTAACTTGTACATTTGTGATATGGGGAACCACGCCATTCGCAAAGTGGACTTGCAAACAAAGATCATCACGACGATCGCGGGCACGGGTAAACCCGGCCCGACTCCGGATGGGGCGCCGCTCAAGGACACTCCGCTACGCTCTCCGCGGTGCATCGATTTCGACAAGGACGGCAACCTTTGGATGACGACGCGTGAAGGTCACCAAATCTACAAAATTGACCTGGCTGCCGGGCGGATTTTCATCGCGGCTGGGACGGGGGCTAGAGGGTTTAGCGGGAACGGGGGGCCAGCCCGGGATGCGACGTTCAACGGGCCAAAGTGCATAGCCCTCGATGGAGAGGGCAATGTATGGATATCCGACACGGAAAACGGGGCGATTCGGAAGATTAGCGCCAAGACTGGTAAGGTTGAATTGGTGGCCGGAACTGGGGAGCGTGGTGACGGGCCGGAAGGGGATCCGCTCGGGTGCAAGCTCTCACGAGTTCACGGGCTTTTGGTGGAGAAAGACGGGTCTGTGATTGTGGCCGACAGCGGGACGCACCGGATTTGGGCTCTGGGTGAGGAGGTGGCGAAGCCGGCGCCAAGGTCGCTTTCAGCGACTGGTAAATTCGGAGGGGAGGTCGCGGCGAAATTCAAGGAGGTGGCGAACGGGGACGGGGCCGTCAAGGTGCAGGCACCGGTGGAGGCGGAGGCGGTTGCAAAGCCCTCGCTGATCAAAGCGCAAACGAGTGCGCGTTTAGAGGAGGCTCTTCGATTGGAGGATGCGGCGAAGCGGGAGGCGATTGCGGCGCTGGAGGAAGACGTCGCGCGCAAAACACGGCTCATGGACCAGCGGGACTTGGCGCTGGCGAAACGCGAACAGGCCCTCACGCGGGAGGCACAAGAGCACAAGATATTGGAGGTGGGCCTTAAGGGAAAGGAGCGGTTGCTCAAGGAACTGGAAAACAAGGAGCTGGCACTTGCAAAACGGGAAAAGGAATTGGGGTTGCGCAAGGGCAGAGACAAGGCCAGCGAGGTCGCGCTGCTGGATCAGCAAATGAGGCTCAAAAAGAAGGAGATTTCCAAGCGGGAACAAGATTTGGAAAGAAAGGCTCAAGAGCTGAAACTGCTGGAGCTCGAGCGCAAAGAGCGGTTGCTTGCCAGTCGGGAGCGGGACCTGAAGCGCCGCGCGGACGACCTTCGATTGCAAGAGTTGGAACGCACGGAGAAGCTGCTTGTGTGGCGTGAACAAGAGATCGCGCGCAAAGCTCAAATGCTCAAGTTGTGGGAAATCGAGCGGGGCGAAAAGAGTCTCGAACTTCGGGAGAAGGCGATTGCAAGCCGAGAGCGTCTGTTGAAGGTGCGGAATCTGGAGCGAGAAGAGGAGGAGCTAACCCGCCGGGAAAAAGAGGTGGAGCGCCGCGCGAAGGAGCTTGTGTTGCGTGATCTGGAGCGGGCTGAGGAGGCGCTTGCCAAACGCGAAAAGGAGGTCGAGCTGAGGCTTTTGGAACTCACTGCGGGGGATCAACGCAATCAACCGCAGGCACCGGCGCCCCCTGCAGGGACCAAGATGCAATCGTCGGTCGTCTATCCGCTGCGTCCGGCGAAGGAAGAACAGCACTCCCCGCGGCGGGCAGCCCAGCCCTAGGGGGCAGGGCGTTCTGCTGGAGTACGTTTTCCAATCCATCGAGGTACTGTTGAATCAAACACACCATCGTGCACAACGATTTTAGATCGCCCAAGACCACCGTTTTACCTCCCATGAAATCTATCTACGCCGCTTTTGTTTTGCTGGCGCTTCCCGCCTCAGGCCGGGAAGTGAGTTTTGAAAAAATCACGCTGACCACCGAGTTCATCGCTGAAGGTTGTGCGATCGCCGATTTTAACCACGACGGCCACATGGATCTCACGGCCGGCTGTTACATCTGGTACGGCCCCGATTTCAAGCGGCGCGAAACGTTTACGCCTCCCAGTGTGAACGAAAGTGGCCCTGCAAAAACGCCTTACAATCCTGCCAAAGGATATTCCGACTATTTTTTGAGCTACACCTACGACTTCAACGGGGACTCCTGGCCTGACATTCTTGTCTATGGGTTTCCAGGAGAACCGGCCGTTGTATTTATCAATCCGCAGGGCAAGTCGGGGGACTGGGAAAAGCACCCTGTTTTTGACGTTGCTGACGGAGAGTCTCCTGACCTGAAGGACATCAATGGCGATGGGAAGCCTGAGCTGCTGGCGCATTCTAGCGATGCCAATAAGCCGAAGGAGGCCAAGGGAAAAGGAGGAGGACAGCTTGGATACGCGGAGATTGACTGGAAAAACCCGCTGGCCAAGGCGCGGTTCCGCCCCATCACTCCTAAATCCAAGGACAACGACGACAAATATTTTCGCTACACCCATGGGTATGGTGCCGGGGACGTGAATGGGGACGGCCGGACCGACATCCTCACCAAGGACGGATGGTTTGAGCAGCCCTCGGTTACGATAGAAGACAAGGATTGGGCGTTTCACCCTGTGCCCTTTGCTCCCGCTGGTGCGCGGGGCGGTTCGTTTATGCTGGTGATGGACGTGAACGGGGATGGGCGCAACGACGTCATCACCAGCCACGACGCGCATGGGTTTGGGCTGTCTTGGTTTGAGCAGAACAAGGACGCTTCCTTTGCCGAACACAAAATCATGGGTAGCACACCGGAGGAAAATCCCTTCGGAGTGAAATTCAGCCAGCTCCACGCCATGCAACTCGCGGACATTGATGGAGACGGCGTACCGGATCTTGTGACAGGAAAACGCCGTTGGGCGCACGGCCCCCTCGGTGATGTCGAACCGGACGCCGATCCGGTGCTTTACTGGTTCCAGATCAAGCGGGATGGCAAGGGAGGTGTAGAATTTATTCCGCACCTGATCGATAATGCCAGCGGCGTGGGCACGCAGGTGACGCTTGGTGATCTCAACAAAGACGGGAAGCCCGACATTGCGGTTGCCAACAAATCAGGCGTTTTTTTGTTCCTGCAAAAGTAGGGCGGTTCAATGCCACGGGGGCGTGCCCAGTAGGCAGGAACGGGGAAGACGACGGAGCCGATGCCTGCAGAATTGGATCGTAAGAGGTGCGCACTATTTCAGGGGAGATGCGTAGCGGCGATTACGTGTTTAAGCGACACTCCCGCTCATGAACGAACGGGGAACCGCTAATGAACTCTCTCCGTGAATTTCATCGCCCTTAAAATGCTTTTCGGAGATCGGGCGAAGTACTTGGGCATTGTCATCGGGCTGACTTTCGCCTCGCTACTAATCACACAGCAATCGGCGATCTTTGCGGGAATGATGACCCGCACCTTCAGTTTTCTGTCCGATGTGGCGCTTCCAGACATTTGGGTGGTGGATCCGCAGGTAAAGTATATCGACGACATCCGCCCCATGCAGGACACCGAGGTGATGCGGGTGCGCGGGGTGGAGGGTGTGCAATGGGCGGTGCCGCTTTACAAAGGCTCCCTGGCTGTGCGGCGAACCGATGGAACTTATCAGTCCAGCGTATTGATCGGACTGGACGATGAAACTCTCATGGGTGGACCACCCCAAATGTTGATCGGAAAGCTGGCCGATCTGAGACGTAGCGGTGGGGTGATAGTGGATATCAATGGAGCGCAGGGAAAATTGGCGCACATCCTCCCCAACGGCACCAAGGAGCCAATTAAAGTCGGAGATGAAATGGAAATTAACGATAACCGCTCCGTCGTAGTGGGGATCTGCAAAGTGACGCAAACATTTCAGGCGAACCCAGTGATTTATACCACGTATTCTTCAGCCACTTCATTCGCGCCCTCCCAGCGGTTGATGCTGTCTTTTGTGCCGGTGAAAGCGAAGCAGGGCCAAGACCCGCACGTGTTGTGTAGACGCATTGAAAAAGCGACATCCCTGAGGGCTTACACAAGAGACGAATTTAAAATGATTACGTTCCTTTACTACCTCAAATACACAGGGATGCCGATCAATTTTTTGACCGCCGTTGCGCTTGGTTTCTTGGTGGGAGTCGCGATTTCGGGGCAGACCTTTTATAACTTTACCCTCGATAATCTCCGCTACTTCGGAACGCTCAAAGCAATGGGCGCCCGAAATGGAATGCTCCTTCGGATGATTCTTTTACAAGCCCTGGTAGTAGGCGCTATCGGTTACGGTTTGGGAGTAGGAACGGCTTCGGCTTGGGGAATGCTTATTAGTGGACGAACGCAACTGGCTTTCCGGTTGCCGTGGCATTTATTGATGGTAAGCGCCATCGCGGTGTTGGTGATTTGCCTGAGCTCTGCAGCCCTGAGTATCCGGAAGGTCATGAAGCTGGAACCAGCCGTCGTATTCCGGAGTTAATGATCATGGATAGAAACATGGAGTCGACATCTACGAGCACATTCCCCGTGGCCGTGTCTTGCGAAGGTTTAACCAAAGCCTTCGGCAAGGGAGAAGCCAGGGTCAAGGCCCTGCGCGGCGTTGATATGAAAGTAAAAAACGGGGAGTTGCTTATGCTGGTTGGCCCCTCTGGGTGTGGCAAAACCACACTGATCTCGATTATCGCCGGAGTTCTCCGGCGCGATGCAGGCGAATGCATTATCTTTGAGCGCGACTATGATTGCATGAGCGAAGACGAAACGACGTTATTTCGGGGCAAGAACATAGGCTTTGTTTTTCAGGCTTTTAATCTCATTCCCTCGCTAACGACCGCTGAAAATGTAGCTACGCCACTGATCATAAACGGCTTGAAGCCACGCGATGCGGTTAGAAAGGCCCGCGACATCCTGGCAGAAGTCGGGTTCGATCACCGAATGATGGAGTCACTCCCAACGGATTTGTCTGGTGGACAACAACAACGCGTCGCGATTGCCAGAGCCTTGGTCCATCAACCTCGCCTGATAGTGTGTGACGAACCAACCAGCGCCCTCGATGCGGAGACAGGAAGGAAAGTCATGGAACTGTTGCAACGGCTTGGGCGGGGCGAGAATCGAGCACTCGTCGTGGTCACTCATGACTCACGAATCTTTGATTTCGCCGATCGGATTGCGGAGATGAACGATGGAAGGATCACGCAAGTTGTGAGTTCCGCGCGGGAGTTAACGACGGCGCAGTCGAAAATCGAATAGGAAATCATGATGATCAAAAAATATCTTTTGCCGATCTTGGCGCTTATCGGATTTGGTCTGGGCGTTTTCGCAGCCATCCGCAGCGCCCAGAGTTTGGTCCCTCCACCGATGGTTTCTAATGCTCCAAGTCCACCCTACCAGACGTTTGTAGCAGGTGCTGGTCTAGTCGAAGCAAACACCGAAAACATCGCGATTGGCACACACATCGCTGGGATCGTCACGAAGATCTCTGTGGAAATCGGCACCCACGTAAAGCGAGGGGCGCCACTCTTCAGCATCGACGACCGCGCAATCCAAGCAACCTTATCAAGTCTACTAGCGGCCGTTAAGGTGGCCGAATCTCAACTCGCGCAGGCACAATACGAATCCAGAATTGGAGAAGCATTAGCACAAAAACATGTGATCAGCAGCGAGGACGCGAGTCTGCGGAAATATGTTGCCGATACTGCGGTCGCTCAACTTGAGCTCGCACAAGCTCAAGCCGGTGCAACAGCCATTGATGCGGAACGTTTAATTGTTCGCGCTCCTGTGGATGGAGAGATCCTGCAGCTCAAGATTCATCCGGGTGAGTTTGCGCAAACTGGGGTGGTGTCACCGCCATTGCTACTGATGGGCAATCTGGATCCACTCCATATTCGTGTCGACGTGGACGAAAATGAAGCCTGGCGGGTCGTCACTGGGGCTTCTGCCGTGGGTTATCTACGCGGCAATGCCGACATCTCGATGCCACTAAATTTCGTCCGGTTTGAGCCCTATGTGATTCCGAAAGTTTCGCTAACCGGGGCGTCCAAGGAGCGCGTGGATACTCGGGTGATGCAGATCATCTACAGCTTCAGCCGCGGAACGTCTTCGGTGAAACCCGGCCAACAAATGGACGTGTATATTGATGCGCCACCTCAAACACCTGGGCCAAAAATCTACCTCCCATCCGCTTCATAGGTTTCAACGTAATCCTCGCAGAGCCCTTTTTAAGGTCCTTGCCAGCGTCCCGATCGTGGGTTGGCTTGCGATGGTCAATCGGCGCGGGCACCCAGAAATCACCCTATCCATTTTATGATCTGGATTGTCGCCGTTCTGTGCATCGCAGTTTGTGGCTGGTATCGGTATGAGGGACGCTGGGACAGGCAATTGTTCGCGTCTGAGGAAGGGCGTGTTTGTGTGAATGTCCACCCGCATGAGGCAATTTTGTTTTTGGAAGCGCATCCTGAAACACAGGTGCTTGATGTGCGTGATAAGGACGAGTTCTGTGTGGGCGCTTTGCCGGGCGCGGTGAATCTCTCTTTAGGCGATGACGAGTTCCCGCAAAAATCCTTCGGTCTTGAGAGAGACAGGCCGGTGCTTGTGTATTGCGCGGGCGGTTATCGGAGCCGAAAGGCCGCGGCGATCCTGAAAGAGCAAGGATTCAGGAACATTCAGCATCTGCACCGCGGGTATCATTCCTGGCAGTTTGCCGGATTTCCTGTTTTGAAGCCCTCAACCTAACGGGGCCCTTTTTTTTGAAACACCTTTAACGAGGTCTGGATTTACTGGGGGTTTGGATTTGTTGAGCACCGTCTTGGCGGTACGCTCTAAAATTTCACCGGTTTCGTTTTGTGATCCACGGATCGTAAAAAGTGCGCACGATTTAAGGGTAGATGCGTAGCGGCCACTTCGTCTTTTGGCGAAACTTCGGCACATGAACGAGCGCGGATTGGCTAAAACCACCGGCCCTTGTTCATTTCGAAAAATGGCGGTCGAGGGGCAAAACACATTTTTTTTCCTATGAGCACTATCAAAAGCATCCCGGACTGGCTGACCAAACCGACGCGGTTCATGTTTTTCACGGGCAAAGGCGGGGTTGGTAAAACATCGCTGTCCACCGCCACCGCCATTTACCTGGCAGACAACGGAAAACAGGTGCTGCTGGTCAGTACCGATGCGGCCTCCAATTTGGACGTCATGCTGAACATCACGCTCAGCAACCATCCCATCCCCGTGCCCGGGGTGCCAGGATTGGAGGTGTTGAACATTGACCCGGAAGAAGCCGTTGAGGCGTACCGGCAACGGGTAATCGAGCAAATGCCCGCGCGCACGAGTGACGAGGAAAAAGCGGCCGTAATCGAACAATTGTCCGGAGCATGCACCACCGAGATTGCATCGTTTGACGAGTTTTCAAGCTTGCTGGCAGCGGAATCCTGCCGCTATGACCACGTTATTTTTGACACCGCCCCAAGTGGCCACACCCTAAGACTGCTGAGTCTCCCGAAAGCGTGGAGCGGGTTTCTGGCGGGCAATGACAAGGGAGCTTCTTGCCTGGGACCGCATTCGGGCCTGAAGATGCAAGAGACGCGCTTCAACCTGGCCCTAGGGGCTTTGAGTGACCCCGCCCTGACTAGTGTGGAACTGATCACGCGTCCTGATGTTGGTGCACTGGCTGAAGCCGCGCGTACTAGCGAGGAGTTGAAAAGGCTTGGTTTGCTCAATCAGCGTTTAATCATCAACGGCGTTTTCCGCGCGAGTACGCAGACCGACGCCGTGGCTTCAGCCATCGAGCGGCAAGGGCAAAGCGCAATGACACAGATGCCCGAGGTATTGCGATATTTGCCATGCGATGAAGTGCCGCTCCGTGCGTTAGGCAATGTGGGACTGCCAGCGCTTCGGGCCTTGTTGACAGATACACCTGCACATTCCCTGCCCTATACGGTGCCGAGCCATCAAATGACGGCTCTCAAAATGAAGGATCTGGTAGACGAATTGTCTGTGCAGGATCACGGGCTAATCATGGTTATGGGCAAAGGTGGCGTGGGGAAAACTACGATCGCTGCGGCCTTGGCGCTGAGTCTGGTGGCACGCGGGAAAACCGTTCATTTGAGCACCACTGATCCGGCCGCGCACCTCACACAAACCTTGGGCGCACAAGTGTCCAGTATGGAGATCAGCCGCATCGACCCCAAGGTGGAAACCCAAAAATACATTGATAAGATCATGGCCTCCAAAGGCGCAGCATTGGATGAGAACGAAAAAGCGCTGTTGTTGGAAGACCTGCAATCGCCATGTACCGAGGAGGTGGCTGTTTTTCATGCTTTCTCGCACATTGTTGCGCAAGCGCGCAGCGGCTTTGTAGTGCTGGACACTGCGCCCACTGGGCACTCTTTGCTGTTGATGGACGCGGCCGGGGCTTACCACCGGCAAATGATGATGAGCTCCAGAGAATACGCTGGGAAGTCGACGAAGATCATTACGCCACTCATGCGGCTGCAGGACGCCAACTACACGCGCATCATTTTGGTCACCCTACCCGAGGCGACACCTGTGCTACAAGCAGCCGCGTTGCAGGCAGATTTGCGGCGAGCTCAGATCGAGCCGTACGCCTGGATTATGAACCAATCGATACTGGCTGCCGGCACGCAAGATCCCTTGCTGGTTGCCCGCATTGAGGAGGAAGTTCAACAAATGAAGAAGATCCAAAAACTGACGCAAAAAGTCTTTGTGATTCCTTTTTCAGTTGCCCCGCCGATCGGCTTGAAAGCCCTGCAGCAGTTGAGCAACGATCCCCTTTAAAAGTTTGAGATATCCGGAGGGAGGTGCTGTGTTCCGTTGTGTGTATTTCGCCTTATTTCTAAGGCTTTTCCGCCCGGTATTGTCCGGTATGGTTGAGGGGCGGGCTGATGCTGGCAGCCATAGAGGCTGCTTCGGGGTTTGGGAAGAGTCAGTGATCCCCCCCCCAGCATGCTAGGCCAGGACGAGCTCTGGAAGGCGGGCGGCGGGCGGTTCGCAAATGCGCTGGATGAGTTCGTCCCAGACGTCCTGGCCGGCGAGGATTTCAATTTCAACGCGCAAAAACAGAATGGGAACGTCCGTTCCTGGAGGGCGGTGCGGGAATCGGACGCTGTCTTTTTCGGTGGTGACGACGGCGTCCAAATCGCGCCGTTCGCAGCGTGCCATGAACTCGGTGAGTTCTTTTTCGGAGAACATGTGATGGTCTGCGAAACGGGCGGTGATGTGGAGGGCTGCGCCCAAGGCCGTGAGCTTTTCTTCAAAGCTTTCTGGCCTTGCGATGCCTGAAAGGGCCCCGATGTGTTTGCCAAGAAGCCACTCCAGAGGCAGTTCCTCACCCGTGTAGAGGTTTTTTAAATGGAGCGCCTTGTGGTTGCACTCGATGATGCCAGCCGTCCGGTTGTAACAGCGGATTCGCTCTATGAGCTGAGCATTGTCCTTGCCCTCGGTTTTGGTGATGAAGATGTAGTTGGCCCGCCTGAGATTTTCCGGGGGTTCACGGAGGGTGCCTCGTGGGAGGAGGTATTCGTTTCCAAAGGGAGCCTGTCGGTCGATGAGGCAGATTTCAACGCGGCGGCGCAGGGGTGCGTATTGCATTCCGTCGTCCAGAAGAAGGGTGTCGCAGCCGAAGAGTTGGACGGCTTCGAGGGCCGCGCGCACGCGGTCTTTGTCGACAAGGACAACGACGTCGCCCAGCGAGCGGGCCAGCATGAAAGGTTCGTCGCCGGCAAAGCGGCTATCGAGGAGAAGGCGTTCCCCATCGTGAACGACGCGGGTTTTGCGTCGTTCCAAGCCGAGCCATTTTCGCTGGAGGCGGCGGAATAGAGGCGGCTTCTTCGCCTTATAGCCGCGGGACAAAATGGCGACATGGCGTCCGGCGTCCTGAAGTGTCCGGGCGAGTTTTTCGACAACCGGTGTTTTGCCAGTGCCGCCCACCGTGAGATTTCCGATGGAGATGACCAGCGCACCGGGGCTGCGCGATTTGAGGATGCGTTTGCGAAAAAGCCAGAGGCGGAACCCGACAATGCGCCGGAAGACGCCGCTCAACATCCAGAGCACGAACCGAAGCAGGGAGGCGCGTTTGCCCTTTCGCCTTTCAAGGATGACCTCGATGGCAAACTGTTCGAATTCGTCCAGTTGCTGTGATGCCATGCGGGGAAGCCCTAAGAGGCCGGGAGAACTACGGTTCCAATGTTGTCCGCCTGCGTGATGACCATTTTATGGAGCCCTTGCGCGGCAGCGGACATGGCGGCGGCAACTTCCTCCGCACCCTCCAGAGTCACGCAGCAAATCGTGGAACCGGAGCCCGAAAGAAAACCGCCCAAGGCGCCCGCCCGTTCACCTGCGGCAATGACCTCGGAAAGAAAGGGGATTAGCGCCCGGCGGAAAGGTTGGTGCAAACCATCGGCAAAGGCGCCGCGCAGAAGAGGGTAGTTTTGGGAGGCGAAAGCGGCCGTGATTCTGCAGGCGTTGGCGCAGCTGAGGACGGCGGCGGAGTGTTCGAGCTGGAGGGGCAAAACCTGTCTCGCGGCGGGAGTGCTCACTTCAAAATCGGGGATTAACAGGACGAAAGTCAGGGCATTGCTGACTTCAAACCGCGCGGTGTCGGCACCACCGGCTACAGTGAAGCCGCCGAACGCCGCTGGTGCAGCGTTGTCCGGATGCCCCTCCAATTTGGCGCAGAGTTCAAAAAGGTCGTGTTTTGTGAGGGGGGAGCCCGCCAGGACGTTCAAGCCGCTCAGGAGCCCCAGACGGACAGTCACGGAACTGCCCATGCCCCTTGATCGTGGAACCTCTCCTTCGATGGACCAGGAGAAGGGAAATTCAGGCAGACTTGTCTTCAGGAAAAACGTTTCAGCGGCCTCCCTGGCCATGGCGTCACCGGGGTGAAAGCCATCCTTGGAGTCGGGTGTCTCGGGCTGGCGGGTGACTGTGACACGATTGGCAAGGCCGAGGGCAATTCCGAGGCAATCATAGCCTGGACCAAGGTTTGCCGTCGTTGCGGGAACGCGGATAGTGACGGACTGCATCCCCTCACTATAGGCGGGGAAGGTTGGTTAAGAAAGCCGTAAGAGTGCTTCGAAAAGCGGGGCGGAAGCGCCGGTTTAGCCGTTTCACGGAGAAAAGCGGCACGGGTGCTGTGTGGCATGAGGGATTAATTGCCGGGCTTGGCGGTCCAGAGAAATTCCTCCCCGTTTAAAAACGAGCGCAGCCTGTTTGTTTTTCCGGGCCAGGCTTCTACTGCGCCGACATTTTTTTGGAGCCAAACCGTGGTTCCTTGTTGGCGCCATTTGAGGGCCCAGGCTTGAAGGGCGTCTTCATTTCTGTGGAACGGCGAGCTGGCCACGATCACTAGCTTTGGGTTTACGGCTTTGACAAAATCATCGGTGCCCGTGAGCTCGCGCCCGTGGGAGCCTCTGATCCAAATATCGGCTTGGAGTTGTGCCCTGTTTTGTTCGAGCAACCAGCGTTCCGAGGGGAACCCGGCGTCGGCTGTGTACAGGATGCTCCACTGAGGTGTGGACCAACGGAGGATAAGGCAGTTGTCGTCGGCGACTGAAGCGGTGTGGCCCGGGGGTGGATAGAGAACGTCGCAGGCCACGTTGTTGGATGAAGGAAGTGGCATTCCAGCATGAAGGATGGAAATGTTCCCTCCCGACTCCAGCAGCCCTTGCAGTGTTTTTTTAACCTGTGTGGAGCGGTCCTTGCCCGCTGTTTTCACAACCACGGAGGGAGGCAGGGTTTCAAACACGGCCTGCGCCCCGGCAACGTGTGCGGTATCGCCGTGGGAGAGCGCAAGGCCGTCCAGGGTGCGTATTCCGTAGAGGCCGAGGGCGGGGAGGATGATTTGAGCGGCTTGGGCGCCCGTGCCGCAATCCAGCAACCAATGGCAGCGGCCTTCTCGCACCAATACGGCGCCGCCTTCACCGACATCAAATACGACCAGCGAGGGCGTCTGCCTCCAGAGAAGGCCGACTTGCCAGTGGCCGCCGGGTAACCCGCTGGACCAATGCACAAAGTGGAGCAGCACCGAGGCGCACGCAGCGTTGGCGCGGTTGAGCGCGGGAGTCACGGGGCCCAGGGGCGCACAAAGAAGGGACAGGAAACCAAGAGCCATGTTTACAAACGCCAACGGGACAGCGACAAGGTTGGCAAGGATGGAGACGGGGGCGATTTGGTGGAAAACGAAGAGGCCCCAAGGCAAGCCCGCGCCCCAACAAACGACGGCAGTCGAGAGAGCCTCCGCCCCTTTCCCCCCGAAAAAGAGCCATCGCCGTTGTGGAAGGCTCCAGAGTTTTTTTGGGAGGAGAAGATCGGGTTCGAGTTTTTTCCGAAGGTATTGCGTCAGGGGCTGGGCGATGAGGTTCAGCGCCAGGACCAAACCAAAAGAAAGCTGGAAGCCCACTTCAAAGAGAGAATTGCCATCCACGAGAAGGAGCAAAAGCGCCGCGCCGCCGAGGCTGTTCAAACTGACGGCCGGCCGGTGGATCCATTCCACCCCGAGCCAGAGCAGGCTCATACACAACGCGCGCATGCAGCTCGCGCCAAGACCGGTTACCACGGCGTAACCCACCAGCAAGGGGAGGGCCACCACGGAAGCCGTACGCGGCCCGGCGCCGACTAGACGGAGTAAAAGGGCGAGAAAACCGGCCAGCATTGAGAGGTTGAGCCCGCTCACGGCAAAAAGGTGGAGGGTCCCAGAGTCACGGAACCAGGGACGGGATTCTTGAAGCGCGTGGCCTTGGATGCCAAACACCATGCTTACGATGAGTTCGTGTATTTCCCGGCGGTCCTCGATGCCGCGGAGGAGCTGCGCGGCCAAGGCCTCCCTCACCTGTGCCGCCCAGCTTTGCAGTCGCCAGCCCACCGCTTTGAGGACGCCTCCTTCAGACGAATGACGCATGAAAACCTCCGCCCACACGTTTTGGCGGCTCTGAAAGTTCGCATTATCCCGCTCTCCTGGATTACGCGGAGGCGGGATGCGGTGAATCGCCGCCCGAAGCCACACTTGATCCCCGCAGTCCGGAGCGACGCCGCGCCAGTGGACGAGCAGCCGGGTGTCGGGAAGGGCGGCGTCCGCGGGCTGGGCGAGGCGCACGCGCAGGTGGAAGGTGCATCGCTGGAGAAGCGGGGCTTCGGAGTGGTGAGTTGCCGCTTGGATTTGGGGTATGTCCTCGACTTCGCCTTGAAGTTCGACCGTCTCGGTCTGCCTTTCACTCAGGCGGGTAGCGATTGCGCGGGATGGGCTGAGCGGATGCCGCCAGAGGTGCAACATTCCCGCGCCTGCGAAAACGAGGAGCAGCGCGGCGTAACGAACGGGCCTGAGGAGGGCGTAGGTTGCCGCCCCGGCGCACAGTCCCAGACAGATTTCTGGAGGGAGCGGGCTTTGGTCGCAGAGGAGGACGCCGAAGGCGGCGCACAACGCGGCGTCAAAAAGCGGGCGGGGCGGCGGTGAAAACGGCGGCGGCATCCCCTACGGAATCGCAGGAGCGTGGCGGCTTTGTGGGGTGGCCGTATGGGGCGGCCGTGTGGGGTTATCGGCGGGAGTGGATCAGCGCGCCTTGGGCTCGGGTTCAGGCAGGGGCTTGTCTTTATAGAACAAGATGCCGGAGCGTTTCATGTTGTAAATGAGAGACTTAAGGTTTTCGCCGGTTTCTTTGTCGTGCAGGAGGATGCCGAGGGTTCCCTTGCCATCCGCGACCCCTTTGGTGACTTTTTGCAAAGAATCCGCGGCCTTGCCGGCGCGGTCCGTGGCGTCGGAGACTTTGAGCATGACGGTATCGAGGGAGAGGGAGGCTTTTTTAAAAGCGAGCGAAGTTTCTTTTAAATTGGCGAAAGTTTCGGAGAGATTTTGCACGTTGGTTTCATTGAGCAAACGTTCGTTGATGGTGGTGGAGAGCGTTTGAATTTGTTTCAAACTTTTGGCCAATTCGTCCATGACCTCGCCGCCCCGGGTTGCGAGTTCCTCAAAACCGCCCGCTCGGCTGCCTTCGATAATCTCCCCTTGTTGCCAGACATCGGAGGGGTCCATATCGGCGGCCGGGATGACGTCGATATATTTGTCTCCGAGAAGGTTTGCGCTGCCGACGATGAAGCGGCTTTTGCGCGGGATTTTGACGCTTTCCTGCACCTTGAGTTTTACTGCGACGCGGTAGGAGTCGCCCAACAACTGGGGAGTATTGGAGATAAAGCCGACCTTAGCACCCGCCAGAAGGACGTCCGCGCCGGAGGAGAGGCCGCTGACGTTTTGGAAGATGACGGTGAGTTCGTAAGGTTTACCAAAGGCGGTATTAACCCTGCCAAAGGTGATAACCAAAGCCCCTAAAACCGCGAAACCCAATAATAGAAACAGGCCGACGAGCATTTCGGTCCTGCCTTTGCGTTCTTTGGACATAACTTAATCGGATTCTCCTGAGCGGCCTTCAATAAAGTTCACAAGGATGGGATCTGTCGAGTCGCGTAATTCCTGCGTCGAACCTTCAAAATAAATCCGCCCTTCATGTAAAAAGGCGATGCGGTCGGCGGTATGGAAAGCCGTTTTCATATCATGGGTGACGACGACCGAAGTGGCCTTAAGCCGTTTTTGCAAGCGGCGAATCAAATGATTGATAGAGTCGGTTGCGATGGGGTCGAGGCCTGTGGTGGGTTCGTCGTATAAAATACAGGCCGGTTTGGAAACGATGGTGCGAGCGAGACCGACACGTTTGCGCATGCCGCCCGAGAGGTTGTCCGGGGTCTTTTCCTGTTCGCCCGCGAGGTCGACCATCTCGAGGGCCTCGGCCACTTTTGCCTGAATGAGGTCTTCGTCTTTGAGGCCGGATTCGCGGAGAGGGAAGGCGATATTCTCGCCGACGTTCATCGAGTCAAAGAGGGCGCCGCTTTGAAAAAGAATACCCACTTTTTTACGAATACGGCCGAGCTGGCGCTCTTTAAGGCCGGCGATGTTTTCACCATCAATGAGCACCCTGCCGGAGTCGGGTTGGAAAAGGCCGACGAGGTGTTTAAGCAGCACGCTTTTGCCCGAGCCGGACCGCCCGAGGATCACGTGGGTGTGGCCCTGGTGGACTCTTAGGTTGATACCGCAAAGCACCTCCTGAGTGCCGAGGGTTTTGTGCAAATCGTACACCTCGATCATGGGTCAGTAGGCTCCCGCCGGGAAAAAGATGTTGAGCAAAAACGAAAGGAAGAAGTTTGAGATGAGAATGACCAGGGAAGCGATCACGACCGCCTGGGTGGGAGCCTTGCCCACGCCGGCGGCACCGTTGGTCGTTTTGAGGCCTTCCTCGCAGGCAATGAACCCGATCAATCCGGCAAAAACCATCCCCTTGATCAGGGCCATCTTGATGTCGCGGCCCGTGGTGAAGGAGAGCATGTTGGTGAGGTAGTAGGCTTTGGAGACGCCCAGTACTTTCGTCGCCACAAGGTAGCCCGCGCCTATCCCGAGCCCCACGCATTCTGCGACCAGAAGCGGCGTGGAAATTAGCAGCGCCAAGATCCGGGGGACGATCAGGTAGTCGATCGGGTGAACCCCCAGGGAGCGGAGGGCCTCGATTTGTTCGGTCACTTTCATCGTGCCGATTTCGGCCGCGATGGAGGCACCCACCCGCCCCGAAAGCATCAGCGCCGTGAGTACCGGGCCTAGTTCACGGAACATCGAAACCGCCACAACCGCCCCGACGGCAGAGTCCATTCCCAGCCGGTGAAACTGGAAGTACGTCTGGGCCGAAAATACTGCCCCCGTGAAGGCTCCCGTCACCACTACCACCAATTGAGAACCGAAGCCGATTTCAGCCACCTGTTTGAAGAGGAGCGCCCAGCGCATGGGCGCGACGCGGATGGACGTCGCCGTTTCGCCGGCCAAAAACGCGAGTTGGCCGATGTACCGCAAAAGGCGGATCACCATCGAACCGACGACCTTGAAAATCGCGTTAAACACGGCCGGGGGTTTTAATCGGCCTCGGTGGGCGGCGCCTCAAGACGCGGGAACAAGGGAACGGGCGTACCCAAAAGGTGGCCGTCGGGAAGACCGCCCCAGACGGCGGCGGTGAGACGGGGGACGTCGGACACGTTGAGCTGGGCCAGAATCCCCTGAGCTGCCTCGGGAAGAACGGGTGAGAGGAGGATCGCGACCAGCCGCAGGGATTCCGCGAGGTGGTAGAGAACGGCATCCAGCCGCCCGGCTTGTTCCGGATCCTTGGCGAGTTTCCATGGCGCGGACGACTCGATGAGTTGGTTGCACGCGCGGGCCAGGCCCACGGCGGCTTCGAGGGCGGTATCAATTTGGTAATGCTCCATCGCCTGCGTGTAGTCGGCGACTGCCTTTAGGGCCTCGCCATCGGCCAGCGCGATTAGATCGGCATCCGTTGTGGCGGCCCGGCGCAGGACTCCCTGTCGGTAGCGGTGCGCCATGTTGAGGGAGCGGTTGAGCAGGTTGCCGACGTTGTTGGCGAGCTCGTCGTTGAAGCGAATTCTGAGGCGCTCTTCGGAGAAATCGGCGTCGCGCCCCGTGGAGATGTCGGCCATGAGGTAGTAGCGGAGGGCGCTCACTCCATACCGTTCGGCGAGAGCGGCCGGGTCGACGGCATTGCCGAGGCTTTTGCTCATTTTGGAGCCGGAAACATTCCACCAGCCATGGACCAGAAGGGTGGGGATTTCTTCGTCGGGAAACCCGAGGGCGTGGAGCATGATGGGCCAATAAACACCGTGGGCCGGGATGAGAATATCCTTACCGATCACGTGGGCCTTGGCGGGCCAAAGGGAGCGGAATTCGGGGAGGCCGCTGTCTGGGTCGGCAAGGTAGCCGGCAAAGGAGATGTAATTGATGAGGGCGTCGAACCAGACGTAGGTGACGAATTCGGAGTCAAAGGGCAGTTCTATCCCCCAAGAAAGTCGCGTTTTTGGGCGTGAAATACACAGGTCTCCGGAGAGGCGTTCGACGGCATTGCGCAATTCCAAACGACGGAACGCTGGCACGACGAAGTGTTCGTGGGTGTCGATGAAGGCGAGCAGCCAGTCCTTGTGGGCGGAGAGACGGAAATAATAGTTCTCTTCTTCCAGTTCGACGACCTGCCCCCACTCGGGACCAAACTCGCCGGCTTCGTTGCGTTCTTTGTCTGTGAGAAATTGTTCCTGACGGACGCTGTAGAAACCGCGGTGGCCTTGTTTGTAGAGTTGTCCTTCTTCAAAGAGGCGTTGCAGGATGCGCTGGACGGCCTGTTTATGAAGGGGGTGGGTTGTGGCCGCCCAGCCGTCGAACTCGACTCCCAGAGTTTTCCAGAGAGCGAGGAATTTGGCGGTGCACTGTTCGGCAAACTCCAGCGGGGTGAGGCCTTCTTTTTCGGCAGATTGCTGGACCTTTTGACCATGCTGGTCCACGCCGGTGAGGAAATAGACGGGGCGCTGGCACAGACGTTCGAAACGGGCGAGGACGTCGGTGAGCACCTTCTCGTAAGCGTGCCCGATATGAGGGGCCGCATTGGTGTAGTCGATGGCAGTGGTAAAAAAGGTGCGGTCCGGCATGGCGTTTGGAAAGGGTACTAAATAGGCAAAGTCCCCTTGGGAGAAAGGCAAAACCGCGGGGAGAGGTGCGATGGGAATCAGGGGGAGAGCCTGGGAAACGGAGAAAGAAACAAAGGCGCCCGAAGCGCGACCTGTTTTCAGGGTGGGAAAGGACCCGGGCTTCCGACTGATTCCTCGGAGGCTTGGGCGCTACCTCACCACGGCCAAGACGCCGCTCGCAACCGCATTGGCCAGCCTCTGCCGGTATTCGCTCGAGCGGGCCACCCGTCCGCCCTCCTGCGCGTTGGTCAAAAACCCGAGCTCTGCCAGCACAGCGACCCGCCGATTGTAGCGCAACACGTAAAAGCGAGCCTTCCTCACGCCTCGGTCCTCCTCCCCGGTGGCCGTGACGACCCGCTGGTGGATGGCTGCGGCCAGGCGCGCGCTGCGGCGATCAAAGTGGTAGGTCTCAATCCCGTGCGCTCCCGAATTGGGCGCTGCATTAAAATGAATGCTCACAAAAACCGCTTTTGACGGAGCGCGACTGGCGGTGGCCACGCGTTGGGAAAGTTCCACGAACACATCTGAAGACCGCGTCATGATGACTTTTTGGCCCGCGGCCTGAAGCCTCGCTCGCACGCGCAACGCGACATCCAGAGCCGCCCGCTTCTCGACGACTCTCTGGCCGGGGATTCCACCCGGGTCGTGCCCTCCGTGGCCGGGGTCTAGCACGATGGTCGCCGCCCCCGCGAACGGACACAAACCGAACCCAGCCAGAAGGACGAGGCTGGCGTATCTTAAAAGACGGGACGAAAAACGGGGCTCAGGGCTGACGTGGGACATGGGTCTTTTGTTAGGGTTAAGGTTCCCTAGGAAGGCTGGAATTCCAGCGTAAAGTGCAGCTTGTGAGAAATTAGGCGGTTGTCCATGGGGCTGCCGGCTTGCAGCGTTACTGTAATTCCATCGCAAAGGGAGCCGAAAACTCGGGTTGCAGCCGGCTCGCATCGGTTCACAATACCCCCAATGAACCGTCCCGTATCTCCCGTTGATCCTAAGGAGTGTCGAACCTGCTGGCTTCGTCTGACGCAACGGGAAGTGGAGTTGGATCACGATCACCAGGGGGAATGGCGCTGGCAGCTTGGCGCCTCGGGCCTTTGCGGCGCGCTTGGGATTACGGCCGCCCTGCTTTCGGACGATTTGCACCGGGCCTCTTTGGGCCTCTACCTCCTAGCCTTTATCGCCGGCGGCTGGTTTGCGGCGGAGGAAACTTGGGAGAAATTCAGAGAGGGCAAAGTGGATATTCACTTCCTGATGCTCGCCGTTGCCTTGGGGGCTGCCGCCATCGGACAGTGGACCGAGGGCGTCGTTTTACTCTTTCTCTTCTCCTTCGCCGGCGCCCTTGAGCACTTCGCGATGGAACGCACCCAGCGTGAAATCCGCTCCCTGATCAAGACCGCCCCTAAAACGGCGACCCTTCTGCAGCCCGACGGCTCCGAACACGAGGTTCCGGTGGAGCAGTTGCAGCCCGGCCAGCGACTGCGTATCCGGCCCGGCACCCTTTTCCCAGTGGATGGCGAAATCCGCAGTGGAGAGACGGCCGTGGACGAATCCACCCTCACTGGGGAGGCTGTTCCCGTGGAAAAACGCGGGGGCGACCCCGTTTTGGCGGGAACGCTGAATCTTTGGGGGGTTGTGGAGGTTGGGGTGACGCGCGCCGCCGAAGAGAGCGCTCTGCAGAGGATCATCCGGCTGATTCAGGAAGCGCAACGGCAGAAAGCTCCTTCCCAGCAGTTTACAGATCGTTTTGGGAGTGGTTACACCCTCGGGGTCCTTGCCCTGACAGCCATCATGTTCTTCGTCTGGTGGCTGGTGCTGGGGCGGCCTCCGTTTGAGTCGGGCGAGGCGGGAAGCAGCGCCTTTTATAAGGCGATGACGCTTTTGGTCGTCGCCTCGCCGTGCGCGTTGGTCCTTTCCGTGCCCTCGGCAATTTTGGCCGCCATTGCGGCAGGAGCGCGCCGTGGGATTCTCTTTCGGGGCGGCGTGGCCGTCGAGCAGCTGGCCGAGATCCAAATCGTGGCGATGGACAAGACGGGAACCCTCACCACAGGAGAGCTCCGAGTGGAAGAGGTGGCCAGTTTCCCTGCGGGTCGGGAACGCGAGGTTGCGGAGCTTGCCTACGCGTTGGAGCGGCTTTCCACCCACCCGCTCGCTCGCGCGGTGACTCGCTACGGCAAAACCCACGCCCTGGCCGAGCGAGTTCTGACGGGATTTGTCTCCGTCACAGGTTTGGGTTTGGAGGCGCGGGCCGGCAGCCCCCGGGTTCGTTTGGGGAAAAGGAGCTGGGTTCTCGAAGGGACGTCGGTCGAGGTGGCGGTGATGGAGGCAGCGGCGGACGCCGCCGGGCAGGCCGGTTTTTCAGAGGTGTGGCTCTCTTATGACGGGCTAACCGGTCGGCTCAAGTTGCGGGATGATATCCGCCCGGCCGCGCGCGCGGTGGTGGAGGCGCTGCATGCGCGCGGCCTTCGAAGTGTGGTCCTGACCGGCGACCGGCCTGAGGCTGCCGAACATTTGAAAGCCACGCTGGCCGTGCAGGAGGTGCGCGCGGGTCTGCGGCCCGAGGAAAAACTCCAGTACATTGTGGAGCTTGCCAAGGAGGGTAAACGCGCCGCCATGATCGGGGACGGGATCAACGACTCGCCCAGTCTGGCCGCCGCGCATGTCGGGGTCGCCATGGGGGCGCGGGGCTCGGATGCCGCCTTGGAACAGGCGGACCTCGTCCTGATGCACGACCGGTTGGAAAACTTTCTGAAGGCTTTCGACATCAGCGTGGCGGCGCGGAGGATTATTCGGCAGAACATTGCCATCTCGCTTGGGGTGATTGTGGTTCTGGTGGGTTTTGCGTTGGCCGGCCACATTCCACTGACGCTGGGGGTCATGGGGCACGAGGGGAGCACGCTTTTGGTGGTGCTCAACAGCCTGCGCCTTCTGTGGGCGGACCACACAGAGCCGCCCTCACGGCTTGAGGCAGAGCCGACGGTGCGGCTTAAGGACGTCTAAAACGGTTGACCTCCTGCGCCGAAGCGGTATTTTGGTTGATCCGTCCCCCCAGACGGCCTGTTTTTTACACGACATGCGTCTGATCTCGAAATTGCTCATTCTAGTATTGTTGGCGAACGCCCCCGCGGCGTTCGGCAGCTATTCTTTGTTTAATCCGGACGAGGCGCAGGCCCTGCGGCCAGAACTTCGCAGCCTATTTGGGCCGCAATCTTCTAGCTTCAGGTACGACAAAAGGATGATGGAAGCTGCGGAAATTGCGGCAGAGCGGGCTTCCGCCTCTTCGCAGGCCAGCTGCTGGCGCTACGTCAAAACCGCCCTGCTTCGCGCCCAGATCATCGATTCGTACCCCAAGACGCGCTTCGCCAAAGAGGCCGGTGTGGAGCTGCAGACTAGTTTCGGCTTCCGCAAACTCGCTGTTTCAGACCCGTATCAGGCGCCCCCCGGTTCGGTGCTGGTTTACGGCGGCCCCGGAGCCGGGCACGTGGAGTTGCGATCGAAGGAAGGTTTTGTGAGTGATTTTGTTTCCGCCAAGCCCTCGCCGAGGCCCTTGTTGGGAGTGTACGTCAAACCCCGTTCGTGAGTGGGTCGGGCCTGGGAGCGGCCCTGACGGGTGTGCGCCTGCGGATCATTCCAAACGCCCGCAAAACGGAGGTGGTGGGGCTGCACGGCGATGCCATCAAGCTGAAGGTCGCCAGCCCCGCGCTGGAAGGGAAGGCGAACGCCTCGGTCCTTGAGTTTGTCGCTGGGAAGGCGGGAGCTCCGTTGCGGGCCGCCGTTTTGGTGTCCGGAGGTAAATCGCGAGATAAAGTGGTCCGCGTGGAAGGAATGGGGGCGGCCGAATTGAGAGCTAAACTGCTGGAAAGCATTGAGTAAAGCGAGGGCCGCAGGGGCGTGGTAATCGCAGCTCAGTAAAAGGGCGAGAAAATTTTCTTCGAGAAACTCCCCACCTGTGCTACAGTCTTCTCCCTATGGCGATCCAGAAAAGGACAGCGTTCTCACGTCGGTTGCCTGACTTAGTGACAGAGGAACTGGCGACAGTACTTTCTTCCCGAAGCAGCTTCGAATTCAAAGATCTATTTGACAAGGTCTATGAGCGCCTTAAAGCGCGCAATGCCGCCAGTGGTGGCGAAGAAATGCTACGGCTTCGGGCTTACGAAAAGCTCCAAAACCTAGTGTCGCGCGGCATGGTTAAAAAGGATGTCAAAAAGTACAAAGGCATTCCAAAGCAACTTGCAACCCTTCAAACCACTCCTCCTCCGCTCCCTGCTCCGCAGCCGGTGGAAGCCTAAAGGATTGCTGAGTTGCTGAGTTCTTGGTTCTTGGTTCTTGGTTCTTGGTTCTTGGTTCTTGGTTCTTGGTTGTCAGCATAAGAGGCCTCCAGCGGCAGACCAATGCCCTCTCTCTGTCCGGCCTCCGAGATTCTCGGAGAAAAGCCGGCGGCGGTGGGCGGTCCTTTCAAAATCATTTTACGCATGAAGACGGATTATCTTCCCATTCTCCTGCAGGTCCTGGTCGCCATCGGCTTCGCCTGTAGCGCGCTTGTTGTGAGCCTCATTCTGGGGAAAGCCACCCGCCGCAACGCCACCAAGGACACCGCCTACGAATGCGGGATGATCGCGGAAGTTGGCAGCCAGCCTCGTTTCAGCGTGAAGTTCTACCTAGTCGCGATGCTCTTCATCCTGTTCGATCTGGAGATCGTCTTCATGTATCCTTGGGCCGTCATCTACAAGGACGCCATTGTTCAATACGGCGCCTCCATCTTCTGGAGCATGTTTTCCTTCGTGGGCATCCTCACCTTGGGATACGTTTACGCGGTCAAAAAAGGCGCTCTGGACTGGAAGTCTTAGGCCTATGGCGCTCTGCTAGGCCGCAGCGGGTGGAAAGCTTGTGTCTCAGGGAGGCGCGTGGTGGGGAGCTCTCCAGCGGTATCCCTGCGTCCGCTCAACCGCCGGCTTCAGGCGCCGCGCAACGACGATTCGAAGGAAGGCCTGGAGGGGACGTCAAAAGGCGGCCCATTACAGCCAAGAGCATCTTTGGATCCGATAGCCGGAGATAGTGCCTCCCCAAGGGCTGGGATAGTACCTCCCTGGGGGCGGTCAGTTGTTACCCAGGTTTTCGGGGGCTGTGATCAAAAATTGAAACACCGGGCCGTGGGTTCCCACCAAACCCTTCCACAAAACGCCCACGAGGTCTGGCTCCAGAAGTGCATCGTCCGGCGCATGAACGATCCAGGTGCTGAGTCGGAGCTCCTTTTCCAACTGGCCTTGGCCCCACCCTGAATATCCCGCGAAGACGCGCAGGATCGTCCCTTCTTCGCGGACCACCTCGGAGGCGGTTTCAAAGGTGAGGTCGTGCCGCCAGGTCCAGGCGCCGCCGTCGGCGGTTTCTTCCCAACGAAAGGCGGCGAGTAAAAGCTGGTCGGTGGCCACGGGCCCACCGAGATAAACAGGCACCATCGACAGGGAACCCAGATCCTGGTTGGGCATGAGTTCGTTGAGACGACGGCCGCTGGGCCTGTTCAAGACCACGCCGAACGCGCCGTTTTCACCATCGTGCATGGATAAAAAGACGACCGTCTTATCAAAGTTTGGATCGCGGAGACTCGGATGCGCGAGCAAGAGCGCTCCCGCGAGAGATTCTGTTTCAGGCTGGAATTCACGCACCCCAACAGCCTGCGAATTTCCGCCGAAGACGCAAGGCAAGACACGCACCCATTGTGGATTCCAAAAATCAGACTTGGGCCGGAGCGAGGTGCTTTGCGGGTTTGTTTGGTTTGTAAACTAAGTAAACCAGCCCCCCGATAGCAGCCAGAAGGAGGGCGAAAAGTAACATCAGCAACGATAGGGCGGCGATTTGATCGGCTCCAGCGCCCACCCCCGCGGCAGTTCCCAGAAACAAAAACAGGAGGTAATCCCGCACCCCGATGCCAGCGAAGGTGACGGGCAAAACGCCTGCCACAAGAATGACCGGGACAAAACTCATCCATGCCCAGACCGGCAAATGGATGCCGACGGCGTGACCCGCCAAACAAAAGGCACAACAAATGACCATTTGCGTAACCAGTGCGGCGAAGCCCACCAAACACAGGCGGCCTCGGTTGCCTGCAAAGGCGGAGGCAACGTCCATCAGCTCGCCAACCCAGGCGGAGGAGGAAAACCGCGTTTTCACAGCGGAAAACGAGCGTTCTAGAAAGGTTTGTTTACAGTTCAAAAACACGAGGCTCATCAACAAAAGAAAAGCGCCCGTGCCTAGAAATGCGAACGCCACCAACCGGGTGGAAGGCTGTGCAGATAAAAGCCTCCAATTTAGCGGGATACACGCTGCCGTCAGGATGAAAAGGCTGGTGAATCCAAGGGCCCTGTCCAGCAACACCGTCGAACAGGCCTGCTTCACCCGGCCGGGCGCCAGACGGGAGATGTAAAAAAAACGCGTTCCATCGTCGCCAGCCACTCCGGGGACGAGGACGGCGAAAAACTGCCCGATATGGGTCACGCAGGCCAGGGACTTCAATGGGAGGGTCAGTCCAAGCGTTTTGAGCAGCGTCTGCCAGCGGAAGCTGGAGACAAAAATGGGAATCCAGCTCAAAAGCACTGCAGCCCCCAGATACCAAAAGTTGGCCCCTGCCAGAACTCTCCCCACCCCGGCAAAGTCAACTCGGCGGCGCAACCAAACCAGCGCGGAAATGACCACGGTTAACTTCAGAAGGGTAACAAGATTTTTCCGATTCATGCAGGTTTGGACCTCCAATGTCCAAGGTGTCAGTCTTTCGCCTTTGAGGCCCATCACGCAACCCAATCTCTTCAGGAAACAAGACGAAAAACGCTTGTAGGCCGTAGGCTAACGGTGGATCGCGCTCATTGCTCCCGGGCGGCAAGCGTTCCCTGGGTCACTCCCAGTTGCGACTGGGCACGGAATTCGCGCCACAAGGAGGCCCCATCCCGTTCTCCGGCAAGCAAACTCTGATACGCGCCAATGAGCCGCTTGGACTCAGGCCCGTCTTCCTCCAGCAACTCCACCCGGAACGTCCTAATCTGAGCCTGCGCCAGAAGATCAAAAAACTGGGCTCCAGTCTGGGGGACGGCGTTGAAAAGCGTGTTGCGGCAGCCCGCATCAGCCCGCAGGGGGTGCTCCATTCCGACACGGTCCCTCAGGTGGACTTTGTGTTTTTCGCAAGGCCGGCCGCAGTCGAGGAAGGAACGGCCTTCCGACATGAAAGCGGCGAAAACACAGTGTTCCATGTGAAACATAGGCATATGCTGATGCAGGGTCAGTTCCAGGCCTCCACGCAGGCGCTCCGGCATTCCGCGGGTGAGATCCAAAACCTGCTCCAGAGTCAAATCGTAGGAAACCGTGACGGTTTCCAAGCCCCGGCCCAAAAACTCCTGAGCCGTGAGAGGGTTTGACACGTTCAGCGAAAAATCCCCCGCCAGCGGCAAGGGAATGCCGTTTTCAGGACGGCTGAAAAAATCCAGTGCCCCTAAATTGCGGACAAGAACGCCGTCAGGAAGCGCGTTTTCAATCAGCCGGAAGAAGCCCTGTTCCCCCGCCTTCTGGATTCTTGGCGTGGCCAGCCAGACTTGCGTGTGCCCGGACAAACTACGCGCCTCTTCAACGGCCTCTTTGTAACGGCGGACGTCTTCAAAATCCAGATAGACGCGCTCCACGCCGGCTTCAATGGCGGCCACGAGCTGGTCGGTTGTCCGGCAAAGAAGCGTGAGCCTTGGGCTTTCGGGCGCCGGCTTCAGGGAAGCCTCCAGCGTGAGCAGGCTTTGCCACGCGCCCGGACGCTCCGCACGCGCAGGGCGGGCCTGAGCCTCAAGCGCGTCCACAAGCGAGCGCCTGACCCGGTTGAGCTCTGAAATCGGGAGAATGACAGGGCCCTCGAACTGGGTTTCCATGCCGGCGAGTTGGTAGGGCGCCTCGCTGAAGCGGCCCAGATGTTCCGCCAGACGCTCGCGAGCGAGGGGCGCGTTGCGGGCCTCCTGCAAGAGTGCCTGCGACTCGACCCGGGCAAGCGGGGCCCCCGTTTCTGAAAGGGCTTCTACCCAAAGCGGCCCCCCAGCACCGCCCCCCACGTGGAGCTGGACGGGCGTCCGTTTTCTGGGGCTGATCGCCCCTGCGTACGACTGCTGCAGACGCTTGTTCAACGCGGGATCGTCCGTTTTCCAGACGCGGTCTCCCTGTTTGAGACGGCCGAACTGGATAAGGCCCCGCTGAAAAAACAACTGTTTGCCGCGTATTTCATAAATGCGGCCGCCCTGTTCTGCATTCGTATCCCCGCCCGTGTCGAAAACAACTCCATCGCCCTGCTTGAGCGGGATTTCCGACTCGAGTTCGACATAATCCTTCCCCACCCTCTGAAGCCGCCCGGCAAAAGGCCCCCTCTTTTTCCCAAACCGCGCCGGGACAAGGCTCTGGTGGTCCACCCCTTCCATCCAGCCATGAAACAAACCGCGCGAAAACGACATCTCCAACTGATAGCGGTCCTCCGCACTGGCCTTGGCGGGCGCCCCCTCCAGGGCGGCGTCGATGGCCTTGCGGTAGACCTGGCACACCGCCGCCACGTATTCCGGGGATTTGAGGCGGCCCTCGATTTTGAAGGAAACCACCCCGGCGCGAATCAGGTCGGGGATGTGGTCCACAGCCGCCAGATCTTGGGGCGAAAGCAGGTAGCGTTTGTCGCCCAGGTCCTGTTTTTGACCATCCACAATCAGGTCGTAGGGCATCCGGCAGGCCTGCGCACACTCGCCGCGGTTGGCGCTGCGCTGGCCCAGGGATTCGCTGGTCAGACACTGTCCCGAGTAGGCCACGCAAAGGGCGCCGTGCACAAAAACCTCCAGTGGAACGCCCCCCGCCTCCGTGTCGAACCGCTCCAATTCCCGCAGGGACACCTCCCTCCCCAGCACCACGCGTTTGACGCCCAGGGCGCCTGCAAAACGGACGCCCTCGGGTGAGGTTAGCGTCATTTGTGTGGAAGCGTGGATGCGCAGGTCGGGGACGATTTGGCCAGCCAGCCGGACCAGGCCCACATCTTGCACGATGATGGCGTCCACCCCGCTGCGGCTGAGCAGGCGCAGAGTGTCGGCGGCGGCATCCAGTTCCCCGGTGAAAACCAGCGTGTTAAAGGTCACGTACGCGCGCACCCCAGCGCGATGGCAAAAACGGACCACTTCGGGCAGGTCTGCTTCTGAAAAGTTGTCGGCACGCATCCGGGCATTGAAACGCGGCAGCCCGAAAAAAACAGCGTCCGCCCCGTTGGCAACAGCGGCACGCACGCACTCCCAGTTGCCGGCGGGGGCGAGTAATTCGGGCGGTTCAAGCGGCATCCGAGAACCGTAGCGCATGGGAGCCCCTAAAGAAAAGGGAGCTTGTGCGCGCAATGCCGATTCGCTCCGCTTGCAGACCGCCTCGGGTGAGGTAAGCTCCTCCTAGGAGCCCCTACCATGGAAGACGACGCCTTATCCACCTATAATTTAGCCACGCTGCCCTTCGAGATATCCAAGGACCCTGTGCCCTCGGATCCCTCTGCCAACCCATTCCGGCTGGTGGTGGACCCCGTGATGCGGTTGCGCCTGCGCAAAGCTCTCATGGAACTCATCGACAGCCATGACGCCGAACTCGCCAAATACGTCTCCGATGGGGCGTTGGCCTTGGACAGTTACAAGGAATACGTCGAGCTCTTCGCCCGCAGCCTGCGCGAAACGATGCATTCCAAAGAAGGCGTCGCATTCCTTCTGGAATCTTGCGGCTTTGAAATCGATTCCGACTCCATCAATCTTTACCCCGAAACCCGATGGCGCGTGGAACGGGAGGATTTTTAAACCGGCACCTGAATTATACGACGGCGGGCGCTGTGAAACGACGGCGGGCAGCGTGAAGAACCGGCGGCCGCCTGGGTTCTCGGCCTTTTCCGTGCGACCCTACCCTTTTTGAATCAACGGAAACGAAATTTCCGGCAGATACGGAATCTGTAACAGGGAAGTCGCCTCGTCAAAGTAACGGCACAGGAGCCCTGCAACGGCTAGGCCGAGTAGCAGGAGAAGGATCCCTGCGCCCGTGTTCGGCGTCGTTAAGCCGTCAAAGCTGGCGCCTTTTGCGCGGCCATGGACCATGGCCAGAGGGCTCGCTTCCCGATGCCGCAGCGCGTGCGCCGCCAACCCGAGTAGATGAATACCGATCAAAAACAGGCAACCGTAGGACAGGCGCCCATGCCAAGTTTCGACCCATTCGGCGACGAAACCCGTGTAAACGACCAACGGGACAAGGAGGTAGAGCAGCAGCGCAAACCATGCCGAACCGGGGTTCAGTCCAAAGTGATCCACCGCCCTCCACGCCCATATCTCGCCCAAGTAGGTCCGTATCTGGGTCAACGTTTGAAAAAAACAGCCCCAGCGCATCGGTGCAGAGCCCACCAAACCTAACACCAGGCGCAGTCCCAAAAACCAACCGGACAGCATCCCCGCAAGAATATGGTATTTGAAAATCGCGCTTTCCGGGTCCGAGCGGAAAGCGATCAGGAGAGACGCCGTCAGACTGAGGGAAAACCCCCAGTGACTGATGCGGGCCGGGAGATCCCAAACCAGGACGCTGCGCCTTGCTGCGAGTGGCGAGCTGGGCTCACTCATGCAAAGGCGGTTGTGAGGGGGTTGGCCTTCAGCGTTTGTCCGTTTTTGCGGATCCATTCCCGCCAGGCTTCCGCCTGAAACCCAAAGTTCTGCCCAGTGGCGATAACGAGTTCCGCACGGGCTGCGCGCGCGAGACAGACGCGCGCTTCATTGAGAAAGCCGCAAAGGCCCAGTGCGCCCTCGGGATCTCCGCAGCGCGTCAGGGCCCTGTACAAGGCCATTTGAAGATAGGCCATACGCTCGCCCACCGTATTGTGGCAGCCCCGAATATCCCCGGCGCGGGTGATTACGTGACCCGCGAAAAAGGGCGCTGCGAGCACCTGTTTGAGCGGGCGGCGCCCCTCAAGGCAGGCGAGGCGTTCGAACCCGCAGGAGAGACTGTAAAAATAGCCCCAACCGGGCCTCAAATCTTTGGGTTCCACTGCCAATCTTCCAGCGAGTTTAGTCAGCAACGGAACGGCGCGCGGGTCGCGGACGTGACAAAGGCTTCCCAGCATCAACGCTGCGACGGGGGCGTAGCCTTGGTCGGGCATGAGGTGTTTGGTCCCCACACCGCCAAACAATTCAGTGGAGAGTTCCGCTTCCAGCAGCGCCTGCTCGACTTGCTGCACATAAACATCTGTTCCCTTCGCACTCCCGAGAAAACACAGCACCCTTTGGACGCTCGGCTGAGATAAGGAGGCGAAAGGCTCGAGCGCGGCCAACGCCTGCGCGCGCGGCAGGAGGCACAACATCGCCGAGGCGGGCAGGCAGGCGTCCATGTCGGTGGAGGAGGCGACTTTTTTGGCGATATCCTCCGGGCTGAGGCCGAAGCCGAAGTCGTCGTCCGCAAGATCCGTGGCTTTGAGCATACCCTTGCTCATGAGCGTCTTTTGGAGTGCAGGAACGGGAATGTCGCGGAGCAAAGTCCCGGAGTCCACGGCTAGGCGCACGGCGTGTCCGGCCACCATGCCCATCACGCAAAGGTCCCGCTGCATACGGGCCGCGGAGAGCGCGTCGTGCGTCACCGAATAGGCTTTTCCAGCGATAATGACATTGTCGAGACTGACGGGGATCATCGCCGAATACGGAACCGTTGCCTGGTAAAGAGCCTTCCAGTTCGTGGGAATAAAGCCGGCTTTGGCCGCGTCACTCGTGGCCAGTCCCTTGATGTCCGGGTTGGATTCCACGCGGAACACGCCATCTTTGAAACGCCGCCCGGCTAGCAGATCCAAAAAGGTGAGCGTTTTTCCACCGCGGATGTGCCGCGACTCCCGGGGAGCAAGGTAGAACGGCGGCGGCACGTGCACTTGATCGAGGGAAATTTTGCTGTTGCGCCGCATGGACAAGATGAACCGCGTCGTGTCCAGGGGGCTTCGTTCGTCGCAGGGTGAAAGGAAGGGGCGCAGCGCCTCGCCCCGCCCCGGCTTGTAGCCTGCGAACGAGGCCCAAAGCGTGAGTTCGTCGTGTTCTCCCCCGAAGGTGTATCCGCAGCCGGCCCAGGCGGCGAGCGCGCCATCGCCCGTGGCATCGATGTAGCGGGGAGCCTGCACGGCGGTGAGGCCGAACGGGGTGATCACGTAAAGACTGCGCACAGTTCGGCCACGCTGGGCGACCCCGGTGATGGCGCAGCCGAAAAGAACCCGCGCCCCCGCCTTTCGAATGCCTTTGTAAAACCCGGGCGCGTTCAGGCCGTTGTTTTTAGCCTCCATCGCCTCATAATAATCGTCGAACGCTTTCGTGCGTTTTCCATACCAAAGGTTGGTAACGCCTCCGATGGTGTTGGCCCCCCCGAGTTCGAACCCCCGTTCGAGGCACACCGTTTGCAGCCCGAGCGAGGCGCAGGCGTAGGAGGCCGCATTTCCACTAGTGCCGCCACCTGTGACCAGGACGTCTGTCTTCAGGGCGGCCGCCGGGGGATGGAAGCGGACGGTCTCCAGCGTCGTCCCCGGTTCATCGAAACCGTGGTCAAAAAACTGATGGGCCACACCCGCTTCGGCCGCTTCGTCCCGGGCGATGCCGAGGTTCAAAAAATCGTAGAGAGGGCGGGGCTGTTTAAGCGCCTGCCGGGTGGAGGTAACCCGCTCCAAGGCGTCTGGAAAGGCAGTGAACAAAGCCCTCCAATCCTTGAGGATGAGCGAACCGTCCTGGTTCAAATCCACCCCTTTTGGGCCGAAAATACACAGGTTTTCAAACCCCTCTGCGCGTCCGTTTTTCACCGCGAGGTGGTCCAGACCACTGGTTAAAAAACCGTCCCCGCCGCGAAACCGTTTTTCGCCGGAATTCCAAGGCATCTCCAGGACGGCGGCGTAGATCTGGCTGAAGTCCTCCGACATCGCAAAAGGCCCCTGGGTGCTGGAGTCGAGGACGAGATCAAAACAGGCGAAGTAGTGGTGGATTTCAACGGAGACCCTCGCTCCGTTGGATGCCGTGTAGGAAATGGACCGCGCCGGCGCCGGCGCCGCAAGGTCCGCCACGTAGTGGAACCGCCTGGGTCCGGAAGCGGGGGTCGAGGGAACGCCGGCGGCGCGGGCGACGGTGGCTTCGAGGGTGGCGTCCACCACCAACTCACTCTCGAGCGCAAACAAGCCTGTCTTGCCTCCAAAAACCACGCCCGCAAGGCGTCCCTCGTGCCCGAGCGCGCCCGCGACGGAGGCGTTGTACAGAAAGCGGACGCCCGCTTCGCTCAATTGGTCTTCGATTTCTAGAGCCGCTTTTGAGGCGTTGAAATACGTGCGGCCTTCTTTGGTCTCGCTGGTGGCTGCATTCAAAACGCCGCGCACGACGGAGGGAAATTTGTCCGCATCTTCGTTGGAAACCCAGGGGCGCAGGCAGGCGATGCCCTCGTAAAACGGGTTCACGCGATCCATCACCAAAACCGTTTTTTTACCCCGTTTTGCGGAGTCCAGAGCGAGTTGGCAGGCGAAGAGGGTGCTTCCGCAGATGAGCACCTCGGCGGGCTCCATGAACGTGATCCGGGCAGTGCCTTCGGCAGAGGGAACAGGGGACACGGTTTCCGCTGAACCATAGAGGGATCTGGGCGTAATTGCCGATGCCATCAAGGCACCGCCGACCGACTGTAAAAAGACGCGACGTCCGACTATGGGGGGTGTCATGCCGCCCACTCTTTAAGAGAAGGGGACGCACTGTCAATCGCACCGGTGCAGCGATTGAGTTCCGTCCCGAGCCGGGTTCAAATCCGCCTCCGGCAAACCGGGTCGACGCGTTTCCTTTTGCGAAGGTGAAAAGCGTGGTTTAAGGTGGCAGCCTGTGGCTATCCCAGCACGAAAAGGGTCTACGGCGGAAATCCGCAAATCAACTGGTTTGGGGGGACTGCACCCCAAAAAACGAGCGGCATTTCCGACGGCGGAACCAACGGCCGAACGCGTGAAGCTCGCCCCCGGCGCCGGGTGGACTAAACGCAACCCTGTCACCGAAATTCTCCTGCCTTCCCTTTTCTCCAGACGCGAGGACGTCTCCCAGAGCCCTAAATGGCCGAGTCTGGCGGTGGGTGAAATCGCCCTGACTTGGATCGGTCACGCCTCCTTTCTCCTGCAGGCGGAAGGGTTGAATGTGCTCATCGACCCGAATTGGAGCAACTGGATCAAGGGCATCAAAAGGATGCGAAGCCCTGGGATCGCCTTGGACGCACTGCCCGGAATCGATTTGGTTTTGATCACACACGCCCACTTCGACCACCTCGACCGCCGCACCTTGCGGGGCGTCGCAGCGAACCAGCCCGTGGTGGTCCCTTTTGAAGTTGGTGATCTGGTGCATGACCTCGGCTTTCGCATCGTGCAGGAGCTCCAGTATTGGGAAACCTACGAGTGCGGCCCGTTGCGTGTCACCCTCACCCCCTGCCGCCACTGGGGAGCCCGCCTCCTGCACGACTCCCACCGAGGCTTTGGCGGTTTCATCATCGAGGTTGGCGGGCGCGTCATCTATCATTGTGGCGACACCGCCTATTTTGAAGGGTTCGAGGAAATAGGCCGCCGCTTTCCCGTGGACGTGGCCCTGCTGCCCATCGGAGCGTACGATCCTCCCAGCCTGCGGGCGGTTCATATGAACCCGGAGGAGGCGCTGGACGCCTTTCTTGCTCTGAAAGCGAAAGTCATGGTGCCCATGCATTACGGCACGTTCCGCCTCTCCTACGAACCCCTCGACGAGCCTCCCCGCAGGCTCCTCGCCGCCGCTTTCAGCCGCCAAATGGAGGAACACATCGTCTGGATGCAGGAAGGCAAGCCCACGATTTTTTGAGGCCTCCCGCCTTTCAACCAGAAGGTCCCGCGGTTTAACCGGACCTTACCCCGGGCGGGGGACACGCGGGCTCGACGCCGGGCGATTTTTACCAGGGTGGTCCCTCTTGAAAAAAGGAAAGCTACACCACCTCCACGGGACACTTTGGGAGGGCGTTGAGAAACATCCGCCCGTAACCCTTGCTCAAAATGCGGGGATCCAAGATCACAACAATCCCAGAATCCGACTTGGTGCGGATGAGGCGGCCGACCCCCTGCCGCAACTTGAGGACGGCTTCGGGAAGGGAGTAGCCGGAAAAGGAATCGCCCCCCTGCGCCTCGATTTGCTGCAGGCGCGCCTCCACCAAAGGATGGTCTGGCACGGCAAAAGGCAGGCGGGTGATAATCACATTGCTGAGGGCGGCTCCGGGCACGTCCACGCCGCTCCAGAAGCTCTCCGTCCCAAACAAAACGTGCCGCTGGTCCTTTTTAAATTCGGCGACGAGTTGGTGTCGCGGCATTCCTTCGCCTTGTACGAGAAGCTTGTAGTCCAGTTCGTCGAGGCGTTCGCGCATCGCGGAGGCGAGGGCCTGCATCGTTTTGTAGCTAGTGAACAGAACAAAGGCGCGGCCCTGCGTTTGCTGGATGAAATGTTCGATCCATTGCGCCAGCGCCTTTTCGTAAGGTTCGGTCTCTTTGGGATCGGGTAGTTTCCTGACCACATAGAGCTTCATCTGCCGCTCGTAATCAAAGGGACTCCCGATTTGGAGCGCCTCCACCTCCATCGCTCCCACCCTGTTGCGAAAATACTCCAGCGCCTCGTTACCCGTGGAAAGCGTCGCACTCGCCATGATGCAGGTGCGACCCGGGCGGAACAACATCGCACGCAGGTAGGGCGCAACATCCACCGGCGCGGCATTCAGGGAATAGAGCCGTTGGGTGCGGCCCGTTTGTTCCACCCAATAGACAAAATTGTCTGACTCGAGTTTCAGGAAGGAAGCCAGCGCCGCCCGGGCATCGCGAATGCGCCGTCCCAGATCCTGCATTTCACCCTTGAGCACCTCGTCTTCTTGCTCGCGCACAAGCTGGACGACGCGTGTTTGCAGCGCCATGAGCGGCTCGGTCAGGGTGTCCTGCACCCAGTCCGCCTGCCGGACGCGGATTTCTTTCTTTTTTTCAGAAAACTCGCCCCGTTCGCTGACGCGCTCAAAAAACTCGTCCACTCGCTCCAGAAGCCCGGTGATGTCGCGCACAGCATCGGGCTGGCGCAGGACCTGGAAGAGCCCTTTTTTGGTTTTCGGGTTGTAAAGTCTCTGAAGCGCCTGTCTCAGGCCGTATTGGGAAACCGCCATCCCCAGCTGGCGTGCTGCGATACCCTCGACGGTGTGGGCCTCGTCAAAAATCACGAAATCGTTTCCAAAGAGGTAGCCTGAGCTCTCGTCGTCTTCGTCGCCCTGGTTGGCGATGTTAAGGAAAAAAAGCGTGTGATTCATGACCACCACGTCTGCCGAAAGCAGGCGCTTGCGGGCCTGTTGATAGAAGCAACGCAGGTTGGAGCCGCAGCTTTTGGCGGTGCAAATGTGTGCTTCCGAGCAAACTTCCGCCCATACGCGGCTGTCCGGCTCGACGGCGAGGTCGGAAAGGGTTCCATCCTCGGTGCGTTCGGACCAGACGCGCAGGCGCTCCAGTTCCGCGCGTTCGGGCGAGGTGAATAGCCCGTCGGCCTGGGCGATGGCCCTCTGCAGGCGCATCGGGCAGAGGTAGTTTCCGCGCCCCTTCCAGAGAATCACGTCGAACTCTTGCGTGAGAATTTTTTGAAGCACCGGCAGATCCTTGAGCACCAACTGCTCTTGAAGGTTGATGGTGCAGGTGGATATCACCGCCTTTTTTTTGTTTTCCACCGCCCACAGCACAGCGGGCACCAGATAGGCCAGCGACTTGCCCACACCCGTCCCCGCCTCCACCACGAGGTGCCGTCCGTTTTCCAGAGCATCCGCCACGGCCACCGCCATCGTTTGTTGCTCCTCGCGGAATTCAAAGTTTTTGACCTTCCCCAGCTCCCCCTCCGGCGTAAAAAAGGCGTGCACGCGCTCAACGAATGTGGAGCCGGAGTTTTCAGAGAGCGAAATCATGCCTGTGGATCAGATGGGGTATCTATACGCGCTTGGACGCACGAATCGACTATGCTCTTCCTTATCACAAGCGGCGGCATTTTTCCCGCTCCTCTTTGTTTTCTTTGCGGTTCACCCTGTGCGAACCTGCCGCTAGTCTAATCTCTCCGATGTCCCTCCTTGACCGTTATCTGTTTCGTAACTTTGCAGAACCCTTCCTGCTGGCGGTGGGCGCATTCCTGGGCATCTGGCTCATTTTTGACCTCAGCGATCATGGGGCCGACTTTTTTAGAAACGGCGCTGCCCCAGCCCAGGTCGGCATGTTTTACCTGCTTCAACTGCCCCAGATCCTCCTCATCGCCCTCCCCATCGCCATCCTGCTCGCCCTCCTCTTCTGCTGCAGCCGGATGTCTCGCAGCAACGAAATCATCTCGATGCTCTCCTCGGGACGCAGTCTTGGGCGCGTTCTTCTTCCGCTGTTTTTAGTGGGCGTGGGCATGTCGGGAATCTGTTTGTGGCTGAACTACCAGCTCGCCCCACGGGCCGAGGCCGCCAAACGTGCCGCCCTCGAAGACATCCGCCGCTCCAGCAAGCAAAGCGCTCCCCGTGATCAGGTGGACGGCCACCTTTTCCGGGATCGCCTCAGTGGAAGAACCTGGTTTGTGCGTCGCCTGCGGCCCAGCAGTTCGGTGATGGAGGGCGTTCAGATCCTGCAGCAGGACGAGCAGGGAAATATCACACGGAAATGGTATGCAGCCAAGGCCATCCACGATCCCGCCACGCGCCGGTGGACGCTGCAGAGGGGCATGATCGTCGACTTCAATGCCGAGGGTGAAGTGCTTAAAATCGACAACTTTGAGGAACAGGGGCAGCGCTTTTTAGAGAACTGGCTTGAAACCCCGTGGCGCATCGCCTCCTCCCGGTTGGACTCCCAGCAACTCACGACCCCCGAACTGGAGGAGTATTTGGTCAACAACCACGACTTTCCAGAGGTCCAACTCGCTCCCTTCCGGACCACCCTCGGCGACCGCTGGGCGATGCCCTGGTCCTGCCTCGTCGTCGTTTTCCTTGCAGCGCCTTTGAGCATTGTCTTCTCCCGCCGAGGGTCCCTCTCGAGCGCCGGCCTCGCCATCCTCCTGTTCTTTTTCATGTTAATGAGCCGCAGTCTCTTTCTTGCCCTTGGTAAGGCGGGCCGTCTTCCCCCAGAACTGGCGGCCTGGATACCTCAGGGCATCTTTTTTGGCATCGGCGTATTTCTTTTCTGGCTGCGCTCCTCCAACCGGGACATCGCAAGCCTTTTTTTGAGAAAGGCCTAGGCCCGCCTCCTTTGTCACATGAACCAAGACTGGACGATTCAAACACGCAGCGAGCTGTGCACCACCACGCAAGCTCCCTTCACAGCAGGCGAAGTTTTTCATACCCTCCTATTCCAAGAAACAGCAGGCTTGCGGAGGGAAGACCTCTGTGAAACCGCCTTCCGGGAACGCCCTGCTGACGCTCCAGCTGCCTTCTCCCACTGGCGCGCAAAGTTTGAACCCACCCCGGCCAAGCCCCAGGAAGCCTTGGGCAAACAGACCGCCGAACAACTGCTGCGCCTCTACATGGCGGACCCGAATCCGAAACTGCGCAATGTTCGCTATATTCTCGCGGTGATGTTGGAGCGCAAGCGCACCATCAAAGAGGTCGAGACCGCACGCGCCGAGGATGGCACGCTCCTGCGCATCTATCAGTTTCCGAAAACCGGTGAAGCACTCGTGATTCCAGACCCTCAACTGCGTCTGGACCAAATCGCAGAAGTGCAGATGGAGGTGGCAGGGCTTCTTGGTGCACCCGTCACCCAAGGCGAGCCGTCCGTTGAGTCGGTTGAGTCCGCTGAGTCGTTTGAGTCCACTGAGTCCACTGAGTCCACTGAGTCCACTGAGTCCACTGAGTCCACTGAGTCCACTGAGTCCACTGAGTCCACTGAGTCCACTGAGTCCACTGAGTCCACTGAG